>CAYYVY010000054.1:0-19516 GCA_964475265.1 uncultured Anaerolineaceae bacterium | reverse complement strand
CGACGAACCGACCACCGGCGTGGATCCGATATCGAGACGCGAGTTTTGGGGCATTCTCACGGAGCTGCATCTGGGCGGAACGACGATCGTGGTCAGCACGCCCTACATGGATGAAGCCGATCGCTGTTCACGGGTCGGTCTGATGTACGACGGACGCATGATCCGCTGCGATACGCCCCGTCGCTTGCGTGCCGAAATCCACGGCGATGTCGTCGTAATCCGCCACGAAGATTGGCGCAGTGTGCGGCATGCGATCGAGAAGACCGCCGGTATCCTCCAGGTCCAGACCTATGGAGAAGCGCTGCACCTGGTTGTGGATTCCGCCGAGAAGCGCATTCCGCAAATCGAGGCGCTCCTGCGCCGAGAGGGGTTGCGTGGGGCGGAGATACATCAGGCGCCGGCTCGCATGGAAGAGGCTTTCATCTCGCTGATCCGCGAGAGGGAAGCTTCTGTCGAAAGTACACAGGAGGTCTGAGGTGTCATTGCGTCGATTGTGGGCCGTGGCGGTCAAGGAGTACAACCACATCATGCGCGATCCGATCACTTTGGGATTGGTCATCCTGGCGCCGACGGTGTTGCTCATCGTGATGGCCTTCGCCGTGACGGTGAACATTCAGCACGTGCCCATCGCCGTCTTGGACTACGATCGCAGCCCGACGTCACGCGCTTTCATCCAACGCATGACGGCAGGTGACGATCTCGACTTGTACGCGCAGGTCGATGAGTTCGAGGAAGTCGATTCGATGTTGCTGCGCGGCAAAATCAAAGCCGCCATCGTGATCAATCCGCGCTTCGCCGAGGAGTTGCTCGCCATGCGCAGCATGCCGCTTTTGGTGATCATCGACGGCACCGAACCGCAGAGCGGCGCCCTCGCCCTCGACCACATCGCCTCACGTACGGAGGAGTTCCTCAGCCAGAAATTGGCGCAAAATCTCGAGGCGTTGGGTGCGCCGAGTGACTCGCTCCAGATGTTAGATTTGCGCGTGCGCACCTGGTTTAACCCGGGTTTGAAGTCGAAGAACGACGTGGTTCCCGGTTTGATCTCCCTCGTTTTAGGTCTTCCGGCAATGTCGGTGGCGTTGACCTTGGCGCGCGAGCGCGAGCACGGCACGTTGGAGCAGCTCATCGCCACACCCGTCGGTCGGTCCGAGTTGATCCTGGGTAAGATGCTGCCCTACATTCTGGTGGGATTGGTGAACGTAGTCCTCATACCAACCGTCGCAATTCTGGTATTTCGCATTCCCTTTCATGGCAATTACCTGCTCTTCTTCCTGTTGTCGGCGATCTTCCTCTTCGCCATTTTGGGCATGGGAACGATCATCGGTGTGTTCATCCGCACCCAGGCAGCGGCTCTGGCGCTTTCCTTCCTGGTCATTTTCTTCCCTGCGTTCTTCCTGACCGGTATCTTCTTCCCCATCGCCGCTTTGCCGGAGGTGATGCGTATGGAATCCTTGGTGCTTCCGGGAACGCACTTCGCCATCATCACACGGGGCATTTTCCTGCCCGGTGTGGGTCTCGATGTGCTCTGGCCGTATGCAATCATGCTGTTCGGATTGGGCGTGGCTTTCTCGGCAATTGCAGCGCTGTTTTTCCGCAAGAAACTGGGTTAACGAGGTGGGGATGTTTCGGCGAATTTGGGCATTGGCGGTTAAAGAGTTCTATCACCTGCGCTACGATTGGTGGATGCCGGCGTTCATGCTTTTCGGCGGTGCACTGGAATTAATTCTCGTAGGTTGGGCGACGTCGCGTCCGATGACCAATCTGCCTTTGATGGTTTTGGACGAAGATCAGTCCCCTGCCAGCCGGCAGGTGATCACGTCTTTGGAGAACACCGGAACTTTCACCTTGGAAGCGCTGGTCTTTGATGAGACCCCAATCCGCGAAGCTATGGTACAGGGCAGCATTTATGCGGCCGTGATCATTCCGCCCGATTTCTCGGAGAAGATGGCTTCCGCCAATCAGGTCCCTATCCTGGCGGTGTTGCTCAACGGGGCTGAGAGCACCCCGGCCACGGCGGCTTTGCGCGCCGTTGAGGGGCTTGCCCGGGAAATGGGGCAGGAGATCGCCGTCAAACGCTTAGGGATCGATGCAGATGAATTTGCTGGCTTCGATTTCAGCGTGCGCACCTGGTACAACGAATCGTTCAGCGAAGCCTATTACACCACACCGGCAGAGCTGGCCTTGATGCTGGAATTCACGGTCTTGCTTTTCGCCGCCTTGGCCTTCTCGCGCGAACGAGAATTGGGCACGCTGGAACAGCTGCTGGTGATGCCGCTGACTTCGTTCGAAATCATTATCGGTAAATCCATTCCCGTCGTCCTGGTTGGCTTTTTCGATTTCTCCTTGATGCTGAGCATGGTGCATTTCGTTTTCAAGGTGCCGATTCGTGGTTCGCTGCCGTTATTGCTGCTGCTTGCCCTCGGTTACTTGTTCGTCGAGCTGGCCAAGGGCATGGCGATTTCGGTCTTTTCGCGCAGCCAACACCAAGCCTTTCTTTTGGTGATGATCCTGGGCTTCGTGGATTTTATGTTTACGGGCTATGCCGCACCGGTCGAGTCGATGCCCAAGTTCCTGCAAGGCGTCGCTCAGTTCATTCCCGCCCAACACTGGCTGGCGATTTTGCGCGGCATCATGCTCAAGGGTGCCAACTTGCAGGTGTTGTGGCCTAACCTGCTTGCGCTTCTAATTCTTGGATTGGTCATCGGGGCCGTTTCGCTGCGCTACGTACGGCGTGCGTTGAGTTGATTGCGATGAATGAGACTTCAAACGACAGGGCAATTATCGCCCAGGGCTTAACCAAAAAATTCGGTGAATTTACCGCGGTCAACGGGATCGACTTCGAAGTTCGTCGCGGGGAGATCTTTGGTTTTCTGGGTCCCAATGGGTCGGGAAAGACGACCACGATTCGCATGATGCTTGGTTTATTGAAACCTACCGAAGGAACGGTAGAGGTGTTGGGAGTGCCGGTGCTCGAGCACCCGGAGCGCATTCGCAATCGGGTGGGCTACATGTCGCAGCGCTTCAGCCTGTATAACGACCTGACCGTGCGCCAAAACCTTACTTTCTATGGCAAGGTCTACGGACTGGCCAACGCAGAACTTGAGGAGCGTATTCAGATGGCGTTGGTGATGGCTGGATTGCAGGAGCACGACCACTCAAAAACTCGCGAACTGTCTGGTGGCTGGCGGCAGCGTTTGGCCCTGAGTGCGGCGATATTGCATCGGCCCGAATTGATTTTCTTGGATGAGCCCACGGCTGGTGTCGACCCGGTATCGCGCAGGGCGTTTTGGGATTTGCTTTACGATTTGATCGCTGAAGGCGTCACTGTTTTCGTCACCACGCATTACATGGACGAAGCGGAGCACTGCCACCGTTTGGCTTTCATCCAGCGCGGCAACATCATTGCCCGCGGGTCGCCACGCTCGATCAAAGAGAGTATGATGCGCGGCCAGGTTCTGGAAATCGCTCCTTCGGATGCCGAACGGGCGATAAAGGTGCTCCGCACGGCACAAGAATCCGGCGAGTTGGCCTTGCAAGGCGTGGAATTATATGGATCCCTTATTCACGTGACAGTCGAGGATGTGCAGGCAAGTGAAGCTGCCATTCGGAAGGAACTAGGCGAGGCGAACATCGACTCGGGCACGATCACGGTCGTAGAGCCCTCGTTGGAAGACGTGTTTATCGCAAGTATGCGTTGATAAATAAATTCGCTCGAACGGAGATCTACCTTCGTCGAGACTGATAGCAGGAGGTTTAGATGCACGAGAAACGAATCCATTGGCTCATGATGGGCGTCATCCTGTTGGTTGGACTGCTGAGTGCGTGTTCCGGCAGCGGATCGAATCAGCTTCGTGCTTCCGGCGTTGTCGAAGCTGTCGAGGTCGCTGTTGCGCCGGAGTTGGGAGGACGTGTGGTCGAGGTGTTCGTGGAGGAAGGCGATCCCATCCAGGAGGGCGAGGCACTCCTCCGCATGGACGACCAAGTCCTGACCCAGCAAATGGCGCAGGCCGAAGCGGCGTACGAAACCGCACAGGCCAGTCAGAATGCAGCGCAGAGCATGCTTGATTCGGCCGAGGCGGGATTGTCGGCCGCGCAGGCAGGTGTGAAATTAGCCAACGTGCAGTACGAATTGGAGCTGGCGGCCGCCCGGGCGCAGGATTCTCCCGCTCGCACGCAGGCATGGGCACAGGTCTTTCCCTACAGTTTTGATCTCCCCACTTGGTACTTTGAGAAATCGGAGTATCTCGCCGGCGCTGAAGCCGAGATTGAAGCGGCGAGCGAAATGCTGGAGGACGAAAGGGCGAAATACGAAGCCGTCCTTGAAGCGACGGGCTCCGACGAATTGATCGCCGCGGAAGAGCGGCTGTTGGATGCACAGGCCGCATTCGAAGTGGCCAGGGAACTCTGGGAGCGAAGAGTCGCATCGCCGGATCGAAGTTACATGGACGATTTCATCGACCAGCTTTATGACGATGCGAAAGATGAATTGGATGCGGCGCAGGATGATTACAATGCGCTGCTGGACGAAGATGAGGCGAAGGACGTGCTCGAAGCACGCGCCCATCTGGCGGTGGCAATCGAGCGCTACGAAACCGCGTTGGATCAACGTGATCAACTTCTGGTCGGGCGGGAATCGCTGCGCGTACAAGCTGCCCAGGCTGGAGTGGAGCAGGCCGAAGCGAATGTGACCATGGCTCAAGCCGCGGTGGAACAAGCGCACGCCGCAGTCGAGCAGGCGGATACGGTCGTGGCGCAAGCCCAGGCGGCATTGGATCTACTCGAAGTGCAGCTCGATAAACTTAGCGTCGATGCCGCAGTGTCCGGCGTGGTGATGACGCGCAGCGTCGAACCCGGCGAAGTGGTCGTGCCGGGCATGACCCTGATGACCATCGGACAACTGGAGCGTTTGACCATCACCGTGTATCTTCCGGAGGATCGCTACGGGCAGATTGCCATCGGTGACGAAGCCGAAGTGAGTGTGGACTCGTTCCCCGACAAGACGTTCGAAGCGGTCGTGATGCGCATCGCCGATCGGGCGGAGTACACCCCGCGCAACGTGCAGACCGAGGAGGACCGCAAAACAACGGTCTACGCCATCGAATTGTCGGTGAAAGATCCGGGGGATTCACTCAAACCCGGTATGCCGGCGGACGTGGTCTTTGTAGTGGCTGAGGAGTAGCGTTTGGGGCTTTTGAATTGATCTGAAACTGCGGAGCTGCCCGTCAGGGCAGCTCCGTTTCTCGTTTCAAGCGAAATGCATATCGATCTGCTGCAGTGGTATAGCTCCCTTGCGAGGAAAAGTGTACACTTCACTCGATGCATTGAGAATGATTTTTGTGACCGTAAAAGCGGGGTTTTTGATTGGAATTGGGATGCATCTGTGTCGCATTGATTGACGGGGGTTCATCTCTTCGGTAACTCAACGGTAACTTTTCACGTATAAGATACCAGCAAGGTGTCCAACGAGAATTTCGCCTGCGGGCGATGAGGAAGCATCGGTGAGGTCGAAGATGTGTGCAAGAAGGAATTCCTTCCGAAAAGCGAGTTTCAAGCTGGGTTTCGCGATCTTGCTTGTGGCGTTCGCCGGCGGTTGTGCGGAATTGACGGACATGCCATTCGGGATCAACGTGGATGAGATTATGCGACGGCTCCATCAGGCGCCGTCTTCAAACTCGTGCCGGGTCACGGAGGTCCTGAGGGCACCTTTCTCTTCCGGATTGAATGCGATTACGACGCATGATGTGTACTCAGGACCCCTTTTGTTGACCGTGATGGGGGCGGGACAGGCCTCGGGAACATACTATACGGATGCGTTCTATGTCTTTACTGACGCTGAGGGGGTGTCGATATCCCCGCAACACCCGGATGATGATTGGATTCTGGCGATCAACGGTGAAGTTGCGGATGTATATATTCCGGATGGGCAGATCCCCGCGTATAACGCCGATCATCGCTATACATTTGAGATCAACGCCCCGGGCGGTGTATTGACGTTCGGGGTAAGGGATGAATACACCTCAGATAATTCTGGGAGTTACTTGATATCCATCTGTCGATATGTCCGGGAGGGCATGTCTATTGCGGATGCTGATATGGCAACCCAAACCGCAATGGTTGCAGCCTTCCCGGCCACACCCACACCAAGCCCGATGCCGCAGGTTACCTCAACTCCATTAATCCGTCCAACGACGACGCCCGCTTTCAGGGCTGGGGATCCCGTGACGTTGGAATCAATCCACATGCTCAGCGATACGCAGGGGTGGGCCACCAGCGGGGACTCGTTTTTAATCACGCAGGACGGTGCCCGGACCTGGCACGAGCTGCGGCTTCCAGCAGCCCCGGAGAAATATAGCGAAGAATTTGGTTCAACGGTGTACTTTGAGGCAACCGACGCTGAGCATGCCTGGTTGCTCTATGCGCCAAAACCCTTTGCTGCGATTCATGGCTGCGTCGCCTCTGACGCGCCGGTTTGGTACACCACCGATGGCGGTCAATCCTGGAATGCCAGTCAGCCACTCATGCATGAATTATTGAACATGGATTGTCAGGCGACTTTTATCACCATGGACGCCCAACAGGGGTGGATGAGCATTGATGGTTGGTATTTCGATACTAGAAATCATAAGGATATGTATTTATTCCGAACATTGGATGGTGGAAAAACCTGGAAACCACTCGAAGTAACCTGGTGTTTGCACGATCATTGTTTTTCTAGACCACCCGGGTGGATTTCGGAGAGGGCGTTCCATGGTCAAACCGGATGGTTGCTGAGAAACCCGTTCGACTCCAATATATGGATCGACGGCGTACCGCCACCTATATACTACGTCAGTACGGACGGAGGAGAAATCTGGGACCGTCGTGATCTACCTCCACCGACGGACAACCCGCGCTTCTACGAGCAGTATTTCTATTGCCAACCTTATGATCTAAATTTGTTAACTGACGACGTTGTCCGCCTAAAACTCGCTTGCTCTCAATACGAGTCTGATGCAAAGCCTGAAGCTGTGGATTATATCTTTGCCAGTGAGGATGGTGGCATAACATGGCAGACATATGTGTTGCCAGTCTCATCTGAAGAGATGGATACGCAATTGAAGATCTTCGATCCGGATTATGGTTTGCTGCTGGGTCGAACAATGTGGCGTACAGAAGATGCCGGGGAAACCTGGCAGCAGATCAACAGCGTAACCTGGGAGGGGCAGTTCAGTTTCGTCGATCGTTATCATGGCTGGGCGATCGCCAGAAGTGAAGATGAGATCGCGCTTGTTTATACGATCAACGGTGGAGAGACCTGGGAGGTCATGTATCCGGTGATCGAAGCGGAAGAATAGCGAGCAGTGACGCCGATCGTGCGTGCGGCATGGGGGAATTCGTGAATGAGCTGTCGGTGGGGCGGTGTTTATCCCATGCGCCGCAGCTTACGGGCAGCGAAGTTCCAGCCTATGACCACTGCCCCCACTGCGAAGGCGCCAGTGATCGACAGCGCGGACTTCCAATCCGCAGGCCAGGCGTTGAAGAGGATCATGTCCCGCAGCGGGTCGACGGCGTAGATGTAAGGGAACAGCCACGAAAACCAATTGACGTTATGTGCATTCCAACGCCATAGATTTAAGCCTCCGCTAACAAAGAAGACGATCAATGCCCCCAGCACAGCGCCAATGGCGCCGGCCATGTAATTTCGTGCCCGCAGTCCGACCATCAGGGCCAACGCGATCCAGAACAGGGCCACCAACCCGAAGAGCAGCCACACCGCCCACAAATACATCCCCGGCCAGACTCCCAGCCAGAGGTATAGAATCCCGAGAAACGCGCTGCCCGTGGCGATCCCGGCGGCCAGTGCAAGTAGCGTCTTGGGCAGCAGCACCCAGAGCAGCGAGTGGGGTGCCAGTCCGAACTCGAGCGTCAGACCGGATATCTGCTCCTTGTAAGTCAGCGCGTAGACGTTGAATGCACCGCCCAGGGTGACCGCCAACAGCGTGACTCCGACGGCGATCACCGGGAACCAGTGCACCATTTCCGGCCGGGGATACTCCTCGGCCAGAGCGAGTGGTGGTGCAGGCTGGCCGATCTTCTCGTAGAAGCGCCACAGGATTTCGGCCGAGTAGATACGGTGGTTCTTGGCGCGGTCGTCGTTGTAGTTGATGAAATACATTTCGATCTCGGGATTCATCCCGGCTTCCAGCCGAGTCGAGAAATCTTTTGGGATGATCCACATGCCGTCGATGCGGTAGGCGTGGTAAGTTTCCCAGGTTTTCTCTTCGGAGATCTCGAGTACATCATAATAGGGAACGCCAAATGGTGATTCTACTTCGGCAAGCGTCTCACGCAACACCTCACCGTAGGATCCCTGATCGTGGTCGATCACGGCCAACTTGAAACTCAGCCGTCCGCCCAGCAGCAGCCCGAATGCGATCAGGATCAGGCTGGGAGGGATAAAACCGCCCAGGGCGGTGATCGGGTCGTTCCGCCAGGCCTTGAACTCGGTGCTGAGCAGGATCCGGAATCGTTTCATCGTGGTCATTCCTGCTGTATCAGAACGCGGCGGCGATAGGCGAGCGCCGCCAAACCCAACGCCGCAAGGCTGAAAATAGTCAGAGCGAGGATCGAGCGGAGGGAGTCGGCGATGGTGGTGTCGTAATAAAGCGGGAAGAGCAGCTCTACGGCGTATGAATTGGGAACGAGGCGGCTGACGAACTCGTATGCACTGCTGAAGCCGGTGGGCAGCCCGAAGGCGGCGCCCAGGATCCAACACCCGAATGCCGAACCCAGGCCAATCACAAACGCCGGCAGGCTGCTGCGCAGCATCAAGCCCGCGCTGAGTCCGATACCTCCGCCGATCAAGGCGATGGGCAGCAGGATCAAAGCGACAGCAGGAATAGATGCGGGCCATACGCGGTTGAACAATCCCACAACGATCAGCAACACACTCGCCGATAGCCAACTCATAAGGACCAGGCGAATCAGCCGGGCGAAGAACACCAAGGTAGGCGAGATGGGTGATAGACGGTATTCGATAATGGTGTCGAACTCGAACTCCTGAGCGGTGAGGAAGCCGCCGATCAGCGCCGCAGCCAGGAAGGTCGTCATGGGAAGCATGGCCATGCCAAAATAGAGGTTGTAAGGCGGATCCTGAGGCAACCAGGGGTGTTCGACGATGGTCACCGCGCGCCCGTCGAGTGAATCATTCCACAAACGCAGCGCTGCGGCAGTCAGTCGATTGCGCAGATTCTTGACGATGTTGCTGTCGATCAACCCGTAGTGGTAGACGGCACGAACTTGATGGTCCGTTTCCTCAATCGTGACCACGCCTGCGCCGATGGGGTCGTCCTCGCCGCGTAAGACGGGATTGATGTAGGGCACACCGTCCGGCGAGCCGACTTCGTGCATGGCCTCGATCAATTGCTGTCCGACTTCATTCGTTGGCCTGGTTACATTGACGTCGAACGTCGGGTGCACGAGCACGCCCGCCATGATCGAGTACATCAAAGCCGGTTGGAGTATGGCGATTAAATGAATCGGAAGCGCAGTGCGCACCATTTTCAATTCGTTCCGGATCAGCAATCGCAGACGTCGCATCGGTTTACTCCCGCAGCGCTCGACCGGTGTGGTGCAAGAAGACGTCGTCCAGCGTCGGACGGGTGATGCGCACGGCGTCGAGGCGGTGGCCGGCGGTGGTACGGGCGACCAATTCACCCACGATCGATTCCGCGTTGGTCACTTCCAGACGGAGTTGATCGGGTTGGGGAAACGTGGCCGCCTGCAAGCCCAGCCCGCTGAACAAGCTGGTCGGGTTCTCGATGTTGGGGGTCGTTCGCAGCGTGACCACATCACGCGCCAGCGCGGCTTTGAGACGCTCGGGGGAATCCATGGCGATGGCTTTGCCGTGATCGATGATCACCAGCCGGTCGCAGAGCGTGTCGGCTTCCTCCATGTTGTTGGTGGAGACGATGAAGGTCTTGCCTTGCGCTTGCTGCGCTTTAATGTGCTCCCAGAGAACGTGTTTGCCCTGCACGTCCACACCCAGTGTCGGTTCGTCGAAGAGGATCACCTGGGGATCGTGCAGCAGGGCACGCGCCAGGGCGAGACGGCGCTTCATGCCGCCGGAGTAGGTGCGAACGGGATCGGCGCGGCGCTCCCAGAGATTCATCCACCGCAGCATGCCCTCGATGCGTTTTTCGATATCGGCCAGATCATCGCAGTACAGCGCGGCGTGGTGCAGCAGATTATCGACTCCGTTTAGATCGGCGTAGACGTTGGTGTCCTGGGGTACGAGTCCGATACGGCGCCGTACCTCCCGGGCCTGGGTTTGGGGGTCGAAGCCCAGAATCTGGATCGCTCCACCGTGGCGCTTGAGCAGACCGGTGATCAGGTTGATGGCCGTTGTTTTGCCGGCACCGTTGGGTCCCAGCAGACCGAAAATCTCGCCCGGGTGGGCGGCAAATGACAGCTCATTAACCGCCGTCAGTTCACCAAAGCGGCGCGTGACCGAGTCGACCCGTACGGCGAGTTGTGTGGATTCCATCGCATCCTCCGAAGACCAAGATTTCAATTCCCGCCTCGAAGCGTTCCGTTGACGAAGATATCCACAAACTGCTGGACTACCTCGTCGATCGTCGTTTCGAGGGCCATGCTTTCGGCGAAGATGGCCTGGGCGATGTTGTAGGAGAAGAACATGCCGAAGAACGCCTGCGCCATCACTTCGGGATTCATATCCTGGACGTGGCCGGCGGCGATCTGGCGCTGCAGGTAGGCGGCCAATCCGTCGCGTAGCCCGCGCGGCACCCGGCCCAGTACCTCGCTGACTTCCTCGAAGTGACCCGCCTCGCAGAGCATCATGCGCATGGCTTTGCGCCGCTCGATGAGCACGCGCATGAAGTGGCGGCCGAGGGTGAGCATGTCCTGCTGGTAGTCGCCCGTGAACTGCGAACCGAGGGCGGCGCGCATGTCCGGGGTATCGGCGTATTCTTCCAACACCGCGGCGAAGAGATTCTTCTTGGAACCGAAGTGCCGGAAGAGGGTCACTTCACTTACCCTGGCCTCGGCAGCGATCTTGCGCGTGGTCGCCCGGGCGTAGCCGAGGGTGGAGAAGAGTTCGGCTGCGGCCTGAATCATCCGATTGCGCGTGTCGCTGGGTTCGATCGATTCTGGGGACATAGTTTCACACCTGGAATGTAAGTAAACACTTACATACATTATAAGGCCGTGCGCGCAGTCTGTCAACCGAATTTCGAGGTTGAGTTTGGAGGGTTTGGGATGTACTAAACCGGTGTTATTAAGGAATAGTCGGAAGCGTTCAAGGAGATTTATAAATAACAATCTTGTTATTGAATGCCCCAGGCCTCATTGAATAACCAGTGTATAGTAAAGACGCAGTATGAGGAGGAGTCCATGCGTCTCCACAAATTATCCTATAAGCTTGTCTTATTCTATATTGCTGCATCCTTGCTCGCAGCCTGCGGCACGGACGAGGCGACCCTCGAATTCGACGAAGACGCCATTTCCACCAGCGTGGCCGGGACACAGACGGCCGCTGCGGTGGCCACGGCTGCGGCGGGGGAAGTGTTTCCCAAGCAGGAACCCTTCCCCTTCGGCGAGATGCAGGCCATCGTGCTGACCGGCATACCACCCATGCTGCCGGCGGAATTCCCCGTCGAAGAGGGCCAACCCGAGATTGTAGCGGACCTGCTTACCCTGGGCGATCTCTATGAACTCGGACTGGAATACGGTCCGGATTGTAATGGAGCGGGTGCCTGCCATTACGGCACTGCGTACGGCAAAAAGGCGGCTTCCACGGTTCCTGTCGGGACGAGCACTTTTCGATTCGATATCGCCGAAGCACAAATCGTCGAACTGGCCTACGGTCTCACGGGATATTTCACCCAGGGTGAATGCGGCGCCAGCTGCGACGACAGTCGTGTGCGCTGGGTGTACGGGGACTACGAGTACATGCTGGGGCTTAAGGGTGGGCAGCTCGATGAGGTGGTCGCCCTGGCGAACGCTGCCATCCTGAATTCGATTCCATAGACGATTGGGGTAAACAGAATGAGACCCGAAGGGTTTTCAAACCCTTCGGGTCTTTTGGTTTCGGCTGGCTATTCGAAATCGAATAATTTGCCATTTTCGATCGGTGTATTACTCCGCATCCGGGCACACGCAGGACTGTTGTGCCGACACGGTATCGGCCCAGGTCCCGCCGGCTTTGATGCACAGCTCCTGCTTGAGATCGGTGCTGCAAGTCAGTTCCGGCTCGGGTTCCGGCAGTTCAGGAAGTATGATGACCGGTAAGGATTCGGCGTCTCCATGGAATTGGCCCACGGTGCCGGAGATCCAGCAGTTGAACTCCCCGATCCACCACCAGGTGTTGTCCTCGTTGCGCCCCGCCACACTGAGTACGGTTCCGGCGGTGAAAGCCGTCACGTCTTCATAACGCTTGTCGGGACCACGCCGGCAGAAGCCGTTCATGTCCAGGTTGAAGCTCGGCAACTCTTCCGTTGGAGTCGGGGTATCGGCAGGTGATTGCGGCGGCATCGTTGATGGCGTCGATCAGTTCGCTCACGTCGCAACCGATGGTTTCGATCACTGGAAACTCACAGGCGCTGATTCCGAGCAGTAAAAGTATGACAAATAATATTTTTGTACGCATTTTCGATCTCCCTTCTAGCGAGTGCATTACGAAACAAGTTCAGTGTTTCGTAGCCTGATCCTGCTCTACTTTAAGATGGGTGTGCGGAGGTTTGAACGGTGAAGTGTGAAATCCCCTGGCTCTTTCTCAAGTCAAGAGCGGATCGATCGTATGAGGTCAGTATTTGCGCCTCTATATCTAGAACGGATTCGATTAAGACCCGAAAGGTTTCGAAAACCTTTCGGGTCTTAAGATGATCTACTTAAGGCAACAGCGAATATTGCGAATTGGGAATTCTGTACCCGTGGGAAATCCTGGAACCACGAAGGATTGCTAAGCGATGACCATCCGCAGCTTTTGTGGCCGGCTTCCGGGGATGCGCTCGATCACGCCTTGCGCCTCGAGATCCAGCTTCACTGTGGTCACGTACCAGGGCACGGAGCCGTCAAATATTCCAGCTAATCTTTGGCGTACATCATCCGTAAGGTCTGGGAAGGTAATCTCTCCCCGTTTTCGAGCAACCGCGACAATCACTTCCCGCACGAGGTCGTATTTCTGGCGGCTGATGTTAACGCCTTGTTTTCCACGTTCGGGATGTTGGGTCATAATGCGCGCTTCCATTTTCCTGCCTCCACAAGCAATGAACACACTTAACCGCGGTGATATTCCAACGCTTTTCCTTTCAAAAGGCTTCGAAACGCCGGGGGCAATTCGCGCCGTTTTATTTCTTGACAAATGTTAAATTCTGCCTTATCATTCCAGTACTGGACTAGTACAGTGCTGGAGTAACAATGCGCGAAGAAGCCCTGACCGATGCCGAACTGGTGATCCTCAGTTTGATCTGCGAACAACCCATGCACGGCTACCAGATCGAACAGGTAATCACGCAGCGCAACATGCGTACGTGGACCGATCTATCCGCGTCCTCGATCTACTACATCTTGCAGCGTCTGGAAGAAAAGGGCTTTATCGAACGCAGCCAGGATCAAGCGCCCACCTCGGGTGTGCCGCGCAAGGTCTATCGCATCACCTCCGCCGGCAAAACGCAGTGGCAGGAGTCCACGCTTAAGGCTTTAGCGCAGCCCAAATTCACCTACACCAACTTCCTCATGGGTCTGCATAACCTGTGGGGCATCCCACCGCAAAAGGCGCTGGACGCTGTAAGTACTTATCGGCAGTGGTTGGCGGCCGATCTCCAACGCCAGCGGGATGAATTGGAAAATCTGGGCACCTCCTTCTTCCCGCTCGATGTACTTTTTGAATACGGTTTCGTGCTGGGAGAAGCCGAACTCAAGTTTCTGGCGGATCTGATCACCCGTTTGGAAGAATTGAGCGGTGAACCCCGAGACGTAGCATAAAACGATGAAAACCCAGGAGATGAACGAAATGGATGAAACACGAATCGAGCTGACCCCGATCGGACGGATAAAATCCGACGATAGCCAGGGACGATATCAGCTGCAGATCGAGGCAGCCTACCGCCCTGCGCTGCGAGGGCTGGGCAGCTGCACGCACGCCATCGTGCTCTGGTGGGCCGATCAAATGGAGCATGAGGGGGATCTGGTGGTCGAGCTGCCCTATGCGCCGGGCGTGAAGAGCGGCGTTTTTGCCAACCGCTCCCAGGCGCGGCCGAATCCCATCGCCATCACCACTTGCTTTCTGCTGAACGTGGACGAAGATGCGGGGACGGTCGATCTGGCCTGGATCGACGCTTTCGACGGCACGCCGCTGCTGGACATCAAGCCCTACTTACCGATGTCAGACCGGGTGATGGATGCGGAATACCCCGAGTGGCTGGAAGGCTTTCCGGAGTCCCTGGAAGACGCTGCGGCTTTCTTCTCCGATCCCGAGAACGTGGCGAAGTTTTCGTAAACCACGTAGACCTGAAAGGTCTCGAAGACCTTTCAGGTCTGCGGTAGGGTAGAATCGGGGAGACAACGAACCGGATAACACTGGAAGTCGTGCATCGATAAAGGAGACGGAGGGCATGATCACCTGCAAAATCACCGTGTTGAAGACCTCCTTCAACCAAGACTTCGTGGAAGAATACGTCGAGGCGGAACGCAAGAAGACGCTGGGGCCATGTGAGGTGTTCGAAGAAGGACAGGAATTCGTCACTGACGTGTGGTCGGGCATCCCGCAAGGCTTCTGCCCCTGGGCATGGGACGACATTTACAAAGCGCTTGTGGGATTTGCAGCGGACGGGAATTTCGGCATGTGGTACGAGAATCAAAACACGATCATCGCTTGCTGCTCGGACGGCACGCGGCCGGTCTACTTCAAGATCGAGAAGATCGAAAGTTGAACGGTCATCAAAATCGACCCTGAATTGAGCTGTGCTGCAGAGGAGGGATCATGGCCAATGAGTCGCAGAACGACATCCACGAACTGATCCGAGGACGCTGGTCTTCACGCAGTTACGATCCCGACCGGCCGGTAGCGCCGGAGATGGTCGAGCTGCTGCTTGAGGCCGCGCGCTGGGCGCCTTCCTCCCGCAACGCACAGCCCTGGCGCTACATCGTCTTCGACCAACGTGACGAGAAGGCCTTGGAGAAAGCGCGTGCCTGTCTGGACTCCGGGAATCAGCTCTGGGCGTCGCGGGCGCCGCTGTTGCTGCTTGCCATCGCCAAGACGGTGCGCGCCAGCGGCCAGATCAATGCAACGGCCTACCACGATCTGGGACTGGCCAACGAAAATGTGTTGCTGCAAGCGATCAGCATGGGACTGCACTGCCGCCCCATGCGGGGATTCGACCGTGAAGGCGCCCGCATGGCATTCAACATCCCCCCAGAATTCGAGCCTGCCGTAATGATCGCCGTAGGCTATCCGGGAAACGCCGTCGACCTGCCCGAGGAGATCCGCAATCGGGAATCGACGCTGCGCAACCGCCGGGAGATCGAGGCCTTCGCCTTCTTGGGTGCCTGGGACGCGGAATATCCCGTCGGAGAGTAAGGTCTGGCTGAAGCCTGCCGCCCGGCAAACATGCACCCACTACGAATGTCCTCCCCCATGCAGTACGAGTTGCAGATGGAAAATCCAGCCGAACGCCTGTACAATGCATTACGATCGTAGCGTTGCGTGTACTCCGTGTTGTTTGCAAGTTGGTGTGTTGACGTTTTCTTGAAAAGGAGACTACCGAGATGAAGAAGCTGACCCGACGGGATGCGTTGCGCTGGCTTTCTATTCAGTTTGCCGCATTGACCGGCGCCAGTATTTTGGCCGCTTGCGGGGACGATGAGACGCCAACCGCGGACCTGATTCTGGCCCCGGAAAGCGATTCTGCAGCCGCAACGGAAACCCCGTCTACCCAGAACGAAACGGCGGCGGAGTCTCAGCCCGTAACTGCTGCGGCAGAGTCGACGTCTTATCCGCATTTGACCGTCGCTCGCGGAGGCGAGCCCGAGCAACTGGTACGCAGCGCATTGGCGGCCCTGGGCGGCATGAGCCGCTTCGTCCATCCCGGTGACAACGTGATCGTTAAACCCAACATTTGTGTCTCCTATCACGACTATCGCTACGCCGCAACGACCAATCCATGGGTGGTCTCGACGTTGGTTACACTCTGTTTCGAGGCCGGTGCGGCGCGAGTGCGCGTGATGGACTATCCCTTTGGTGGCACCTGCGAACAGGCCTACACTCGCAGCGGGATTGCGGAGCAGGTACAGGCCGTTGGCGGCGTGATGGAGACGATCTCGGGATTCAAATTCGTCGAGACGGAAATCCCGGAAGGCGTGGATCTGCGCTCGTGTGAAATCTACGACGACATCCTCCAGGCGGATGCGTTGATCAACGTGCCCATTGCCAAACATCACAGCCTGGCGCGATTGACTCTGGGGATGAAGAATTTGATGGGTACGATTTCTTATCGACCGATGATGCACCAGAACATGGGCCAACGCTTGGCCGATCTGGCCAGTCGTGTTCGCCCCACGCTCACCGTTGTGGATGCGGTGCGTATTCTAACCGCGCATGGTCCGACCGGTGGCAGTCTGGATGACGTGCAGAAGCTGGACACGGTGATTGCCAGCCCCGACATCGTCGCCGCCGACAGCTACGCTGCCGGCCTGTTCGGCATGCAGCCGAGCGAACTGGGCTACATCAACGCCGGAGCGGAGATGGGCCTGGGCCGCAGTGACCTCGAGAATCTGGAGATCGTGGAGCTGCCCGGTGCCGCATAGGACAAGGTGGAATCACGTTGCCGCTGTCTTAATGCTGCTAAGTGTGTCTATCATGTCGGCATGCGGCGTTCGGCCCCCTGCGAATCCAACGCTGCGTCCGACCTCGACGTTGAACGTGAGAATCGTCACGCCCGAACCGATTTCCCCTCCGACCGCGACGCACACCGCGGTCCACACACCTGTACCCGAACCGACCCCCGCTTCGATGCCCATTACGCTAGAAGATATCGGGTCGCTTGACCAGTTACGAACAATACCGGGTCACGAGGCAGAAGTAAACGACGTGGCGCTTTCCGCGGACGGGTCTCTCGTCGTCTCCGCTTCGCAGGACGGCACGCTGCGGGTTTGGCGAACGATAGATGGTTCGTTGATGTGGGAACTCTCGGCCCATACACAGGCGGTGCGCAGCGTCGATATTTCGCCGGATGGCTCGCTGATCGTCTCCGGCTCCGATGACCGCACGGTGCGGTTGTGGCGCGTGGCGGATGGCACGCTCGTCCGCAGCGTCCGCTCTGAGCTGATCGGTCGTGTTATTCGGGTCGCGTTCTCACCTGATGGGAACTTGTTTGCAGTAGGCGGCCACCGCTGCATCGTAGAGCTGCGGACAACTCGATCGGGAATTCTGCGCCGCACATTGGCGCAGCCGTTGTGCAGCGTGACGGGAGAAGGACAGGTCGATTACTGGGGGTTGGCGTTCAACGCGGACGGTTCGCAGATCGTCACTGGTGACGGACGACCGTGCTGCGGCGGCTCATTGCAGCGCTGGCGGGTAGAAGAGTCCATCGCACCGGAGTTAATCCGTGGTTACGATCTGGTGATTCGCGACGTGGAAATTTCTCCCGACGGGGAGACCCTGGCCGTTGCGCTTGTGGGCAGCAGTTTCTTCTGGCTGCTCGACATGGCGAGGGACGAACCACAGCGCACCCTGGACGGACACAGCTTGCGCGTGAACGATCTCGAGTTCTCGCCGGATGGCGAGATCGTCGCCTCGGCATCACGCGACGGCAAGATCGGGCTTTGGGACGTCGAGAGCGGGGCGTTGCTTCGTTATCTCGAGGGGGGCGGAAAGATTGTGACCAGCCTGGATTTTTCGGCGGATGGAAGGCTGCTGGTAGGGGGTTTGGCGGACGGAAGCGTGGTCTTGTGGGGAATTCCGTAGCGATGAAATTCTGTACGTGAGTCGGCGCGGACCGATGCTCTATATTGCAGTTTCACTCGCCGACCATTATAATGCTCACACGAGGGCGGTTAGCTCAGTTGGTTAGAGCGCATGCTTGACATGCATGAGGTCGTAGGTTCAAATCCTATACCGCCCACTGGCCGTCGGTATTCGACGGCATTTTTGTTTCCGGCGCGGTCTGTTGACAACGCCTTTTCGTCCGATATAATGTAGCCACCAAGAAAATATGCAAGGCGATGACCGGGACGAGTAATCGGCATCGGTCCGACAGGGAAAGGGGATCGAAGATTGAGAATCCCCTACGGAATCCAGCCGGTGAAAACCCCCCGTGAGCCTGATCCGGAAAACCCCGCATACGACTGCGGGATGACTATGGAGAACGGTTCAGCCCCGTTAGCGGCTGTCCGAGGTGGTCGTCTGTGACGGCCAATCTGGGTGGAACCGTGTGAGTGAGGACTCTCGCCCCAGAAGCGAGAGTTTTTTGTTTAAGCACCAGGAGGTGTCGTATGGCTGCAGGGAAAAAAGCGGAATACGCCGAATCAAAATTATATCGTGTACGCCATTCCGCTGCGCACGTGATGGCGCAGGCGGTGACGGAGATGTTTCCGACCGGAGAGGCCAAGGTCGCCATCGGCCCGCCGATCGAGGATGGCTTCTACTACGATTTTGACCTGCCGCGGGCTCTGACCCCGGAGGATCTGGAGAAGATCGAAAAGCGCATGCGCGAGATCATCAAGGGCGATCATGACTTCGAACGACGAGTGCTCTCGGCGGATGAGGCGCGCGAGATTTTCAAGGACCAGGATTATAAGATCGAATTGATCGACGGATTGGAAGCAGGCGGTTTAGACGAATACGGCGAGCCGATCGAAGAAAAGCCGGAAATTTCCATCTATACCCAAGACAGCTTCGTCGATCTGTGCCGGGGGCCGCACGTCGAAAGTACCGGCGAGATCAATCCGGATGCAATCAAGCTGCTCAACGTCGCCGGCGCCTACTGGCGTGGGGACGAAAACCGCCCCATGCTGCAGCGTATTTACGGCACGGCATGGATGACGGCCGACGAGCTGGAGCAGTATCTCTGGAAATTGGAAGAAGCGCGAAAACGCGATCATCGCAAACTCGGGCGCGAGCTCGATCTGTACAGCATCAACGAGCAGGTCGGAGCCGGCTTGATCCTCTGGCATCCCAAGGGCGGCATGGTGCGCAAGATTGCGGAAGATTATCTGCGTGACGAACATGAACGCGGCGGCTACGAATTCGTCTATTCGCCGCACATCGGCAAGGCCAGTCTCTGGGAGACGAGCGGGCACCTGGATTGGTATGAGGAAAACATGTACGCCCCGTTGGAGATCGACGGTCAGCAGTATTATCTAAAACCGATGAATTGTCCTTTCCACGTGCATATCTTCAAAAGCAGCACGCGCTCGTATCGCGATCTGCCGCTGCGCTACGCCGAGTGGGGTACGGTCTACCGCTACGAGCGCAGCGGGGTGCTGCATGGCTTGATGCGCGTGCGCGGCTTCACCCAGG
>CAYYVY010000053.1:0-19796 GCA_964475265.1 uncultured Anaerolineaceae bacterium | reverse complement strand
ACTCAATGCAGCTGAGGAAGCATACGTAATTTACACCACTTGACAAGACGTAAACTCAGCCGTCGGTCATACACTGCTGGAATACTGTCGTTTGGGTAAAGGTAGGCAATCGGATTCAGCGTAGAACGCTGAGGATTTCTGCTTCGCTGATCGGTCCCGAACGCAAGATTTTGGGGACGGCACGCGTGCAGTCAACTACCGTAGAAGGCTCTCCACCGCGCGTTTTTCCACCGTCCAAAATCAGCTCGATGCGCCCCTTGAGCGCCGTGAAAACATCATCCGCCGTGCAGAGACTCGGCTCTCCCGAGCGATTCGCCGAAGTTACGGCCAGCGGTCCGGCGACGGTCAGCAGTTCCAATGCGAGGCGATGATCGGGAACTCGAATGCCGACCGTTTTTTCACCGCCGAGTTCTTCGGGCAATACAGGTCTGCGCCAGACGATGATCGTCAATGGTCCCGGCCAGAAGCGCGCCGCGAGCTGCGCTGCATTCGTGGGCATGTTGAGTGCGACTTTCGAAATCTCGTCGGCACTCGCAAGCAGGATGGGGATTGCTCTTGTCTCCTCACGAGACTTGACGCGGAAAATCCGTTTGATGGCCTTGGCGTCGTGCACGCGGGCACCCAGTCCATACACGGTGTCCGTGGGAAACGCTACCAGCCCACCTCCCAGCAAAATTTCCAACGCACGGGCGATGGTTTTCGGGTCGTCTGCGCGAAGCACCTGCGTCGTTATGCCCATCGATCTACAACCACCAGGCGAGGCTGGCCCGCATAATCTACCCGGACCCGGCTGTCATGATCCGGCAGCACCTGCAAAAGGTACTGCAGCACGGATTGTGCTTGCCCCGCTCCGATTTCGAGGATCGCACGTCCCTGCCGGGCCATTATCGACGGCAGCGCGTCCACAAGGCGGCGCACGACCTGCAGGCCATCTTCGCCGCCATCAAGGGCGATTCTGGGCTCGCGCTGCGAAACGGGTAAGCTTCCCATTTCATCTTCCGGGATGTATGGGAGATTGGCACAGACAAGATCGAAACCATGCGAAACCATAACAGACGAAACCAAATCCGCACAAATGAGGTGCACGAACCGATCGACTCCATGCAAACCCACATTTTTCTGTGCAACGCGCAGCGCCTCCAGGGAGATGTCGGTAGCGTACACACGAAGGTTGGGAATCTCGCAAGCAAGCGTTATTGCCACGCAGCCCGATCCTGTACCGATGTCCACGGCGGTCAGTGAGCGGGAATTCTCCTTCTGATATTCGAGTGCAGCGTCCACCATGATTTCCGTTTCGGGGCGAGGGATCAACACGGAGCTGTCGAGATGGAAGCGCCTGCCGTAGAATTCCCACCAACCCAGCACATGAGGCAGTGCTTCTCCCTGCACGCAGCGATCCAGCAAATTCAGGAATTGAAGGCCGTGTTCTTCTTCGAGTTCGCTTTCCGGGTGTGCCAACAGCCAAGATCGGGAACAATCCAGGATCTGACTGAGCAGTAGTTGGCCATCCAGGTTCGGGGTATCGCTACAATGAGTCAAGGCGCTGCGGCTAACGGCAAGCGCCGACCGCACGGTGGAGGGGAATGTCACGATTTGTCTTCTACGGCTTGTAAGCGCGCGGCTTCTTCCTGCGTGGTTAGTTCGTCGATGAACTCGTCGAGGTCGCCATCCAATACCGCGGGGAGGTTATGCGAAGACAGATTGATGCGATGATCGGTCACACGAGATTGGGGGAAGTTATAGGTGCGGATCTTTTCCGAGCGTTCCCCCGTACCCACTTGTGCCCGGCGTGTGGCTTCTTCCTTCTTCTGCTGCTTCTTGAGTGCGATTTCGTACAACC
Source organism: uncultured Anaerolineaceae bacterium (assembly GCA_964475265.1). Taxonomy (GTDB): domain Bacteria; phylum Chloroflexota; class Anaerolineae; order Anaerolineales; family E44-bin32; genus WVZH01. Next base: position 17,956 of record CAYYVY010000053.1, on the reverse strand, counting down.
GCGCTCGCAGGATACTCATGGCGCGCATGCGATTTTGCAGCTGCGAACGCTCGTCCTGGCACTGTACGACCATGCCGGTGGGCAAATGAGTCAGGCGAACGGCGGTGGAGTTCTTCTGCACGCTCTGCCCGCCCGCGCCGGCCGAGCGGTAGACGTCCATCTTGATGTCTTTTTCGGGGATTTTAATCTCGACGTCATCGGCCTCCGCCAGCACGGCGACGGTGGCCGTCGAAGTGTGTATGCGTCCCTGTGACTCGGTGGTAGGTACCCGTTGAACACGATGCACGCCCGACTCGTGTTTCAAGCGTGAGAAGGCGCCGCGCCCCTTAACCATGAAGATGATTTCCCGGAAACCACCGACACCGGTCTCGTTGGAGGACAGGATTTCCACCTGCCAACCGCGGCCTTCAGCGTAGCGAGCGTACATGCGGTAGAGATCCGCTGCAAAAAGCGTCGCCTCGTCTCCACCGGTTCCGGCGCGGATTTCCACGATCACGTTGCGTTGATCGCGGGGATCGCGGGGGATCAACATGGATTTCAATCCGGATTCGAGTACCGCCTGCTTTGTTTCGAGTTTGTCGATCTCTTCCTGTGCAAGATCACGCATTTCCGGGTCGTCGCTGTCACGCAGACTGATCGCCTGGTCGAGTTCCTCGCACAAGGTCAGATAATCACGGTAGGCGGTCACGACGGGTTCTAATTCCGCCCGCTCGCGCGCCAGTTCGGCTACAAGCTGGTGATCCTCGCCAGCACGTGCCAATTGCTCGTCCAGGGCCTGGAGGCGTTCTTCAACGCCAGCCAATTTCTCCAGCATTTCGACTCCACACAAGAAACTCCCACGGATTCTGTGGGAGATATGTTTCGATTATACCATGGGGGCACAATCCAGGTTCCTCCTCGCTGCCCTTGCAGCGCGCACACTTTCTTAGATCTCCAGCATACGTGAGGGAACTCCTGGCGCAATGTCTACGTCTATGCTACACACATCACACGCGAATTCTGGAGGTGCAGCATGTATCGATTGAGATCCGTTTTCCTCGTTCTGCTTACCGTTTCGATGGCTGCGGTCGTCGTCTTCCCCGCACGCGCCGACGGCATCATCATTCCCGATCCACCGATCTGCGATCCGGGTCCCTGTCATGATCCGTTTCCCGTTTCACAGCTCGCCATCGTATATCACCACGTCGATGTCAGCATCGAAAACCAGGTCGCCATCACCCACGTCGATCAGGTCTTCCGCAACGACAACGATTGGACTGTGGAAGGCACCTACGTTTTTCCCATACCCCCCGGCGCCTCGGTGACCGAGTTCACGCTGTGGATCGACGGGGAAGCCGTAGAAGGTGAGGTGCTCGAACGCGAAGAAGCACGGGACATCTATGAGGACATCGTGCGAACGCTCCGGGACCCGGCCCTGCTCGAGTATCTCGAAGGGGGTGCCGTACAAGAGTCGATCTTCCCCATCGAACCGGGTCAGGAACGGCGCATCGAACTCGAATACACCGAGGTGCTGCAAGTCGAAAACGGCTTGGTTCACTATCGCTATCCCCTGAACACGGAGAAATTCTCGACGCAGCCGCTCGAAGACGTGCGCGTGTCAGTGGACGTGAAAAGCCCGTACCCCGTGCGTGCGATCTACTCGCCCACACACACGATCGATATCAACAGAGACAACGATTACCGCTTCGGCGTGTCCTATGAGGAGAACGACGTCAAACCGGACGAGGATTTCGAGCTCTACTATTCCGTCGCCGACGAAGATATCGGCCTCAACTTGATCACCTATCGGGACCCCGAAGAGGGAGACGGATTTTTCTTGCTGCTCGCTGCACCCAGCATGGAAGAAAACCAGAATCAGCGCATACCCAAGGACGTCTTCGTCGTGCTCGACCGCTCCGGCAGCATGGATGGCGAGAAATTCATCCAGGCACAGGAAGCGCTTGTCTACATCCTCGACCATCTGCATGACGATGACCGCTTCAACATCATCGCCTTCAGTTCGGGGACGCGCGCATATGATGATCGCCTGCGTCCTGCGAAGGAAGCGGAGCAGGCCAAGGATTGGGTCTATTCACTCTCCGCGGCAGGTTCGACCGACATCAACCTCGCCCTGCTGGAAGCGCTGGCGCAGGTGGAACGAAATCGTTCCACGATCATCCTCTTCCTTACTGACGGTTTGCCCACAGAAGGCGTCACGGACAGCGAGGACATCATCGCCAACATCCAGGAACAAGCGCCCGACAACGTGCGTCTCTTTGCTTTCGGCGTGGGTTATGACGTCGACACGTTCTTGCTCGATACGCTTTCCGGCAGCATGCACGGCGCCACGACCTACGTCACGCCGGATCAAGCGATCGACGAGACGGTTTCAGCCTTCTACGCAAAAGTCAGCACGCCCGTGCTGACCGACATCGAGCTCGATTTCGGCGACGTGATCGTCCACGATCTATACCCCGACCCGCTGCCCGACCTGTTTGCCGGAAGTCAACTGGTGCTCGTTGGCCGTTATAAACACTCCGGCGGCGGTTCGATCGAGTTGCACGGCAGCGTGGAAGGTCGCAAGGTGACCTACGAATACGAAGACCATACTTTCCGCTCTTCGGGTGGCCCGGATTTTCTACCGAGACTCTGGGCGACGCGCAAGATCGGCGCTTTGCTGAACCAGGTACGTTTGCAAGGTCCGAACGAGGAGATCGTCGATCAAATCGTGCAGCTCAGCATTCGCTACGGAATCGTCACGCCCTACACGTCCTACCTGGTCACGGAGCCGCAGATGTTGGGTGCGGAAGCCCAGGAGGACATCGCCGCCAATGCACTGGAGGAAATGGAAAGTGAACCGGCGGCGGTTTCCGGAGAGGGTGCCTTCGAACGCGCCGCGGCCGAAGGGGAATACAAAGACGCCGACGTCCCGCTGGCACCGGACGAAGAAGCAGGTGACCTCGTGCGCATCGCCGGATCGCGAACCTATCGTCTCATCGATGGGATCTGGACGGACACGGCTTTCGATCCCGAAAGTATGGACACGGTCAAAGTCCCCTTCTTGTCCGAAGACTATTTCGCCCTGGCAAATGCGCGCAGCGATCTGGCCGCCGGATTTGCGCTCGGTGATCAGGTAATCGCCATCGCAGACGGCGTCGCATACGAAGTCGTGCCAGAAGATACTCAAGGTGACGACGTAGACATCCCGGCCGATCGAACTGACGTAACTACGGATGCAGAGGACGGTTCGGCAACCGGCGTGGACGAAGAGCAGGATCATCGCAGCCGTGAAATTTCCCTGCCCTGCCCTGGTGCCCCGTTGGCGCTCGGGATCGCGCTCCTGCCCTGGGCGGAAAAGAAACGCCGCAGCAAGAGTTAATGTAGGCTACCAACGTGGGACAAAACAAACGACGGGTGGTGTACCGCCCGTCGTTTGTTATCGGGATTACTCAGGAAGAACCACAACTAATCGACCGGCTCGTCTGTTGGTTCATCGGTAGGTTCATCCGTGGGCTCGGCTGTCGGTTCAGGCGTTGCCGTCGGCTCCGGCTCGTAAACACACGATTCAGGCACCTGGTATGTGGCGATCGTCTCGTAGCCTTCGTGACCGGCTATGTCCTCGGCCCAAGCCTTGACCGTAAAGCTGGTGGAGCAGGTCGAACCCGTGGCATCAGAAAAGCCAGCGGCTCCGGCAAACGCATCTCCACATGATGGCGTGATGTGCACTTCGATGGATAAATCGTAATATCCTACCCACTGTTCACCCAAATCCCACCCATCCGGCGGAGAGGGATAGAGCGGCGATCCATAGATCCATTCCCCGCTGACTGGATCCTGATACTTGAGCCGCAGCCTCTCGAGCCCCTTCGAATAGGCCGGGTCAACGACTTTCAAACCATAGACACGGATGACCGCGTTGCAGGATTCAAGTCCGCCACCAGCCGGACTGCGTTCTTCATAATCGTAGATGATCGGGGGTTTCGTATCGCTGTCGGCGGGTTTCGAGGTCGGTTTTTCGGTGGCGGTTTTCGTCGGCTTGGGTGTACTGGTAGGTTTCGGCGTTTTGGTCGGTTCGTCCGTTTTGGTGGGAGCCGGCGACTTGGAAGGGGTCGCCGTGTGTGGTTCGTCTCCCTGAAAATTAAGCGCCGTCGCCGTGGGAATGGGCGATTCCAGGGCCAGCTTGATCAAATCCGATTGATCGGAGGCTTCCTCGGAGGTTCTACCCTCGTCCCGCAGCGCATCCCCAATTATGGAAAGTTGGAACGGTTCGAGTATCGAACCACCCGCCTCTGCGCTGTAATCCGCGCCCAAATACGAATCCAGGCGCATGGAAATCGGCAGGCTTTGCGCAGAAGCCGTGCTTAGAAAGAACGCTGCAGCTCCCCACACAACCAACAGCGTGGAAAAGACGATTGCCGCGGAAACGTACCAACGTCGACCCATAATATCTTCCCCTTGATACGATTACCCCTTAGCATACGGCCTTCGAGTGAATACTGGCTATATGACCGAAGTCCTACCAATGAGATCGCATTCCCCGATGGACGGGTAAATAGGCGATTAACGAGCGTCAATCAATCAAGCGACTGCTGCGATCGGACACCTCATATACTTTAACTTCTTTGCCCAGCTCTTCGATTTGTACCTGTACCTCGCGTCCGAACTCGAATTGCGACCGGACGCTCTTCAAGTAGCGGTAAGTCTGCTGATCGATGACCAATCGCCCGCTTGGTGAAGCGCGTGTGATTCGCTGAATCGATTCTGCGATCTGCAGCGCTTCGCCGATCACCGTGTAATGCATTTGATCTTCCGTCACCAGGCCTCCCGAGAGTACTGTGCCCGTCGACAAACCAACCCCGATGTCCCACGTCGGCGGGCTGTCCATGTCGGCCGTGATTTGAATGGCGCGCACCGCGGCCAGCATTTCGAAGCCGGCGTGAGTCGCCTGGAGTGCGCTGACCTGCGGCGGTAAGTTGCGCGGCAATATGCCGAAAATGGCGATTAACGACCTGCCGTCGAACGTATGCACGACACCGCCGTGTTGATGCACGATCTCGGACAGCGAAGCGTAATACTCATTCAAGCTTCGCATCAATTCGGATGGATCGTTGTCGCCGTCTTTAAACGCGATCCCGCGAATTTCCGCGTACAGCACGGTGCCACGCGCGACTTGGCCTTGATGGAATGACTCCCCTTTCTGCATGGTTTTACGCAATTCTTCACGCATCTCGGGACTCATCGTGCGACTGAGCAGGTTGCGGTACATGGCGCCTTCGCGCAATTCCTCGACCATGCGATTGAACGCTCTCCCCAGCAAGCCGACCTCGTCACCGCTGCGGGTCGCAACCTGTGTCGTCAGATCGCCGGCTGCGACGTGTGCGGAAGCTTCGGCGATGTCGATCAACGGTCGCGTTATCGTGTGCGACAGATACAACCCAACCGATACTACAAGGACCAAAGCCAATCCTGCGATGACGATGATGGACGTAATTCGTTTCTGATAGGTTTCGTAAGCCAGGTCGGGATCTTCGGCGCCGTACAAAGCCACGCCCAACATGCCCAATTCCATCGTCCCTTGCCGGACCGTGAAGGGCGTGATGATCTCACCGTACGTCTTTCCCGCCACCTTGATGGTGCGGTATGGATCTTCGCTCCGATCATCATCCCGGGCGATTTCGATCAACGCCGCAGACAGTGCCAAATCCGGAGGCTCCCACGTCGATTGGTCTTCAAATGTAGTGCTGAGTAACTGGCCGGTTTGCGCATCGTAGAAGGCGATCGCGGTGCGCGCGCTCTGGCTCAACTGCTCGACGACGTTATCCAAATACGCGCCGGTCAGCACTGCGCCCAGGATGGTGCCGGATTCGTTGAGCAGCGGCGCGGCGACGAAAAGCACCCGTACTTCATCATCTCCCAAGCGGATGGTCTGCAGGCCAACTTGCTTTTCACCGACTTCATCCACGACGGCGCTGCTGCTTGAATCCAACTGCAGCACCTGGCGTACGAAGTCCCAATCGCTGTAAAAGCCTTCCCCGCGCAAGATTTCAGGAATTTCCGCACCGCTGCGGCGGGAGGTCAGCAGACTTGTGCCATCGCGCTCGAGAATCACGGCGACATCGATGCGCGAGTTGATGATCAACCCCAGAATCTTCTCCCGCAATTCTTCCGCATCGCCCAGAGCAACCGACGAGACCACACCATCAGTGTTGGCAATGGCGCGCTCGACTTCCAACAAACGTTCCTCGATGCGCACCACTTCGTCCGTCGCCTGCTGGCCGCTGTCGAGCAGTTGACGCAGAAACTGCAGCTGCTCCGATTCTACGGACAGCCGGTTAACGACCACAATCGCCCCCAATGCCAGCATCAGTGCCAAGAACATGAATGGGAGCGTAATTTTCCAGCGAAGGCTAAATCGTACCCGTAAATTATCCTCGCTGCCTTGCATGAAACCTCGCAGCTGTCAATAGTTGGGCCCGGCTAGCGCAGGTAGAAGGACAAGAAAATCAACAGGCTGATGAAGAAGCCGGCCAACACGGCGATGCGTTTAAGATCCTTAATCACGTAAGAATAATCCGGGTTAAAACCAACTTGTTTACCGTCCGAAGCGACGGACGCGGCCCCTTTCTCCTTCACCGCAAGGTAGGTCTCTTGCGGCAGATTGGGTTTGCGAACCCGTTTCTTGCTGCGTTTACTTCCCAAGATGTGCCTCCTCGAAGAATAGAATGGCTGCAATTCTACTCGATTTATAGGTTCTCAATTCGAGAATCTATCCATCGGCCAATTCTGCGGTCACCACGATACGTTGATTGTCCACCAGATAAGGATAGCAGGAAATCAGCGTGACCGTCGCACGCGTTGTAGCTTCCATGACGCTCACGTCCGTCGGCTCGACAATGCTCAGACCGGTGACTCGATAGGTGAACTGGCGTGAAGCCGTGCTGATCAGAATTTCGTCGCCCGGCTTGAGTTGGTCAAGATCGCGGAACAATTGGCCAAAAATATCGTTGTGTGCCGAAAGGACGACGTTTCCGTTTTCGCCCGGATTGGCGCTGCCGACGTGCTGCCCAACGCCGCGCTTCAACTGTTCCCAGCCGTCTCCCTGAACGACGGGCGCCGGCGCGTTCCAGATCGCGGGAATGAAGATGTTGCGCGCCTGCTCCGGACCGGGCGTAGGAACTTCTACCGAAGGCATGGATTGGACCAATCGACGCATGCTTTCGGGAATTTCAGCATCGTTCGGCTGCGAACTGCCGGCTGAGGTCGGTGGCGTGTGGCCGGAGGGCAAGACGACCGCCGAGATCAGCGCCGTGGGCGTCGGATTTCCCCCCAGCATCGCAGCGGATTCCTGGTTGAGTTCCTGCAGTGCATCAACGCCGCTGAAGAGCACGAAAGCCAGGCCCAGAACGGCCAGGATTTCAATCAACAGGAGAAAGCGGTTGAAGATCTTGCCTGCACCGCCTCTGGTTTCCTTTTCGTTCTGATCCGCTTCCGCCTCATCGATCGATGCAGACGTCATCCGATCCTGCGCTGCGGGTTGGATGCGCATCGCCCGCCCACTGCGCCTGAATTCATGCAGGCGCGCCTCACGCGACTCGCGTTTTTTCCGCGCCAGAAGCGCCTCGAGTTCTGCGATGGAATAATCTTCTGCCGGTCTTCGGTCCCTGGCCATCGTTAACCCTTATGGATCTGAGTGTGCAGCATGTCGCGGTGCACGAATGATGCCACACACCCCGTGATTATACCCCTATGTGTAAATGAGGAAACACGAATTGACAAGTAATATTGCTATTTATGTAGATATTTTCAATATTAATTGCTATCTAGAAAAGGAAATCCAAGCCGCCTCTATTAAAGAACGCTAAAGCGTTCGTCTCTGGAAAACCAAAATGCCGGGTGCTGTTAACCAGGATAACCGACGGGGATGAGATAAAGCGGCTCGTGGTCGTGGGGCAGCGTGAGGACGGAATGCAGGCGCTCGTCTTCGAAGGCGCCGATCGGCACGGCGCCCAGGCCCAAGGACACTGCCTGGAGCAGAATGTTCTGCGCCGCGTGGCCCACTTCCATGTGGACGTACTGCGCTGAACGTTCGGAGCCGTATCTTGCGGCAATGCGGGCGAACACGGCCGCCAAAACGATCGTACAAGGCGCCTGCAGAATTGAATCTTGCTCCAGCGCTGCGTGGAATACGTCCTTACGCAGATCTCCCTCCGCGTGCGTCGACAAAGCATGCTCGCCGGGATGGTAATGAAAGACGCCCTGCGAATCGATCAGATAGAGTTCCAGGCAGTACAGCGCACCGGCGGAAGGCGCCGTTCGCAAACCGTTCGCATGCGTTTGTCCCTGCGCCGCCCAGAGCAGCTGCGAAATCTGCTGCGCCGTCAATGCTTGCGAAGTGAATTGACGCACAGAACGGCGCCCGGCGAGCGCCGCTTCGAGCGAGAACGTACTTTGCTGTTTCGGTTCGGGTAAATCGATGGGCTGGATCACCCGCAGATTCCGTTTTCCAGACCGGGGTTTGCGGACAGAGCGGAGCAATCGAAACGCACCGGCATCATTCTACGTCCTGATAGATCTCAGGCTTGAGTTCCCCGATGTAGGGCAGCGTGCGGTGCGTTTCGGCGTAATCCAGCCCGTACCCCACAACCCACACGTCGGGAATCTCGAATCCCAAATAATCGATCGGCACTTCGGCGTGTTCCCGTTCCTTCTTGCACAGCACACAGGTCTTCAACGATGCCGGTCGGCGTTCCTGCAGGGTGTGATAGAGATAAGCCAGCGTGTTGCCAGAGTCCAGAATGTCCTCGACGATCAGCACGTGGCGATGGTGGATGGGCTCGCGCAGATCCATGAGGATGCGCACCGCGCCGGTCGTGGTCGCCGTCATGCCGTAGCTCGAAACGGCCATGAAGTCCACGATATGGCGCATCTTCAGGCAGCGCGCCAGATCGGCGAGAAAGATAAAGGCGCCTTTGAGGATCCCCACCATGTAGATTTCATCGGCGTGGGCGTAATCTTCCTCGAGCTGGGCGGCAATCTGCGCCACGCGGGCTTGAATGTCCGCTTCGGAAATGATCACGCGGGCGATCTCGGGATGCAGCTCACGCATGGGGAGTCCCCTGAATCTCTCTGTCGACGTGTCGACCTATTTCCACCATTCCTCCCTCGCCCGGCTAAGGTGCCCAATCCGGCATCTTGTCGTTCAGCGGGCTGTCCGTCAGGCGCGTCGACGCGCCGCTGGCGATTTCCAACATGTAGATTTCGGAATCGCCGTCTCGTTCCGACGTGAAAACGATGAACTGCGAATCCGGCGACCAGGCCGGAAATTCGTCGTTGTGGGGATCGTCCGTGAGCCGGGTGAGATCGCTGCCGTCCGGGCGCACCATGTAAATCTCGAACTTCACGTGCCGGTTGGTGGCGAAGGCGATCCATTCGCCGTCCGGGGACCAGGCGGGATCGAGCGCGTCGCCTGGCAGGGCGATGAGAGCTTCCTGACCGCTGCCGTCGGCGTTCATCAGGTAAAGCGCATACGGACTTCCACAGGAATACACGATCTTCTCGAAGTCCGGCGACCAGGAGGGGCCGTGCATCCATCTGGAACTGAACGTAAGCGCCGTGCGCTCGCTGCCGTCCGGCTGGATGACGTAAATTTCGGTGGTCATCTTCTCCACGTCCGACCAGCAGCTTTCGATCGTGCAGCGCCCCTCGTAGTACACGATGCCGGCATCGGTCCAATCCGGGTCTCCGGCATAGCGATTGGACTTCAGGATCAGGGTCCTTTCACCCGTTTCGATATCCATGACGTACAAGAATGACGATCGGGTTGGCGATCTCGACTCGAAGACAATATGCACCCCGTCCGGAGACCAACTGGCGGTCAATTCCGATTCCTCACTCGTCTCCGTGATGCGCCTCACGTCCGAGCCGTCGGGGAGCATGGTGTACAGGTCGTAGGAGTATTTTTCCTCGCGCTCGGAAGAGAAGATGATCCGCCCACCGCCGCCCAGCGGCGTCTCCGTTTCTGTGAACATATCCATGGGGTCGGTGTCAACGGTGGGATCGATGAGGACCGGCACCTCTTCGGAGGTTGGGGTTACGGCAGGCGCGCTGGTTGCCGTGGGGGTTGCGGCCGCCGGAACCGCTTCCGCTGGCTCGGGGGTTGGAACGCCGCAAGCCGTGAGGTTGAGTAAAATCAGCAGCCCTACGATGGCGTACAGCGATAAACGGTGGGTATGGATGCGATCATTATGGATCGGCATACTCGTCTCCTGCTCCGATCGAGTCAAGACGATTGTATTGCCATGCATCCGGGAACGCAACCAAAGCGCTGAAATTGCGCTTCGAAATAGAACAAACGAACCGACCTCAATCCCCTCCCCGCGGCCGGTACTGCAGCCCCTCGGCCAGATGCGAGGTCTGGATATCCTCCACACCTTCCAGATCGGCGATGGTGCGCGCCAGTTTGAGCACGCGGTGATACCCCCGCGCCGAGAGCTGCAGCTGCTGCATCGCCTGGCGAATGAGTACCCGCCCTGCCTCGTCCAATTTACAGAAGCGCAGCACGTCGCCCGGTCCCATGTCGGCGTTGCAGGTGATCTCCGTTCCACTGAAGCGCCGGCGCTGGATCGCCCGGGCCGCCTGCACGCGGGCGCGCACGACCTCGGACGGTTCGCCCATGCGGTCGTCGGTCAGTTTGTCGAAATCCACCCGCGGCACCTCGACGTGAATGTCGATGCGGTCGAGCAGCGGACCCGAGATGCGCTTCTGGTAGCGCGTGACCGTGGCGCTGGAGCAGGTGCACTCGCGCTGCACGTCGCCGTAGTAGCCGCAGGGGCAGGGATTCATGGCCCCCACGAGCATGAAGTTGGCCGGGAAGGACGACGAACCGCGCGCCCGGCTGATGGTAACCACCTTGTCCTCCATCGGCTGGCGCAGCACTTCCAGCACGCGCAGGCCGAACTCGGGCAGTTCGTCCAAGAAGAGCACGCCGCGATGAGCGAGCGATATTTCGCCCGGCCGCGGCCAGTTGCCGCCGCCCACCAATCCGGCGTTGGAGATGGTGTGGTGCGGCGCACGGAAAGGACGCACGTGGATCATTGGCATCTCCTTGGGCAGCAGGTCGGCGACCGAGTAGACGCGCGTGACGTCCAGCGCCTCCTCGACGCTCATCTCCGGCAGGATCGAAGGCAGGGCTCGCGCCAGCAGCGTCTTGCCCGCACCCGGCGGCCCCGCCATGAGTAAATTGTGCCCGCCGGCGGCGGCCACCTCCAGGGCGCGTTTGGCGTGCTCCTGTCCCTTGATCTCGCGGAAATCGGGACCGTCGTATACGCTGCCGTTGGGGCCATGCGTATTGGTACACGCCGGGATGGGCACCACACCCGAGAGATGATTGACCAGGGCGGTGAGCGATTCGACCGGCACCACCTCGATATCGGGGATCAGGGCCGCCTCGGCGGCGTCCTCCTGCGGGACGAAAAGCCGCCGGAATCCCATCTGGCGCGCCAGCGCCGCCATGGGCAGCACACCGCGAATGTGGCGCACCGAGCCGTCGAGCGACAGCTCGCCCACCGCCAGGGCGCCGTCCAGCCACTCCGGCGCGATCTGCTCCGAAGCGGCCAGCGTGCCGATGGCGATGGGCAAATCGTAGGCCGGTCCCTCTTTGCGCAGGGCGGCCGGCGCCAGATTGACCGTCACCCGCTGGCGCGGAAAGACCAAGCCGGCGTTCTTCACCGCCGCCTGCACGCGTTCGCGGCTTTCCTGCACGGCGGTGTCCGGCAATCCGACGATCTTAAAGGAGGGGAGCCCGCGTGAGGTGTCCACTTCCACTTCCACGATTGCCCCCTCCAGCCCGATGATGGCTGCGGCGTGGACTTTGGCGAGCACAGCTACAGTCTAAGGGAGTTCGGCGAAAAGATCAAACCGCAGCAGCGTGAATGGTGAACGTTCTCCGGCATGCTCCTGCGGTTTGCTTTCGTTACTTACCTGTAGTATCGAACGATATCACTCCCACATCAGGCCGATCAACTCCCCGTCCAGGAAATGTGTGATGGCACCGTCCAGCGTGAGCAGAAAGACTTTTGTGACCCAATTTTCCGTCCCCTGCACGACGAGCAAGTCCTCGCTGGCCCAATAGATATCCTGGAAGTAGCCGTTGGCGATCGAAGTGACGACTGTTGGATTCACACCAGGCGCAGTACGCACAGCAATCCATCCATTGATATCATCCGGATCCATGCCTCTGCTTCCAAAAGCATAAGCCAGTTTGATGCCGGAGGGTGAATAGGAGACACCACCAGTTTGCTCTTGATCGGGCAGCATCGGCAGCACGGTCTCGGCGGAGGTGGCCAGATCCCGCTCGCGCAGGCCCTGGATTCCTGATCCGCCATCGCAAGTGCCGGTTAATAATGTGTCATCGGGCGAGATGGCGCTCCAACAAGGCATTCCCCCACCGGGAGTTGCAGCATAATACGTCGAATAGGTGTTCGTCGCCGGATCGTAACCGTACATGCTGGAGTATCCGAAGTAGAGCAGATCCCCGATGCCCGAAATTTGCCACACGTAGAAGAGATTGCCGGCCTGCCCCCAGCGATAGACTTCGAGCACGTAAAAATCTTCCAGCCCGCTCGTCGGATCGAACTGCATCACCGTATGCATGTCGGAACCGTCGATGTTGGCCGTCCAGAGTTCGCTGTTGGCCCACTCCCCTGCGGCCCAGGCGATCTTGCTCTGGTCCGGCGAAACGGAGAAGGTCAGCGCGGCCATATTGGGAACGGCGGAGTAAGCCAGATTGTCGACACCGCCGGGAGTCACGCGCTTTACATTGCCGCCCAAGCTGTTCCCCCCGCTGTCGACGTAGTAGATCGTGTCCCCGACAATCTGGTACGTGTTGGCGTGCGCCCATTCCGTCAATCCGGCTGCAGGCCGCGTCTCGCTCAACGTGCCATCCAAATTGTAGATTTCGAAATTTCCGCTCGTGAAAACGACCACGCGCGGTTCCACGGCAGGCTCTTCCGTCGCCGTCGGTTCGTCCGTCGGTTCTAGAGTGGGTTCCGGTGTTGGAGGTTCCTCCGTGGTTGGCCCCGGTTGCGGCAGATTGCAGGCCAGAACCGCAAGTACGAGAAAAATCGTTACGACGAGTGGAATTCGATTACGCATGGGTCTTCCTCCCTATTCAGCTCAAGATTTGTAGATGCCGTGTGTCCGTTCGAGCAACTTTGAGATGCAATCGCAGCCTATAAAAAAGGATCCTATTCGCACCCGAGAACAGCGTGCACCAACCCCATGAGCATGCATTTTAATATTTCAAGATTCTGTAAAAAGATCGGATGGGCAATGATGACGTTATAGTTCACTTCCATAGCGTCGCTTGAGCGCCTTGAGCAATTCAGGAACTCTTCGACTCAATGGACCGAACGTATCGTGCGGTGGGACCTCCGGTCCCAGACCGATCGAAAGCAGACGCTCTTTACTGAGCGCAACGGTGAGCAGCTGCCGATCCGAGCCGGCGACGCTGGTATAGCGCAGATTGCCCCCGGCGATCTCGTTCAGCACACGCTCGCCCATCATCACCGATGCGGCCGTCATCGCCGAGAATGCTTCCGGCTCCGCGGGCGGGTTGGGCGGTACGCTGGCAACGACGAGTCCGTCGTTATCGACCAGTGCCACCCACAGCGGGTTGGGGAGATCCTCTGCAAGACTGCCCAGAACCCGGACCAATTCCGATTGACGTGTAACCATAGGAGTGCTCTCGATTCCGGTTCGATTTATACAGTGCGAACGACCTAAGAGTATATCGAGTGTCGCCATAAGGCAAGTGTCCATTTGTCCCCCTTGTACCGCGCTGAATTCTGTTGATAGACCACAATGGAAATCGATCGGGTTGGGAAGCCGCGCAGCCGATGTTTTCGCACAGAACCTGATGAGCCGAACCGGCCTGCGCGGCTCAGGGCGTGGATAAAGAAAAATTATCGAAGCGGAATTCTGCCGCTCCGGACTCATAGGTCGTACCAATCAGGGCGACGTCCCCGCTCGAAAAACTATCGTCCCAGGTTTCAGCGACGCGCACGCCGTTCAAGTAGAACAATAGCCGCTCCCCTTCACAGATCACCTGCAGTTGATTCGACCCGCTGCCCTGACGGACCGCGTTGGATACGTTCCACCCATCGAGATTCGAGCTGTTGCCGCTGACATAACGGGTGATGACGTAATATCCATCAGCGGAAACGAGAAAGGCATAGCCCTCGAGTTCACCCACTTCCGCATCGTAGTTCACCCGGCACATCACGCCGTAGCCTGTGTTGTTGTTTTCCGGTCCGCTGGCCTGACGAGCCGTCACTTCGATGGTCACATCTCCGAAATATTCGAACTGCTGACCCCAGGTGAAGACATCCTTGTCCTCTACGCGGACGAAGTATTCCCCCTCGGCGTAACCCACGCTTCCCACGCTGTAGTCACCGATCTCCCACCCGCTCGTGGGGTCACTGAAATCGTCGAACAGACTCACCGGCGTGGTGTATTCCCTGGGCGAGGAAACCCATTCCGGAACCGGCGTGGTGGTACGCCGGATAACGGGGTCCATGATCTGACAAGCGGATGCCGGGAAAAGAACGAACGCCAGCAACGCTATCCCGACACGATTCCACCTTCGCATCAACGACCTCCTCGCCGTTTGATTGGGATAGCATCGCCGATTTCGGTTAACTGCGCAAGCTGGCAGCAGCGATATTCAGCCCCGTCGGCCAGATTTGGCCTCATTCTCCCTTTGGGATACAATCACGGAGGCATGAACAGAATTCCGCTTCGGCGCCGAACCGGCTTCATCCTATTCCTATGGTTGTGCTTAATCGGCTTGCCGTACTACTTATTGCTCCAAGCCGTCAGCGTGCAAGCAGCGCCGCCCGCACTGCTGCGCTTCGTCGGGCTTTGGGGCGGATTATTCCTCTCGCTCACTTTTTGCGCCTTTACCTTCTCCCTGACGATCGCCGCCCAGGATTCGCGCCAGTGGATTGCCACGATTCTCAGCCTGGCGCTGTTCGGCGGCTGCGCTGGCTTGTTCCTCCTGGCCATTGTCGGCGAGGCATCAGCCCGCTTGACCACGGCGGCGACCCATCTCGGAATCGCGTTGATCGTCCTATTTACAACGGTCACCATCGGCGCACAATTCGTGCTTCCCGTGCGGACGAACTCGGAACGCACGGCCAGCGTCCGCAGGCTGCTCGGGTTTTTACTGGGCGAACGCGGACCGGTCACATTTCTGCGCAACGGGGAAGTCATCGAAACGCATGACAAGCGCAGGCGGAACGGGCCCGGCGTCCTGCTCATCGACTACGCCTCGGGGGCGGTCTTGCGCACGGATGTCAAATTCACCCGCTCCGTCGGCCCCGGCTTGGTCTTCACCGATGCGGGCGAACGCATCGAGGAAGCTGTCGATTTACGCCGTCAGATTCGCGCCGTGGAGGGATTCATCCCGCCCACGGGAGAAGCGGCCGCGCTCGAATCCGTCAATTCGCTCGCCGTAACCAAGGACGGCATTCCGGTCACCACGGACATCTCCGTCGAATTCATGCTCGACCCGGGCGAAAACGTCGAGCCACACGAAGGGCGTTTCGCCCGCCGGCCTCCCTATCCCTGGAAATCCTCCGCCGTCGAAAAAGCAGTCTACGGGCATGTTTACGGCGAGGTGGAAGATCTGCCCTG
Source organism: uncultured Anaerolineaceae bacterium (assembly GCA_964475265.1). Lineage (GTDB taxonomy): Bacteria > Chloroflexota > Anaerolineae > Anaerolineales > E44-bin32 > WVZH01. The sequence goes on along the minus strand of CAYYVY010000053.1, from coordinate 2,284 downwards.
GACGGAACTGCCGCTGAGATTGACCATCGATCTGTGGCGCGAAATCGTCAAGGGAAAGAGCCTCAAAGAGTTGACCAGCTTCGGCTCCGAACAAGTCCAGCCACTTCAAGCCGTACGGGACAATATCCGCCGGCGTCTGACCGCGCCGGAAAACGATACACAGAGTGAAGAAAAAAAAGCCGCGAATGGCGCACATCGAGAATGGAAAATCCTGCAATCGCGCGGCATTCGCGTGCTCGACGTGGATCTCTCGCATCTCTATCTCCCCGGGGACGTCCAGCGGGAGCGTATGGAAGCCTGGCGCCAAGAATGGACCAGCGACGTGCAGAATTCCCTCGCCGACGCACAGGAAAAAGCCGCCCGGGCCATCGAGCAAGGCCAGACGGAGGCCGGTGAGATTCTCTTCGAAACCTTGAGCGGCGTTCTCTACGAACAAATCCGCAACAATCCTGCACTCAGCAAACAGGATTCGATCCGCTGCGTCCTCAAGGACACCGTCGATTTGTGTTCCCGGGACGAGATGATTGAGGAAAGCCCGGCTTTGAAAGCCGAGCTGCTCGATATCGCCCGGGAGCTGTCCGCGCTCGACAAAGACTGCCGTGAGCCGGGAGGGGAAGCATGAAATCGTCCCTCTCCTCGTCGTTCCTCGAACGGCCCAAACGCTGGCTGATGCGCTTTCCGGCGATGGCCTATCTCGGCAGACTGGGCCGGCTGGCACGCGCCCATTTTCTCGCCCGCAATCGCAGCGGCGCCGTCATTCGTTTATTGATCACGGGCGTCGCTTTTGCCGTGTATTGGTTCCTCATCGTCGCCGCCCAGGGATTTCCGGGGGAGCTCGATCCCGAACTGCAGGACGAGTTGGGGCTCATCGGCTTCCTGCTGCTGAACATACTCACGCCCTTTATCCAGCCCGAAGTCCTGGTCTACATCCTGCCGGTCATTGCTGCGGCGCTGCTTGGCCTGTACATTGGTGCCCGCTATCTCGCCGATTTATTCAACACGGATTCCGTCTGGACAGCCTTCCGCTATCTCTTCAGCGCGGTACTTGGATTGAACTACCCCACACTGCGGGTCGATCAAGGAAACCTGGAAACACTCGAAGCGGAAAACGCGGAAAATCCCGTGGTCTTGATTGGGGGACCTGGTTACGTAGACGTACATCTCGGCTTCGCGGCCGTATTCGAAACGGAGAACGGCTATCCCAGGGTACTCAGCGCACATCAGCGCAGCGATGCGGCCATCCCCGACGTGTTCGCACGCGGCGATCGACACATCGAAGGATTCACGCGCCTGCGCGACGTCGTCGATCTGCGCGATCGCCACAGCAAACTGGACGAGATCATGGCGATCACTCGCGAGGGGATTGAAGTCTATGCGCGCGACGTCCAGGTGGTCTTCCGCGTCTACAGCGGTGGCCAGAAACGCACGCTCGAGAATCCCTATCCCTTCGACGAGCGCGGCGTGCGTCGCCTGGTATACGGCCAACCCGTAACCCAGAAGGGAACGAGCCGCTGGGAGAGCATTCTTCCGTCCATCGTCAAACGCGAAATCCGCGATTTCGTGGCACAGCGTAAAGTGGAAGATTTCCTCGCCATGCAGCCGTTTCGCATCCTTGAAGATGAAGCGCACATCGCTGAAGGAGATGCCGCTGAAAACGGCGGCCCGGAAAGCTCGACTTCGCGGCGCGATCTTACCGAGCGATTCCACACCGAGGAACGTGAAGCCAGGCTGCGGGATCACGGCCTGGAGTCCTCCTGGGTGGGCGTAGGCGCCTGGGAAGTGCGCGACGAACGCCGTTCGCACCCGGGCGAGGGCATCGGACCAGGAAAAACGCTGCTTACCGCATGGCGCGATCGACAGCTGGCGCGGCGTCTGAATTCGGAGCGCTATCTCAAACGCAAACGACACGATGCCTTTCAAGACGGCGTGTCCGCTGCGCTCTCGCATCTCATTCGCGCCTGGAAAGCGCATCAACTGCGCCGTTCCGATCGCTGCTTCGAGTTCCTCAACACCTACCGCCATATACTGCTGGAGCTGCAGCAGCGCCTCGAACGAAACCCCGAGTGGGACGGCCGCATCCAGGCGATCCTACTCCACCTGGACAAACTGATCGGGCCGACCGTGTTTGGGGGACCGGATTATTAGCCGCGTATCTTTTATAATACTGAGCTTGCTTTATTAGTCAGAGGCAATTATAGATGTAATTACGCATCAACAAGGATAACTTTTACTGGCACTGCCGGAAAATGCCTTTTTAGTCGCTCGATGTCATATACGAGTTGTT
>CAYYVY010000052.1:0-20837 GCA_964475265.1 uncultured Anaerolineaceae bacterium | reverse complement strand
ACCCTGACATTTTTATTGAACTATTACACTGACCTTTTCATTGACCTATAACAGAAGACTTGTTGGCACGAAGCTCCGGCAACCTGCCAGCAACTACGATCACACCAGGGAAGCAGCGTGTCGAAGGTTATTGATTCGATGGACCTCCTTTGAGGGGACCCGACCAAGGTCCCGGAAACAACTCCAATGCTCGTGCAGCCGCCTTGACGATGCCCTCGTCGCGATCGAACTGCCGTGCTTTGATTGCGGCTTGCGCTTCTGTTGTGTGCCACTCAACCAAGCGCAGCAGCGCGATCATTCTCGAGCGATCGTTGTCCGCCTCGACCGATTCGTCATTTTGAAGTAAATATCCCGTTCGCGGCGTTTCCAGAATCTCGATCAGCGTCGGTACCACAGCCATGTGATTGAGGCGGGCGAGGTACTGGGTGGATTGATGGGCGAGTTCCAAATCCGCCACACGTAAGGCACGAAATCGATGCAATTGTATCGTCGTCAGGATGGCCACATCGCGCACGAGCGGATCTGCATCCTCTATCGCGGCTGCCATCTCTTCTACCTGCGAGTCGTCTTGCGCCATACCTGGACGGTTGGCAAAGGCAATCGCTTCCCGCATCCGAACGGAAGGATCACCCGTACGAATGTCGTACTCGACACGCGCTCGTTCCAACAAGCGTCCCGCAGGGGTTTGTTCCACGATTTGCGGTTCTTCCTCGGCAGCTAAGAGCTGGTCCGGCGGCAGATCAAGCAGGTGGAGTATTTGATCCACTGCCGGTTGTATGGAAGGCTCGTTGAGTACGGTCAATTCTTCCATGTACGCTCGCAAGCCAACGCGGCCGCCTTGGGTCAGAACGCCACGGGCACGTTCACGCCAAAGATTGACGTCCGCCGCAACTTGCTGCTGCTGGACGCGCAGTGCGATTTGCTCTTTGCGCAGCTGTTGCTTCTCCTCACCGCGCAGTTCGAGCAACTGCTTGCCGATATCTTCGATTCGATTCCCCAACTCGATAAATTCGCGCTGCACTTCATCCGCTTTACGGTCGAGTGCCTCTTGCAGCGGTTTCAACCCGAGGCCAAACACTTTTGCTGCCCTCCTTGAGTCCGGTAACTACAAAGCCGGTCTGAAGGCGATTTATTTTGGAGCGGTTATTTCAGTTGCGTATCCAAATACGATTCGATGCCTGTACGATTCTCTCATCAGCGTCGCAGGAAAAATATAGTGCTACATTCGTACAAGCTATCACAAGTCAGTATAGTAAAGGAAAGATAGCACGTCAAACACTTTCTCCTCGCGATCAACCAAGTGGCTCATGCAAAAAATAGACTTGGCAGGAGGTCCAGAATTGCCTAAGATACTCGCAGCGAATTTAGTTTGGTTTTTCGTATGGGCACAATCTATCCAACGAATAACCGGCGTAGATAAGGAATGAAATCAAGATGGACGGTTTCCGACCCAACAGCAATGATCCGCACGACGACATATCACCCGACTTGCAAAGCATATTGTCACGTCAATGTCCCCAATGTGCAGGTGAATTAGAGATCCACAGCAACAGACCCAAGGTCGGCGCGCCGGACGAATATATTCGTTGCTCGTCCTGCGGATATACGCTCGACCTGTCGAAACCTGCGAGCTTTGAGCTGGGGAACTCGGACGTCGATTTAAAGTTGCATCCCGGGTGGCTCTCGACCTTGCGGTACGGCAGGCTGCCAGATTTCAGCGTCCGCCGAAAAGACGGAGAAGAAGTCCCTCTGTCGGACTGGATTCGCAGCGCGGGCAGCTTTTTACGAACGTGCAACATAATTGTCTTTATCGTGATTCTTGTGATCGGGATGATTATATTCTTCTGGAAATAACTCGATCGGGGCAAACCATCTTGCGCAATCTGCAGCGCAGGGGGAGCAAGGCGCTTGCCTCCGGAGCAAGCCGAATCCAGCAACTCACTCGTCTTGAACGTGTAAGGCTTGGTCCAGGAATCCGATCACACGCCGCTCGTACTCTTCGGGTTCATCAAAGAGTGCATCGATCTGATGACCGGGTTCATCTCGCACCCAGATCGTGGCCGGCCCATTCGTCAGATCGTAATAAGCCTGGCTGGTGGCCAAATCAGCATCGGCCGTGATTAACAGCAACGGGGTGGAGCTGATCTGTGGCACCGCCTCGCGCAACGGCGTCGGGTTTCGTATTCCCGTCACCCACTCGACAAACTGCCAGGAAAGCCATTCCGTGGGCAGCCAGATATACCACTGCGGATCTGTGGCCAGCAGCATGTCTTCGAACGTGCGCCAGCGTGTCCCCTCGACCACGACCGCGGCGATCGAATCGTCGACTGCTGCGGTATACAGCGAGGCCTTCGCGCCGGCGGAAAGACCTAGCAACGCGATGCGTTCGGGATCAACTTCCGGTCTCTGCTGGAGATAATCCAAAGCAGCTTCGATGTCGAGAAAATCCTCCCAACCCAAAGCGTAGACATCACCCTCACTTTCCCCCTGCGTGCGCGTATCGTATAGCAGTGCACCGTACCCGTGCCTGGCAAGAAGCTCGGCATGGTATATCGTCCCCGTGCGGTTGCCGCTATAGGCATGCACGAGGACCACTGCGGCTCCGTTGGTGGAAGGAATGTACCAGCCATAAAGCTCTAGATTGTCGCTCGTTACCAGCGTTACGTCACGATATTCCAGACCCAAATCCGCCGGCGACACGTCACCGATCGGATAGCGAGGTGGGTGCAGCGCGCCGTATGCATCGATGAGCGGCACACCGAAATACAGGAGCATCGCCACGATGGCAACGACGCGAGCGGTGAAGACGAGTAAATTCTTGTAGTATGTTCGCTCGCGTTTTGATCTTGGTTTTTGTTTCATCTCTCACTACACTTGCGTTTCGTCCGGCAGCCGTCGAAGGAGATCACTGTTCAGATGAGGTATCTACTCTGACGTTTCAGGCACCGATAGAACGCAGCACATGGAGCGACAAGATCAACAACGAAATTCCACTCACGATCAAGGCCCAAATCAGGGTTTCCGAGAAGATGCCACCCCAATACGGCCCGGCCTGCAGCATCAAGGGAACGTGCTTCAAGATCCCCGCAAGAGCCAGGAAACCACCCAAAAATCCAGTACCGATGTAACCCCAACGGAATCCTCTCGCGGCGAACCAAAACACCACAATCAGCAGCGCAGCGAAAATACCTGCGAGAATCTGCGCCTGGACATTGGTTAGGCCGAATTCCTCCGGAATCCCATAGAGGAAATCGTCGATCAGATGGGGAATGGCTACGCCCACCAGAAATGCGCCGTTGATCAAGACGAGATTTCGTTTAGCCTCTGCTCCCATGCCCGTTGCTCTCTGAAGATTTTCCGCAGCCGATGGATTATTATTTCCCAGGACTTTTATAAAACCCCAGTTTTTGACGGCAACTCAACCACGTCTGACCACCGGGACAGGTTGAGTTGTAGCCGCACTTCTCGCATTGCGCGGGCATGAAAATGACGAAGTGAGCTCCAAGAAGCAGCAGATAGACCAGTACCAGATGCCAATCCGTTTGGAAGATCCAATACAGCGGGAAGACGATACAAACGAGCAGCATGAGTTCTCCAGCCTTCGCATTGCGTTCGAAAAACGCCTCATCAAACTGCCGGTCTTTGTATAGAATAGTCGAAAGAAAATTACCCAGATAGACACCGCACAAGGCAGGACAGTATTGACCTCGGTACGGACAGCCAACGCAACACCCTGCCTGGAACACGTTTGTGAGGATATAAAGGGACAACCAGAACAGCGTGAGTGCCGTCGAATATGTCGACAACAAGTACGAAGTCCCGACGAATCCCGTCAGAAAGGGGATCATCGCCAGCGCATATAGCAGCTTGTCTTTCGTTTTCCATTGATAAATCGTCGGCTTCATCTTGCAAAATCCTTCTTTTGAAAAAATCTGTCTTGGTCCATCTCGCTTCAATTGGTACCCGTGATCACCTGTCCGCCAGAGCTAAAGCGCCTCCACCCAACCGCAATCATACTACACCAAAAATGGAGAGATTCAATGAAAACCGTGTTCATGCGTGCGAGACCAGAAGGGTAAATCCAGCCCGTGAAAAAAGCTCGACATCTTAAAGATATCATCGTAAAGGGCTTAAGATAGATAATGAACGAATATCCAACGAAATTGAACGCGGGTCGTTACCGTGGAGTATGATTTGCTCAGATCCACTATCTTAAAGAGGGATAGCGTGTTTAAATACTAAAAGATCGATGATGAGAGGGAGTCCTATGCCAGCGCAGCAATCCAAAACATGTACCATCGTCATCTTCGGCGCTTCCGGAGATTTAACTTCCCGCAAGCTGCTGCCGGCGCTTTTCAGCCTGTACCTGAAAGGCAGGCTTCCGGAACAATTCAACATCGTTGGATACACTCGCAGGGATTGGAACGACGACACCCTTCGACAGCTCATGAAGAAGAGCATCGAAAACCACATGAACTTCAACGACGTAGCGGATGCGTGGAAACAATTCGTCCCGCACCTGCATCACGTCCACGGTAGTCTGACCGAGGCGGAAGACTATCAGCACCTGCGCTCTGCGTTGTCAGAGTTCGAAGATGGCTCATGGAATCGATTGTATTACCTCGCCGTACCACCGCGTTTCTTCACCGAAATCGTTTCGGGATTGTCCCAGAACGGCATGACGGATCAAAACGGAGTTTGGTGCCGAATTGTGATCGAAAAGCCTTTCGGTGACGACCTCGCCTCCGCTCGCATTCTCAATCAGGCACTCCATACCCATCTCGATGAAAGCCAGATCTACCGCATCGATCATTACCTCGGTAAAGAGACCGTCCAGAATGTTCTGGTCTTCCGCTTCGCCAACACGATCTTCGAACCGATCTGGAATCGCAATTACATCGACCACGTCCAGATTACCGTCGCCGAGGAAGTCGGCGTCGGGCATCGAGCCGGATTTTATGACGATGTCGGTGTGATCAAGGACATGTTCCAGAATCACTTGATGCAATTGCTCACGCTCGTCGCCATGGAACCGCCGGCGACGTTTCAGGCGGACGCTTTGCGCAACGAAAAGATTAAAGTACTCAACGCCATACACCAACCGTCGGATATGGATCTCGGCCGCTACCTGATCCGTGGACAATATCGTGGTTATCGGGACGAGGAGAAAGTCGCACCTGATTCGGAGACGCCGACATATGCGGCTATTCGTTTCGACATTGAAAACTGGCGTTGGCAGGGAGTCCCATTCTTCCTGCGATCCGGCAAGAAGCTGGCGGCGAAAACCACAGAAATCATCATCCACTTCAAACGCCCACCGCATGTCATGTTTCCACTTCCGGCCGGCTATAAAATTACTCCCAACATTCTGGCGTTGTGTATCCAACCGGATGAAGGCATCCATCTGCGCTTCGACGCCAAGGTGCCCGATACCACCGCGGAAATGCGGCCCGTCGACATGGAGTTTCACTACGCCGACGACTTCGGCGAATGCGCCATCCCGGAAGCTTACGAGCGCTTGCTGCTGGATGCCCTCATCGGAGACGCCGCTCTTTTCACACGCGGCGATGAGATCGAGAAAGCGTGGGAATTGATCGATCCATTCATCACCCTGCCCCAAGGAAAGAACGCACCAGAACTGGAGCTCTACGAACCGGGAAGTTGGGGACCCGCAACGGCGGACGCCCTGCTGGGAAAAGTTGGGCGCAAGTGGTTGCGCGGCTGTGCGGAACACGGCGATTTCTCGTCGAGCAGCGATTGCTGAGCAGTAAAGCCCGTCATGTTTCATACGCCAAATGGCCTTCGCGTACCCGCCGTTACTGCAGATGAAATGCGCCAAATCGACCGTATCGCGGTCGAAGACTTCACGCTCGGCATTTTACAAATGATGGAAAACGCAGGTAGGGCCTTGGCGGAAAACGCCTTCGCCATGCTCGGCAACCACCGACGCGCGGTGACCGTCTTGGCGGGTCCAGGCGGAAACGGCAGTGGCGGCATCTGTGCTGCCCGGCACATGCACAATCGAGGTCTCGATGTATCTTTAATCCTGGCAAACAACGTCGAGGATCTGCACGAACCTGCGCTGGCGCAGTTCAACATTCTCCGCAACACAAAAGTGCCCCTTATCCCTGCGGCAGAGGCGGTACAAACCATTCGAAATTCGGCCCTTGTGGTCGACGCACTTTTAGGTTACAGCCTGCGTGGCGCGCCGCAGGGTCGAATTAAGGAGTTGATCGAAATCAGTAACCGCGAAGCCGCGCGTGTGCTTTCGCTGGATACTCCATCCGGAGTGCACGCCACAACCGGCGCTGCGCCAGGAGTCAGCATCAAGGATCCCGAACGAACCCTGACCCTCGCCCTGCCGAAAATCTGCTTGAAAGAGTATTCGGGAGAACTCTATCTCGCTGATCTTGGAATACCGCCCGAGGTGTATGCAAAACTGGACCTGGATGTTCCATCTGTATTTGGTACGCAAAGTTGGTTGAAATTGGAACACGGGCAGGAGCTGCCCTGACAGCGCAGATCGGTCCAGCATTCATTCACTGTCGTGTTTCCTCCGCAGCTTCCTTCCGGTATAATCCGAACCGTGGTTGAAAAAGAAGATCGTATTGTTGCACCCAATCGCAAGGTCGAAGATTTGAACGAACTTTCCCTTCGCCCGCGCATGCTGCACGAGCTCATCAATCAAGAGCGCGTGACGGAAAATCTCGCCATCCTCATTCAGGCGGCAAAAGGGCGCGGGGAAGCCTTGGACCACGTTCTTTTCTACGGCCCACCAGGGCTGGGTAAAACCACGCTGGCACATATCTTGGCCAACGAGATGGGCGTGAATATAAAAGTGACCTCCGGGCCGGCGATCGAGCGAGCCGGCGATCTCGCCGCCATCCTCACCAACCTGCAGTCCGGGGACGTGCTTTTCATCGATGAGATTCACCGCCTGGGACGAGCGGTGGAAGAAATCCTCTACCCGGCCATGGAAGATTATGCCCTGGACATTACCATCGGCAAAGGACCCAGCGCACGATCGATCCGCCTCAAGCTGCCTCGCTTTTCCGTCGTCGGTGCGACGACGCGGCTGGCATTGCTCACCGCGCCCTTACGCGCAAGGTTCGGCGCGATACACCGCTTGGATTTCTACGACACCCAGGCCATGGAAGCCGTCGTATCCCGCGGCGCAAAAGTGCTGGACGTGCAAATCGAATCCGAGGGAATTGCGGAAATCGCCTGTCGTGCCCGCGGCACACCGCGCGTCGCCTTGCGGCTTTTAAGGCGCGTCCGCGACTTCGCGCAGGTTCGCGGCGATGGCCGCATCACACGTGAAAATGCCAAAGAGGCATTGAGTTTGCTCGAAATCGATCCCATCGGACTGGATGACTCGGATCGCCGGGTGCTCACGACGATCATCCACAAATTCGATGGTGGACCCGTTGGCTTGCAAACCATCGCCGCTTCCATCAGCGAAGAAGCCGACACGATTATGGACGTCGTGGAACCCTACCTTCTGCAGTTGGGCTTCATCGACCGCACACCGCAGGGTCGCGTGGCCACACCGCGCGCATACGAACATTTGAAACTCACCCATCCCACGAAACAACAGCCACGCCTGCCTGAGATTTAAAACCGCATGATGCCAGATACGCCGACGTTCGCAAAGTGGTTCATCGTAGCCGGTCTGATTCTGCTGGGAATCGGAGGGATTTTATGGCTCCTCGGCCGCAGCGGTGTTTCGCTGGGCAATTTACCCGGCGATCTCCGTTTTCAATTGGGCGAGAATAGCTCCTGCTTCATCCCGCTCGTGAGTTCGATTCTAATCAGCCTGATATTAACGTTGATCCTCAACCTCGTCCTGCGACTGTTCAAGTAAATCAATCGTGCGCACCTCCGACTTCGATTACGAGCTCCCTCCCGATCGCATCGCCCAGCATCCCGCAAATCCGCGAGATTCATCCCGATTGATGATTCTAGATCGCCACAACGACGAAATCCAGCATCGTCTCTTCCACGACCTACCGCAATTGCTCACCTCGAAAGACGTCATCGTGTTGAATGAGACGCGCGTCATCCCCGCCCGTTTACACGGGAGGAAACTCCCTGGAGGTGGCCGGGTGGAATTGCTGTTGCTCAAACGTCTTGCCCCGCAAACGTGGGAAGCCATGGTGGGTGGAAAAGGCTTGAAAGCAGGCCGGCGCGTTGCCCTGAGCGCAGGGATCACGGCAGAAATCGAAGAGGATCTCGGGGGTCCGCGCCGCAGAGTCCGCTTCTCGCAGCCAGTGACCCCAGAACTCAAGGAAATTGGTGAGATGCCGCTGCCGCCGTACATTCATGCGAAGCTTGAAAATCCAGATTCCTATCAGACGGTCTTCGCTCAAACTCCCGGCTCTGCGGCCGCGCCGACGGCGGGCTTGCATTTCACACAGGAGTTATTGGGCCGGATCCAGGCAAAGGGCGTGCGAATCGCCAAAATTACCCTGCACGTTGGTTTGGATACGTTCGCGCCTGTTGCGAGGGAAGATCCCCAATCTCATCCGATCCATTCGGAGTGGTGCCACATCCCGCAGGACGTTGTCGACGCCGTTCGACAATGCAAGCAGAATGGAGGCAGACTGATCGCCGTAGGCACGACGAGCGTACGTGCGTTGGAAACCGCGGCGAGGGCAGCAGAGAACAACCAGGCAATCTCGACCTTCGAAGGCAGTACCGACCTTTTCATCCTCCCTGGTTTCGATTTTCGCGTCGTCGACGGAATGCTGACCAATTTCCATCTGCCCAGATCGACGCTGCTGATGATGGTCAGCGCATTCGCGGGACGAGAACGAATCCTGCGCGCATACCAAATTGCTATCGAAGACGGTTACCGCTTCTATTCGTTCGGCGATGCAATGCTGATTATCTGATTGACTTGCCAGTCCACCTATGGGATACTGTTTATCGAAATTGATAACTTCTGTTCCCCTTCGCTATCTCTGTATAGAGGAGGTGGTGCCCATGAGTAATAGTGGCAAACTAAACGCTGCGGCATCCCTCCTCTGTGATGAGTAAGGATGCCGCAGCCAACGAGAGAGCCGTCCAATTGGGCGGCTCTTTCACTAGGAAAGCGTGCCCGCCATGGCCAAATTCCCCATTGGAAAACTCCCCTCACAAGTGTTGTCCAGACTGCTGCAGCAGCTCACTCCAGCGGATGCTAACGTAATCCTGGGACCCGGAATTGGTCTGGATTGTGCGGTGGTCGAATTCGGAGAGCGCGCCTTGGTGCTGAAATCCGATCCGATCACTTTCACCGCGGACAACATCGGCTGGTACGTTGTGCACGTCAACGCCAACGACGTCGCTACGACGGGCGCGCAGCCTAAGTGGTTCCTCGCCACGCTGCTCCTGCCCGAGGATAGATTCGATGAAACCCAGATCGCTGAGATCCTGGATCAAATCGACGCAGCCTGCCAGAGTATCGGCGCAGCGCTCGTCGGCGGGCACACGGAAATCACGGCGGGAATCGATCGCTGCATCGTGATCGGCACCATGATAGGGGAAGTCGAACGTGAACGCTTGATCACGCCGCAGGGCGCTCGTCCTGGAGATACGCTGGTGCTTACCAAAGGGGTTCCCATCGAGGCGACCTGCATCCTCGCCAATGACTTTGCAGATAAGCTTAAATCGCTGCCGGATGACCTTCTGACCCGGGCACAAAATTTCCTTTATGATCCTGGCATCAGCGTCGTTCCGGAAGCCCTGGCCGCTGCTCGCTGCGGAGGAGTCAGCGCAATGCACGATCCCACCGAAGGGGGCCTCTGCACTGGTGTGTGGGAACTGGGTGCTGCGTCGAAAGTGGGTATGCTGCTGGAAAGTGAAGCGATATACATCCCCTCAGAATCGCAAGCCGTCTGCAGCGCGCTGGGCGTGAATCCGTTGGAGGCCATCGCTTCCGGTGCGCTCCTACTCACCGTGCATCCGCAAGCAACGGATGACGTACTGGCGGCCATCGAAGCCGTCGGTGTATGTGCATTCGTGATCGGTCAGGTCGTTGAAGGCAAGGAAGTGGCTATGCGCACTGCGGGAGTACCCACCACCCTGCCCTGGCCAGCTCGCGATGCCCTCGCCTACCTTTTCGAATGAAAGCGATCACACAAAAAACGCTCACGATCTCGTGAGCGTCTGTGGATTAAAACGTGTGATTTGCCGGCCAGTTCAGGTTTGTCTTCGCTACGTCAGCGAGATGAAATGCCTTACGCCTTGCGGAAATGCCCTACTAATGCAAGCGATCAAGTTTCCGAGGCAAGCCAGTTGCGCACCTTCGTAACCAGTTCTTCGTGATTCATCGTTTTGCCCAAGAACTCATTCGCACCCGCCTCGAGCGCCCTTTGGCGAATCTCCTCTCCTACCGCTGCAGAATATAACAGAATGGGAAGCTCATGCATATCAGCATTCTGGCGCAACTGCCTGCACACCTCCAACCCATCGATCCCCGGCATCATCACATCGACCAAAAGCACATCGGGATTCGTCTCTTTAGCAAGCCGGATCGCTTCCTTTCCGTTTGCGGCAGTCACGACCTCAAATCCATTGCGTTGGAATATGTAATCCAGGAAAAAGAGCAGCTCCGTGGTATCGTCAACAATTAATATCTTATCACTCATCTACTTCCTCCCAAGCGGAGGGAAACTCCAACCGCAATGTGTCGCCTGAATCTCCAAAGAAATCTCCTTCTTTAAACCCCCACTTTTCATGGACTGTTTGTGGATCGTATTCGTGCTCGTAAAGCCAATCGGACAACTTTTGCTTCCGTTCTTCCAGGGACGGTTCTTCACCGGGTTGAAAACCTTCATCATTCATACGCAAACCGCAAATTGGGCAGTCGACGGTCTGGAATGGATAGGTGATCGGTGTGGGTGGTCCCAGTCGGGCAAAAAGGAAACCGCAAGTCGCGCAGGGTGCATATTGCCCTATTTTATCCTTTCGAGAAGAAACGGTCTCTTCCAAAATGGGAACGAAAGTGCGGCGTTCCACAATCGTGGCCGCAGCCAAGGCACCCATTCCAACAATACTGACGATCCACCCCAAGATCGGCCAAATCGTGCCGAAGGGCCGATGCTGAATGCGAATTTCATGTTTCCCTGCGGGAAGCGAAAGCTGAATGAGATTTTCATATACCGTCACTGGAGTCTCCTCACCATCAACGCTTGCCCGCCAGCGAGGCGAATACGTGTAGGAGACCAGAACCTGCTCTAGCGGCGTGTCCAGATCTGTGTCGAAGCTAAGAGCGCTGCCGTGCGCCTCGAAATTCGAATAAGCTAAGGGGTCTACGTCAACGTTTTGGTTGACCGCTAACCCCTCGAGGGTTAGATCTCGGATCACAGCTGCCATCTCGTTATTGCCTCGAAGTTGCGCGTAATAGAGAAGGTTCAAACCGATAAACCAGGCGCGTCCGTCTCCAATATCCTTGTAGCCCAGGATGGGATACCATTCCTCATCGAATTCTACCTCTCCATAAACGGTATCGAGTCCCTGATAGATCGCGCCGGACCATCCCTGCGGGGCCACGACGTCCAGAGGCAGAGCTTCCGGCAAACCGGCGAGTTCATCGGCCCAGCGCACACGCATCGTCTCCGGAAAGGAAAGACGCAGCACTTTCACACCGAGCAAATCCAACATACGGCCGAAAACTTCCTCCATGCCGCTCAATTCCAGTATCAGACGCCCTCCATTTTCAAGGTACTCGATCATGTGAACTTCGTCTTCGCTGATTGCATTCGTCGAACGTTCAAAGCGGTATAAACCAATCGCTGCGTACGCCTGCATTTCAGCGGACGTGAGACGTGAAAGATTCACTTCCCGGGCTTCCTCTGCGAATGGATAGGTCATCAAAAACGGCGGCAATCGATCGCCGAGCAAGAGCATGCGTTGCTGCGGAATTCGCTGCAGCATTCCCGACGGTTGTGCATCGACCCAGATCTCGTAGATCCCGCTGGCCTGCTGAAATTCAAACCCGATCTCCTCCAGGGCGGATTGTGCTGCTACAGTTCCCGATCCCTCGCCGCCAACCACCGCAACACCAACGTTCCACAGCGAAAGAAGGTGCTGCAGATAGTCCGGACTCCATTCCGTCGCACTGAGTACGCGCCGCAATGCCCTGTGATGCGGCGTGTTTTCCAACGCCCAACCGTTGATTAAACGCTCGTCCTGAGCGGCAAAATAAACCTCCAGCGCATCCGGTTCGGGGTAGGTCAACAAAGCAATGCGGCAATCGCTGTGACTTTCCGGGCAATCAATATCAGATAGAAGTGCTTGCTGCGCTGGATAGGGATGATTGCCAATCAAGCCCAACCCGGGGAAGAGATCGATGAAGACGGCTCCAACGACGACAAGTACACGCGCCCAACGGGCACGATTACCAATCGGTACAAGACCGGAGGCGCCGATCGCCAGGGCGAAGGTTGCAAAGTTGAGGAAGCGTTCCGGCAGTAATTGGCCGCTTAATGGCAGTAAATTGAACAACACTCCCTTCGACCCAAACGATAGCCATATCGAGATGATCCCCGCGAAAACCCAGGCGCTGCGATTCTTATCCGGTCTCGCAGTGGCAGCCAACAATGCCATGATGATCGTGCCAAAGCCAAAGAGGATCTGCCCGCCGGTGATGTCGGCCGCCGGCAGGATAGAATCGAGCGACGTGGAAAACAACGTCACCTTTTCCTGCGGTAAATAGGGGACCTGGGGAATCTCCCCACGACCGTAGGCAGGCAGGATCCAGGGCGCCACGAGAAGCGCACCGGCAACCACCCCCAAGGCCCACCATGCCCCCCAATTCAGCGGGATATCCGCATCGATAAACAGTCGCAGTACGATGTAAAATACGAAACCGATGGCAAAAATGAGCGCCTGCTGCGGGTGGGCGAGGATTGCCCAGGCCCAACAGAGGCTCAACACAATCACACTCGGCATCTTCGGGCGCGATCCGTCCAACAGCCGCTGTGAAAAAAGGGCAATTACAGGCAAAGCGAGCAACGCCAGCACACGCGGGTAGTTTCCCTCGAAAAATAAGGTTCGCAGCTGATACGGCGCCCACATCGCCAGAGTCGTTCCCAAAGCGGCAGGCCACGATGCACTCATTCGGTTCAGCGAACCATAGCAAAGCAGCGTGAAGGCCAGCGTCACCAGCGTGGCGAACAACTTATGGGTCAGGCCGGGATCATGCGTGAAATAGGCAATGGGCGTAAGCACCAACGTCGTAAGCGGGGGATAAAAGGTACGGAATGCATCGCCCATATACCAGTTGGGCATCCAGCTTGTGGAAAAAAATGCGCCCAATCCATCGGCGCGAATCTGGCCGGCCAAGTATTCCGCTTTGGCGATATGTCCCCAGGCATCAGTGCCGATGGGATAGCCTTTAGACCAGACGCCTACCAACAACACGAACAGAGCCAGCGTGACGAGCATCGCTGGCCCGAAATGTTTTTTCGAGAGACGCTTCCAGTTTATTCTGCCCAGATGTCTACGAGCCCTCCCAACCAGGCTACGGAACGTTTCAGCTCCTGCAGGCGCAAATTTTCTAGCCATTCCCCTCTTGTTGTCCATTTCGGCTCTTCACTCAATACCTTCAATATGCCACTCAGCCGGAAAAAGTAAACAATCGTTCGATACAAAGCCAACAATGGCAAAAATAGCCCAGATTTGCGCAGCAGCCGACGTTCGCTGCGAGCACAGACCGGCCAGGCGACCGTCATCTGCAGTGCGTCGGTGACCACGTACAGTGTATACATTAAAGCCGCCGCTTGCGCAATTACGCTCGGCGCATAACCGAAAAAGGGGAACAAAGGCAGCAGGAAGGCCCAGATCAAACGCAGCAGCGCCAGTGCATGGTCGTTTTGCAGCCGGCGCGGCATCGTCCAGCTCCAAAAGCGACCGCGCTTCCCCAACAAGTCTGAGTTTACGGCCATGACTTCGATTTCCCCTCGCTGCCAACGCACGCGTTGCGAGTACAAATCGTGCCAGTTAATTACGGGAGCCAGATGAATCCGCGCCTGCGGAAGATATCCAACACGTTCTTTGGCGCGCTGCAGAGTCAGCGTGGCATCCGTATCTTCTGAGACTGTGCGCCCCCGATAGCCGTTCATCCGCTGGATGACATCTCGGCGGAAAATTGCGCAGGCGCCCGATAGGGTAAACAGTTCCTCACGCACCGCTTCGGCGTGGCGTCCGATACGAAACGCTTGAAGGTATTCGAAGAACTGTGCCGAAGCCAGGAATTTCTGGCTGAAAGTCAGTTCCTTTAGGATGGGCAAATCATCTTGGTCCAGTCGGACGTGGCCCTTATCGTTGGCCTCGACGAGCAAGTTGGGATCGATAATCAAGTGCGCCGTCGCTGCCTTTAACCTGGGATCGACCGTAAACGCGGCGACAGCCTGTTCCACGGCTTCCGGCTCGAGCACGACGTCCGAGTCCACGGCGAAGATCAATTCACCGCGGCACTGCGCTATGCCCAGATTCACGGCCGTCGGTTTTCCCTTGTGCTCGCCCTGCACCAGCGTCATCACGCCGCCGAACTCGCGCGCCGGGATGATGCGGTTGTTAAGGCGAATGTGGCCGTTCCAATGCGCCGTGCCATTGATGTGCCCGTTGACCACTTCCTCGGTGCGGTCCGTCGAGCCATCGTTGATCACAATGATCTCGATCAGGTGATGCGGATACGTCTGCGCTTTGAGGCTGGTGATACAGCGGTCGATGTTCAACTGCTCGTTGTATGCCGGGATGATGACCGACACCTTGGGTAAGTTGCGTCGGGGCAGCGGCGGATATGGTTTGGCCAGGCGGCGATGACGCCAAACCAGAAAGGCGTCGTTGAGTGATTTGAAGACATCGACGCAGAGCGGGATGAGAATCCATACACCCCAAAATAGTAGAAAATGCTGCCAACCCAGATTCATCATTGTGAACTCTCCGGCCGTTTATTGAACCGCACGGCCACTGACTTCCAAATCCCTGCGTACGAATCGGATCGTCGGCACGGTCAACATGCGCCAATATACGAGCACGATTCCCACGAAAAACACCATTCGTCCCACCACCGCATGCGCCCATGGTACAGCGGGCTTTCCCAACGCCGCGACCATAGCGATGATCACCGAAAGGCGGATGAGATTGATAATCACTGTCGCTGCCAGCCCTCCGATCAAACGACGCAGCCGCTCGGCGGGAGGAAAACGCGGATAAAAAAGCAGTAGTCCGGCAAAGACCGACAATTCGATCAACGTCGAACATTCGATTCCAATGGCCAGGACGGACCAACCGGTGGGATCCGGCACGACAAGCTCGGCGCCGTTCAAGGTCGATACACCCAATCCGAACCAGCCCCACACGATTTCAAGCAGGTTCGCCTGCGCCGCGCCCAGGGGCTCGTTCCATCCACCCAACCATCCCGCCAAGATCAGCAATGCGGCCATGCCGAAGGCGCCCCACAGATACGCCGTGAGGCTATAGCGCCTGTGTCGCAGAGCGAGCAGGCCAACGATATAGATCGCTAAGACCAACGCCATGAGGGAGTAATTCATGCCAACTCCGAGGCGAATTCATGCCTCCGCCGCCAAACCCAGATGGCGATCAGAACCAATGCGACCAAACTAAGGAACCATCCCAACGATGGCACGGAATAAAAAGTCGTCGAGGCGCTGTCGATGCCGCAATTTTGTGATCCCCCATTACTCCAGCATAGATTTACTGTGTATGTGCCGACGCCGGGAAAGGAAGAATTGGAGGTCGACCAAGAGTCGTTATACGTATCGCCGGCTTTCATACTGGGCATGGTCGTCGAATGTGTAGCAACGACGGTCACACCGTCTGGTGCAATAATCGTGTAGTACAAATTTGAGCTGTTTATCTTGCCATCTGCACGTTCGCTGCTTCTCACACGCACTGAATCACCATGGTCCGGCGCATCTGAAGCTGTCAGGCTCGTGATCGTACCACTTCCTGCTGCACAGACGGTTAAGACCAGTAATAAACTGAACGCTATTGCCGCAAAGCTTATTCTGACCGATCTTGCAACCATGCCAACACCTTCATCTCGAAACATACTCCAAGGCTCTCTTCCACTGTGGAAGGAATCTTAACGATAAAGTACTACCAGTACTTCCATCTACACTCTATCTGATTCTCAGCCGGTGTGACCCTGCAACGACCTTACAACTCGATTTGTTCGGAAATCTCCGAAAATTAGATTTGCATAGTACCGTGGACTTATTCAAAAAAGAACGATCCTTGAAGAAGGATCGTTTAGAGAATGGAGAGAAATACTCTCGGAAAAATATTAAACGTAGTAACTGTGTTTACGGCAAAATCCAGTAACTCACTTCGCTGACTTGAACTTCTATATCGGCCGTCGCGGCGGAACTCACGAACACGCCGAAACGTCCACTGGGATACGTCGAATCAGATACCTGCGTGATCAAATGGCCGTTGACGTAGAGCTTCAGCGTATCGCCCTCGGCCCACAAACCAATGCGTTGGGTTTGGTCTGAACCGTAGGCAAGATCCGCATGTACGGTCCAGTTTGCCAGCTTCGTAAACTTCGATCCATCCCAGATTCGTAAAGAATAACGCCCGTCGCAGGAAACCCCAAACAGGTAGCCGACGGCGCCATCATCCGTAAGCTGCGAACGCGCCATCAAGCCGTAGGCGTCCAGACCACTGCAGGATCCGATTTTCGCTTCCATCTCCAAGTAGAAATTTGAAATCGTGGGTGAGGTCAACATCCAGCTGTTCCAATAATCGGGGTTGAAGGCGTTCATGATGAGTTCCCCCTCTCCGATCTCAAAACGCGCATGCTCGTCTTCGTAGAGCGGCCAATTACCTCCGGAAGCGAATTCATCCTGAAAGGTCGGCGCACCCAATCCGGCGCGAGGATCCCCGGCAGGAAGCGTCGGCGTCGCGGTTCCAACAAGTGTCGCTGTGATCGTCGCGGTCGGCTCTGCCGCAGAAATCGTAGCGGTCAACGTAGGTGTGGGCGGCGCCTCGTAGACCGGGAAATTTTGATAATCCCAGCCAAAAGAGACCTCCGTACTCAAATTCGTCTCGTTGATCGTGACCGTCACACTGGTCATCTCGTCGCTCCCACGTAAATCGGGGGCGGTCCAACGTCCAGGAAGAAGCAGAGACGAATTCAGTGCCGTAACGGGGTCGATACTCACACAGTACGTTCCCGGGTACAAGCCGGCGAAAAAGTAAAACCCATCCGGCCCGGTCTGTGCACTGCGATACCCTATAGCCGGGCAAGCGCCTTCGCCTAAAAGCACTTCGACCCCTTCGATGCCGATCTCATTCCCATCAACAATCCCGTTGGCGACCAAAGCCGTTCCTTCCGGGGCGATAACACAGCCTTCCGGAGTAATGAACGGCAGCGATTCCCCTTGCGCCGGGTTGGCGCACAGGTCATGCCACACCCGTCCGGCGATGGTATTGCTTCCCGGCGTGATTTCGACGATGGTTGGAATCGCAGTGGGACCAAAACCGATTGAATCGGTGAGTGTGCAGGCCAGCAGGGAAACAGCGAGGACCATGATGGCGATTACAACGGCACTGGGTTTCCTCCGGATTTTCTTCATAGCCTTCCCTCGGTAATGCTGGGTTTGGATCATGAACTTGCTCAAAGTAACGCTATTTTAATCCATTTTCAAGAAACAAAGAAATTGGCGAGTTCGCAATGCGCCCTGGGGGAATGGTTCCGTCTGATAGGGGATATACGCAATGAGCTAATATGATATTTAAGGTACAATTACTGCATATTTCAAGAAGTTCCACACTTTCACAATGGGTTTCGCTCGTTTTGTACATACCAATACTGCTCGAAGACTTATGTGTCCGTATAGAAAAGGAACAAATATGAAAAACAAGACCGGAAGTTCCACGTTCATCCTTCTAATATTGGGAGCTTTTCTCTTCTTATCGGCTTGTACTCGTCCAACCAGCTCCCCCACGCCGGAAACAAGAACCGGTCGGGGATACGCCTTCATTTGGTACGTTGCCACAGACGGAGACGACAGCAGTTCCTGCAGCTATGTCGACGATCCTTGCCAGACAATTGTGTCGGTTCTGGAAAAGGCTGCTGCCATGGAGGAAAGCCTGTACGATACCTACGACGATGTGTACTCGGTCGACCACACCATAAACATCGCCGCAGGGACGTATCACCTGACGCAGCCACTCCGCATAACGAACAATGTCCGCTTGATCGGCGCGGGCGAGACGGACACGATAATCGACGCCGGCGGCACGCGGACGGGTTTGTACCTCGGCGAAGACGCAGATGTGCGCGGCAGCGATTTCACGCTGCAGAACGCAGGAGGTGTTGCACCGGGAAGCTGCGTCAACATGCGTGACACTTCCACGGCCAGTTTCGAAAACGTCACCCTGCGGGATTGTAGCCCCAGCGGCATCAACCACGGCAGTACGAGTGAGCTTACCCTCGACTCGGTAACCGTCATGCGAGCGGAGGAGACGGGAGTGACCAGCTCCGGATCTGTGCGCATCAACGCCTCGACTTTGTTCAACAACGGCGGCTACGGCATCGTCAGCCGCGGCGATTTGAACATGTCCGACACGCGGATCGTCGGAAACGCCTGGGGCGGCCTTCAGCTTTCGGGAGGCGCGACGCTGGACGGTTTAACGGTCAACAATAACGGCTTCGGCGAATTGGGGTCACTGGCCGGATTGGTATTGGCAGATGGTCACGCTACGGTTACCAACTCGAGTTTCACCAATCACCCGCGCGAGGGGATACGCACCATCGATCCCGCTTCAATACTCAGTGTATCCAACTCAATTGTCGCCGGGAATGATTACTACGGTGTGGGGATTGAAGAGGGTACGGCGACCTTGGACCAGGTCACCGTCCAAGGTAACGGCATCTTGTTCGTGGACAGCAGCGTCGCCGGTGGGATAAGAGTCTCCCGGGGCACTTTGAATCTCGAAAACAGCCACATAGTGCGCAATCATCACGGCGGCATTCTCGTCGATTATTCAGGAACCCTTAATCTGCGTAACAGCGCGATTGAGGATAATCTACGAGATTTTCCTGGACTGTGGAACAACGGTATCACCCGCATTGAAGACTCCTCCATCACCAACAACGCCTACTCCGGCATCGAAAATCGGGATGAGATGAGTATCATCAACACCACGATTAGCAACAATTCAGACAACGGAATCAATGCCAACGACGGCCAACTCACGCTCGAATACGTCACCATCGCAGAGAATGGTTACAACGGCTTGAACGCCTTTCGCGGCGCCGAGACTGTACGCAGCGTGTCGAACGTGCTCATTGCGTACAACGGCAATGAAGACTGTGAGATTAGCAGCGGCCCGGGCATTTCACCCTACACCACCACAGGCACCAATTTCGATACGGACGGCACCTGCCCCTTCGGCGGTTCCCCGACACCCGATTTACACCTGGGAGCGTTAACCGCAGTCGGCACGCTGCCCGGCAGTTTCGCCACCGCCATCCATCCCCTGTTGGAGGACAGCCCCGTCATCGACGCGGCCAGCGGCAGTTGTCCGGCGAGAGATCAACATGGTGTCTCCCGTCCCGTCGGTGGTGGTTGCGACTCCGGTGCCTCCGAACATACTTTCGCGATCACGATGGCGGAGGAAATATCGGACGAGGACGCGCAGCCCTCAACGCTCAATAAACAAACGCTCTGTCTCGAGGGGCCGGGGACGGCCTATCTCACGGTCAGCGCCATCGATGCGGGTACGATCGTCGAGTTAATCGGCATCGGCGATGTGGAAAGTTGGCTGGTGATCGACAACCCCATCTACACGGGAGTCGCCTGCTGGTTACCTGAGGACGTCGTCGATCTCGACCCGGATTTGGATCTCGGTATCTTACCCGTGATTGCAGCGCCACTCTTGGCCACTGCTACTCCGACTACTGCCCCAACGCCTCCTAATGCACCCAGCAATTTGGCGGAAAGCGGGCGCGTCTGCAGTGCAGGCGAATTCAGCATTACGTTGACGTGGGCAGACAACGCCACGAACGAAGATGGCTACAAGCTCTACCGCGACGGCCAGCTCGTCGCCACCTTAGGCGCCAATAGCACCCAGTACAAAGACACATTGCCGGATTACCTGGCGCACAGCTACACGGTCGAAGCTTACAACGACGCCGGATCGGCTGGATCGAACACCATCCAGACGGAGCTGTGTTTGTTCTAGGGTAGATCGATGGAAATATAAACACTCTTGCTGATTGCGGATATTTATCCGCAACCGATACTCGGTAGATACGAATCTGCCAATCCTCGCTCGAACTCGTTTCGAGAACTAACGCATTCAAATCTGCTGAAGTTCGGTGCCGGATACATATCCGGCACCAGCGAGAGTATACGCTGGTTGCGGATATTCATCCGCAACCGATACTCGGCAGATACGAATCTGCCAATCCTCGCTCGAACTCGTTTCGAGAACGAGCGCATTCAAATCTGCTGAAGTTTGGTGCCGGATACATATCCGGCACCAGCGAGAGTGTACGCTGGTTGCGGATATTCATCCGCAACCGATACTCGGCAGATGTGAATCTGCCAATCCCTGAATGGAAGTCTTGACACATGCTGAAACGGCGTTTGTCTACACACTGAGTCGCTCGAAATTGTCTCGAGGACGAGCGCATTCGAATCTGATGAATTACGGTGCCGGATACATATCCGGCACCAGCGAGATTATTCGCTGGTTGCGGATATTCATCCGAAGGCAGTAAACAATGAAGCGGTCAATTTCCCCAGCGCGTTAACTATCAGGTGCCCCCACGGGGTTTCGAACCCCGGTTTCGGCCTTGAGAGGGCCGCGTC
>CAYYVY010000051.1:0-21170 GCA_964475265.1 uncultured Anaerolineaceae bacterium | reverse complement strand
CTTCCGGCGTCAGAATGAGATGGGTGATGCGGTTGTGGCAGGTGATGCAGTCCATTCGTTTGAGATCCGTGTCCTCGATGGTTGAGGGATCGAGGTCGGAGCCCAGTTCGATGAATTCGTCCGTAATTTCCCCGTTTTCGACCACGCGGATATAGGGGATCGACTGCTCCTCGAAATCCTGCGCCAGGAAATACACCTCGTTTTCGATGTGCCAGTGTATGCCGCGTCCGAGCCCTTCACGCCTGGTGCCGCCACCCGTTTTGAGGGTGAGATACGTGCTGATGGCGGTGTTGTTGGGATCATCCTGATAGTGTCTGATCTCACGCAAACTGTCGTCCGAGAACTTCTCCGGGAAATGGCATTTTTCACAGGTTTCCCGCGCGGGGCGCATCTCGTCGGCGCGAATGGGGAATTCGTATGTCTTGAAGGCCAAGGAAACAATGTGCCTGATATCGCCCGCCTTGCGTGTGATGCGGGTGGTGATGAATCCGCGGCCGATGTGGCAATCCACACAGTCAACTCGCGCGTGGGGGGAAGCAAGATAGGCGGAGAATTCCGGCGGCATCGTGTGACACACTTCGCCGCAAAATTCGGGCGAATTGGTGTAGTCCCAGGCGTAGGTGAAGCCGAGCAGTACGATGAGTGTCAGAACGCCTAACGAGGCATACGGCAGGATGCGTCTCCAACGGCTGCTTTGTTGGGGCGGAAAGAAAAAGTCGTGTATGCGGGTTCGGATGCTCATCGTTTCTCCATCGCGGGTTGCAGTTTCATTTCTCTGGCGCACCTTCATCGATCCACTGCCGCAGGGCTGCCAATTCCTCGCCGCTGAGTTGTCCGGGGTGGTCGCCTGCGGATTGCCGTATGACGATGAGGCTATTCTCCGCATCTCCGGGGTTGATGGCGGGGCCACTCGCGCCGCCCTCCAAAACCGATTGATAGGTGGTTAGGTCAAGTCCACTCATTGCTGTCTCACCCGAGTGACACATAGCGCATTTAACTTCGAAGAGTGCCGCGAAGTCATCCCAGCTGGTCGGCAAAGTGGCCGAAGCCGGTTCAATGGGCAGCGGGCTGGGCAGAGGTGTTGCTGTGAGCGGTGTGTAAACGACGACGTCCTCGGCGGGTGGAATCGTCTCGATGGCTGTCTCTTCGAAGGAGACAAAGGCGACGATGCCAAAGATCAGGAGCGCCGCACAAACGGCATACACCGGTATGAAGAGCCGCCGTCTACGCGAAAATGACCTGGGATCGATCGGTCGTTCGGCAACGCCGGCTTTGCGATCGGCGAGTTCCAGCGGGTGCTCTTCGAGCATTTCCTCCTCGCTGAGATGTCCGTTGAACATACTCTTGTTGAAGTGACGCAGGTGCACGTGATACACGTGCCAGACGATAATGGCCAGAACGGCCAGCAGGGCTTCTCCGCCATGGGCGGCTTTCGCGGAAGGAACGACTTCCCCCGGCAGGATGCGCGTCGTGGCGATCGGATTCCACATCATAAAGCCAGTGATCGCCATTATCATCGTGCCCCAAACAACGGCCCAATACTCGATTTTTTCTTCGAACGTGTAGCGACCCTGTTGTGGTTTCTTGACCTTCCCCTGACCAAGGTTGTAGCGAAATGCCTGAATTGCGGCGCGGACATCGGCGAGCGTGGGCAGCATGCTTGGTCGAACACGGCGAACGAAAAGCTTATAGGAAATGATTCCCAAGTGATAAACCGTCTCGAGCATGAGTACGACGGCCGCAACACGGTGGATGTGGCGTACTGTCTCGATTCCGCCGAGCAGGCCGATGATGCTGTCCGCTACGACGCCGTCGGCAAATTTCTGTATCAAACCTGTCAGCGCCAGCGTCGAGAAACTGGTGACCAGAACCCAGTGTTCGATTCGTTCGGGCAGGGAGAAGCGCAGGTGTTTGACTTGTTTCTCAGGCATTGCGGCGCTCCTTGCGGCGGCGCAGGATTCGATTCGTTCCGTCCGCGACGACGAATATCAGCATGCTGCCGATAACGACGGGAATCAAGATCTTGTAGAACAGATTGACGAAGTACACGAGGGGCGCCTGCGTCGGACTGGGTTCGTAATGGCTCAGCCAGCTGCTGGGGAAATTGGCAGAAGCGTCGGGGTGGCATTTCTGGCAGGTGGAAAGCAGGTTCTCCTTCATCACCGTACTTTCCGGGTCATCGACTTGCTGCATGTCGTGTACGCCGTGGCAGTCGATACAGACCGGTTTGTTGGTCTCCTGGTCCGGGGCGAGCTTTTCGAAAAGCACGACCGTCGTGCCGTGGAAATCGGAAACGTAGGTATCGAACACGTCGGTGCTGATGCCGTATTTGTCCATCAACGTCGCGTCGGCGTGGCACTTGGCGCAAATCTGTGGCGAGAAGAGACGAAACGGGCTGTTCGAAGGACCTTCCACGTCGTGCACCCCATGACAATCCGTGCAGGATGGCACGTCCGGATTGCCGTCTTCGATTAACGCCGCTCCATGGACGCTGCTTTTATACAGATCGTAGATTTGCGAATGGCAGCGCTCACATGTTTGCGGAATGGCACTGCGGGGTTCACCGGGCGGCATCGTGTCGTGGGCACCGTGGCAATCCGTACAAACCGCAGCGTTCTTGTTGCCGCCGGCGAGCGCCTGCTGGTGAACGCTGTCCAGTGTTTCGTCGTATTTATCCCGATGGCAATCGGCGCATACCGTGTAGAGTTGAAGGGTGAAATCCCTGTGCGTTGGGGCTTGTATCTCCGGATGGGGAAAACCGGAGATGTTCTTATGACATTGAACGCAAGCGTAGCCGAGCTGGCCGTGGACGGAGGCGAGGAAGGTTTCCCTATCTATGGTCAGGTAAAGCGCCTCCCCTGACGATAGCGTTGTTTGCATGCCGGGCGTTGCGTGGCATGCAAAACAGGCTTCGTTATCGGCTTCTTGTGGCAGCGGATTTGAGGCCGACTCCGTCGCCTGCGTCGGCGAAAAAGTTAGGATCAAAGCGGCTGCGAGAAGTGGGACACCCGCCAAGATGAAAATGACAGAACGACGCGTAAACCACATTCAAATAACTCCTGCTGATTCGCTAGCCTTATGTTAAAGGCGCAATGCTGATGAAAATAACTTACCGTTCGCCAACGTTAGATCTCCAGGGACGACATATCTTTGGTGGGGTTGAAAGGTCAAAGAATAAGATGGGGTAAATTTCCCATCAAACTATGGGTAATTTACCCCACAACTACAGTTTGCGCAATATGTCACAAGTCGAAATGGACGAAGGTCTACGCGCGGCATGACGTCTGTCATCCGGTAAAATAGCTCCAAATTGTCTTATAATTCCATGTGATCGAGCTGAAGTCTGCGGATGCTTTATTTCACTCGATTAGCGTTCATTTTTTGTTAATCTGTTTGTGTGATGATTATCGAGGGACGACGCTTTTGATGATCGTTTGAGGGCAGGAAAATACAGCGCCTATATTTTGGAGGCTAAAGAAATGACTCAGGTCGAGCGCAGCAACGGCGAATATTCATCCGTAAGTCGGGGCAAGTTTCTCATCGGGGGGCTGATGATCGTGGCGGCGTTGATCTATTTGATCGTGTCCTCCACCAGCGCTGCCGCGCAATACTATCTGACGATCGATGAACTTATCGCCAAGGGCGAGGAGGTTCGGGATCGCAATCTCAAGATCTCCGGCGCTGTGGACGGGGAAACGATCAACTACGATGCCGAGACTTTGACACTTCAGTTCACGCTGGTCAACATCCCCGCGGACCTGGACGAAATCGAACAGTCTGGCGGCTTGGCAGAAGTACTTTATCAAGCCGTCAACGATCCCACAGCTTCCCGACTGCAGGTGGAATACATTGGCCCAAAGCCCGACTTACTGCGCAATGAGGCACAGGCGATCATCACCGGACGCATCGGGGAGGACGGCATCTTCTACGCGGATGAATTGCTTCTCAAATGTCCGACGCGTTATGAGGATGAGATCCCGCTGCAAGCTGAAGAAGGCTGACATCCGGTTACTGGTTTCGGATACATCCCTTGGCGAAATTGGCGATACAATTTTCTTTAGAAGTTGAGAAGTGCGCATCGCAAGATCGATGCGCGCGGTGCAGGTGGAGGTGCGAACATTGATTGCGGATATTGGCTACCTTTCTCTCATCATTGCACTTCTGACGGCGCTCTACGGCGCCGTTGCGGCAGTTTATGGTGCGCGGCGTGAAAGGCCGGAATTCATAGAGAGCGCTCGCCATGCCATGCTGCTTACCTGGCCGCTGATCACTCTCTCGATGGCAGCGCTGGTTTGGCTGCTCGTCAATGGGCAGTATCAAATTCAATACGTTGCATCTGTCACGAGCAATTCCATGCCCGCTTACTTAAAAGTAACTGCACTGTGGGGTGGGCAGGAGGGATCCCTGTTGTTTTGGGCCTGGCTGATGGCCGCATTTGCATTTGCGGTCTCTGTCCGCAAATGGGATCGAGACCGGGAGTTCCTGCCGTGGGTTGTGTTCGTCATCATGGTTACGCTGCTTTTCTTTCTCGCCTTGGTTGTGCTCTTCGAAAATCCCTTTCGCCGTTTATGGATGACGTCCTTTGGCGAACAGGTAACGTCCATGCTGCAGCCCGCAGGTACGATACCGCTGGTCCCATCCGATGGGCGCGGCTTGAATCCCCTGCTGCGGCATCCGGGAATGATCATTCATCCTCCCATGCTGTACTTGGGTTTCGTCTCTTTTGTCATTCCGTACGCCTTTGCCATTGCCGCTCTGATCACGGGGCGCAGTGATGATCGTTGGATTCGTATCACCCGCAGGTGGACATTGGTTGCCTGGCTGTTTCTTTCCCTGGGCTTGGTCCTGGGTGCTCGCTGGGCATACGACGTCCTGGGTTGGGGCGGTTACTGGGGTTGGGATCCGGTGGAAATTGCGGCCTTCATGCCCTGGCTAACAGGAACGGCCTTCCTGCACTCGGTCATGGTGCAGGAGAAGCGCGGCATGTTCAAACAATGGAACGTGATCTTGATCGTACTTACGTACATCCTGGTCATCCTGGGCACCTTCCTGACCCGTTCGGGGGTGCTCTCGTCGGTGCATGCGTTTGCGCAGTCGGCGATCGGTCCGATGTTTTTTGTCTTCATCGGGATCACGTTTGTCGGTTCCGGTGCGCTCTTGATTTCACGCTGGGTGGAACTCAGCGGGGAAAACCAGATACCATCCTGGTTCTCGCGTGAGGTTCTCTTTCTGCTGAATAATTTTCTCTTCGTCGTGATCACCGCAGTGTGTCTCCTGGGCGTGTTATTTCCAATTGCTTCCGAACTGTTCACGGGAATGAAGGTAACCGTAGGTCCTCCGTGGTACGAACGAATTACGGCTCCTTTGTGGATCGCGTTATTGATATTGATGGGCGTTGCACCGCTTTCAGCATACGGCCGCCATTCTGCCAAGGCGTTGGGGCGGTCGATCTGGCTTCCGTTGGCCCTGTCGCTCGTGGTCCCTATACTTTTATTTGTTCGCGGGATGCGCAATTTCGCCGCCTACGTGGGTGCCTGGTCTCTTGCGTTTGTCGTCGCGGTGACGTTGTATGAATATTGGCGCGCCGTACGTGCGAGACAACGGCGGTTCAGCGAAAATGTCCTGCGCAGTTTGCTCAACCTCTTCCGCCGCAACCGGCGCCGCTACGGCGGTTACGTCATCCACCTCGGGGTCGTGCTCATGGCGATGGGCATCATCGGCATCGAGATGTTCCAGTCCGAAACGCAGGCCACGCTGGCCGTTGGGGAAAGCCTCAGTATGGACCGCTATTCGCTGCGCTATGACTCGTTAACGCAATTTCAAGTTCCCGGAAAGCAGCAGGTCACACGTGCGGTGGTTTCCGTGTTTCAGGACGGGAAGTTCGTCGGGGAAATTTACCCGCGACAGGATTTCTTCCCCGACGCACAGCAGTCGATGACGATTCCGGGTTTGCGTTCGATGCTGGATGCCGACCTTTATATACTGCTGGTAGGCTGGGAGTCGATTGGCCTCGAATCAGCCACCTTCAAGGTGTACCATAACCCATTGGTGAATTTCCTCTGGTTGGGAGCGGGGGTATTCATCCTGGGTACTGCCGTCGCCGCCTGGCCGGATAAGGAAAAAGAACACCTGCCGGGCAGGATCGCGGCACGCGCGGCTGCGGCAAGTATTTAAATTGGGGAGGCTGCCTTGCGCAAACGGATTCAAGCGGGTGTCTCTGTATTCTTCATCCTGATGATGTTGCATGCAACGCTCACGGTGCGAGCACAGGAAGAGCAACCTACGGATGATGAGGTCAACGCGATTGCCAAGAAACTGTACTGCCCGGTTTGCGAAAACACGCCGCTCGACGTTTGCGGTACACAGGCATGCATCGACTGGCGTACAGAAATTCGCCTGAAGCTTTCAGCGGGCTGGAGCGAAGATCAAATTATCCAGTATTTCGTCGATCAACATGGAGCGCAAGTATTACCCGAACCGCCAGCCGAAGGTTTCAACCTTCTGGTTTATATCCTTCCACTGGTTATTTTCCTGGCGGGTATTTTGGTGCTCGTGCAGGCACTTCGAACCTGGCGCAAACCGGTTGAAGAGGAATCCACAACGGCGCAGGAAGTTGGAGATCCCTACATGAGTCGTATGGAAGAAGAACTACGAAAACGACAGGAAGACGTTTAATAATCTGATGCCATTGGTTTTTCTTAATACAGAGGCGTGGAAATTATGACGGATCAAACAATGCAGAATCAAGAAGCTCAATCAGGCGCAAGAGGTTGGGGTGTTTTCATCGCTTGGGCACTCATCATCGGCATTTTGGCCTTGCTCGCATTTGGATTGCTTGAAGCGAATCGTGGTCCCATGAGAATCGGTGAACCTGCGCCGGATTTTGTGCTGCATACTTTCGACGGCGATCAAATCGATACCAGTACCTTGCGCGGACAAGTGATACTGGTTAACGTCTGGGCTTCCTGGTGTACAACGTGCGTATATGAGGCGGAGGATTTGGAAAAGGCCTATCAAATGTATCGTGACCAGGGTGTGGTTTTTTTGGGTGTGGATTGGTCTGATACAGAAACGAAGGCACTCGAATACCTCCAGCATTATGGGATTACCTATCTCAATGGGCCTGATTTGGGCGGCCGGATATACAAAGACTATCGAATCAAGGGTGTCCCGGAGACCTTCATCATCGGACCAGACGGCTTGCTTTCGAGTATGCAAATTGGCGCTTACGCATCGTTGGATGAGATTGTGCGTTCGATCGAAGTTGCCCTGGATTCTTAGCCGGATGAAAGCCGGGATCGGGATTTTCCAGGCCAGTTCATCCGATTAACGTTCGCCGTGCATCCGATTGGAGAGGAAACATGGATCTTGTCGCCATCTTGCTGGGCATGGCCATCGCCATCCTTGCTGGGTCCTTCATCTTACGTCCACTCACTGAAAACCATCCTGCGGGGTACCGGGAAGCGGATCGAGAACTCTCATCGATGCAGGCTGAACAGGATCGAATCCTGGACCTGATCGAGGAATTGGAAATGGATCACGCCATTGGGAAAGTCCTCGATGATGATTATCAGTTGCAGTATTCCCATCTGATGCAGCAGGGAGCCGAGAATCTGCGCTGGATGGATGAATTGCGAGTAGATTCTGCACACGAGGGACAAGAAGCGCAGCGAGGGCGCAGCCTCGAGGAAGAACTTGAAGCTTCCGTGGCGAAATTGCGCAGCGACAATTCGCAGCGGGGACAAGACTTCTGCAGTGATTGTGGGGCAAAAATCCTGGTGGGGGATCGATTCTGTGTTGTGTGTGGTGCGAAGCTCTCGGCGCCGGAGGATCGAGGTTGAAAACTCGCGCATTGTGGCTGCTGATTTCGATCGCGCTCGCAGGTTGTTCACTGGCGGGGGATATTACGCCGCCGGCAAACGTCGCCACGGCGCAGGCCGTACGCGCTTCAACGCCGATAGTTGAAGATTTCACGCAGCAAACAGATAGCGCGATGCCTTCGACCGCAACCCCGCAAGCACAGGCTGCAGGGTCTTCGCAGGGAATCATCACTGGCGTGATCGAAAACGGCACACCGGGCGGATCAGTCCCGGGCATGTTGGAAGTAAACCTGGTTGCCTCCGACGAGCAAGCGCTTATATTATCAACGAACACGATAGCGGATGAAAACGGCGAGTTTACATTCGAGGACATCGATATCGTGCCGGGGAGCATCTATCTTACTTACGTAGATTACCAGGACGTGCGTTACGTGTCCGAAGCCCGCCATTTTCCCGAGGGGGACACCAGCATTGACTTACCCTTGCAGATCTTCGAAACAACGGACGATGATTCGGGATTGCGTGTTAGCCGGCTGCATCTGGTTTTCAAAGGAGCCGGGGAGGATATGATCGGCGTCACACAGGTCTGGATTATCGATGGGCCTGAAGATCGAACGGTTGTCGAGGGAGACGGCGTTGGCGTCGCCGATGTCGATCTGCCGGATGGGTTTTCCAATTTGGGCATCGATGATCCAACCAGCCCTGAAGGTCGCTACCTCCTCAGCGATGTCGGATTCATCGATCGGGCGCCCGTCCAGCCGGGAGCTCCCGTAGAGTTGGTATTCGGCTTTACCTTGCCGTACGAATCGACCCTCGATTATTCGCAGACGATGAACTATGCGGTGGATGCGATCGTCGTTTTACTGGCCAGTGAGGAGATCTCCATCCGTGCCGATGGGATTGAGGATTTGGGACCGATCGATATGGCCGGAACCCCCATACGCAGCTACAGCATGCCGGCCGTAGCGCGCGGGGAGGTGCTCGAACTGCAGCTTCGATCGGGTGCCGCCATGTTTCGGGACGACAATTTCCGCGTCGCCCTCATCGCCGGCGCGGTACTTCTGTTTGCGGTCTCGCTGTTCGTGTTGCTTCGCCGCCTCCGTGGAAGGCGGGCGGCGCAAGGTGCTGCATCGATCTCAAATGAGCAATACGACGATCGCCAGGCGTTGATCAAGGCCATTGCGGCGTTGGATGATGCTTTCGAAGCGGGGGAATTATCTGCAGATGCGTATCGGCGCAGCCGCCAGAAGCTAAAGGATCAAGCCCTGCGCCTCATGCAGGTGGACGATGATTGAGGCCAGGAAGATCGTTAAGCGATTTGGACTCAAGCCCGTCCTGCGCGGCGTAGATTTCCATGTCGAGCGCGGTGAGTTTGTCGCGCTCGTCGGGCCGAACGGCGCCGGGAAGACCACGTTCTTGCGCATCCTCGCTTCGCTTGCCCAACCCAATTTGGGGGAACTGCGAGTGGCCGGCTTTGTTTTACCGGCGCAAGCGGCGGCGGTACGGCGGTCGATCGGCGTGTTATCGCACCAGCCACTGCTCTACGGGGATCTAACGGCGGAGGAAAACCTGCGTTTTTACGGGAAGATGTACGCCGTCCATGATCTGGAAAAACGGATCGATGCTACCCTGAGTTTGGTCGGATTGCAGCGTCGCCGCCGCGATCTCGTGCGCAGTTTCTCGCGCGGCATGCAGCAGCGTTTGGCCATCGCACGCGCAACGTTGCACGAACCCGCTTTGCTGCTTTTCGATGAACCGCATACGGGACTCGACCCCGATGCTGCAGCGATGTTGGATGATTTGCTGCGGGAGGTCGCCCAGCGCGGCCGCACGATCGTAATGACCTCCCACGACTTACAGCGAGCCTCCGATCTCGCAACTCGTGTGGATATTCTTTCGAAGGGCAGTATTGCGGCTTCGTTTAAACGCGGGGAAATCGAATCGCAGCAGCTGCCGGATATATATCGGTCGGTGACCCGTGGCTAGATCCGAATCCCTGCTCTCCCAGACCGGGGGGAAACCGACAGTGCAGGGATACCTGCGTGTTGTTGGAGCCATCGTTTGGAAAGATCTCGTTGCAGAAATGCGCAGCCGCGAAATGATGAGCGCCATGTTGGTGTTCGCCTTGCTCGTAGTGCTCATTTTTAATTTTGCCCTCGAACTCGATGTCCGAACACGTGAAACCGTCACAGCCGGCGTTTTATGGGTAACGTTCGCTTTTGCAGGAACGTTAGGCCTAAATCGTTCCATCGCCGTGGAAAAAGACCGCGGATGCCTGGATGGACTGCTGTTGGCACCGATCGATCGCAGCGCCTTGTATTTTGGGAAAGTGATGAGCAACTTGTTGTTCATGTTGGCCGTCGAGGCGGTTATTTTCCCGCTTTACAGCATACTCTACAACGTCAATCTCTTCGTACCCGGTCTTTTGCTGGTCGTGCTCCTGGGTTCTTGGGGATACGTCGCTGTGGGAACGCTGTTGGCCACGATGACCGTACAGACCCGCACGCGTGATGTGTTGCTGCCGATTTTACTTTTTCCGGTGGTGCTTCCCGTGCTCGTCCCTGCGCTCAAGGCGAGCGACGCTTACTTGCAGGGCCTCGAGATGGCCGCCATCATGCCCTGGTTGAATCTCTTGATCGCCTATGACGTGATTTTTACCGCCCTGGCATTTATGGGCTTTGATTACATCGTAGAGGAGTAGCATCACGGGGAGAACCAGTAACCCTGAGAATCCTGATTTGCATCCCGGCTCGTTTTTCGATGTGGCAGGGAAGCGTCTTGTGGAGGATCGATTATGGAAGCGATGCCGAAGGCACTCAAAGTTCTAAACTGGCTTACCAGTGCGCTGTTTCTCATCGCGCTCGGTTTGTCGCTGTTTTACGCCCCGCGTGAAGCGGTGATGGGCGACGTGCAGCGGGTGTTTTATTTTCACGTCGCGGCGGGCTGGGTGGGTGCGCTGGCTTTCCTCGTCGCTGCAGTAGCGGGTGCCTTGCTCCTGATTCGCCGAGAACAGCGGTGGGACGGAGTCGCCCTGGCGTCGGTCGAGATCGGCGTGGTTTTCACCTGCATCAACATCGTCAGTGGTTCGATTTGGGCGCGGCCGATCTGGAATACGTGGTGGACCTGGGATCCGCGCCTGGTTACGGCGACGATCATGGAGTTGATCTACCTGGCCTATCTCATGCTGCGCCAGGGCGTGGAAGACCCGGACCGGCGCGCCCGCTTTGCCGCCGTGTACGGCATTCTCGGCTTCTTGACCGTGCCGCTGACCTTTCTCTCGATTCGCATTTTCCGCACGATCCATCCCGTGGTCGTGGGCAGCGGCGATCCGACGGCGACAGGCGCATTTGATATGAGCCCCAGGATGCGCGTGGCTTTTTTCTTCAGTTTATTTACGTTCACGTTCGTTTATGTGACCTTGCTCTGGCACCGCTTACGCTTGCATAAACTATCGCAGAAGCTGGATATGGTGAAGATGAAGTTGCTATCCGCTTAACTTCCAATACCGCAGCGGGTCATGCGTGAATACCTTGGTAGGAGTGAATCATCATGAATTTACTGGACGGACCAGCGGATACATTCAATTATATGGTCTTGGGATTTGGGGTGATCTTGGGCTGCATAACGATTTTTATCGCCAGCCTGGCGCTTCGTTTTCGAAATCTGCGTCGTGAGCTCGAAATCTATCAAACCATCGAAATGGAAGAAGTCGAAGATTCAAAGCCCTAGAAACGATGGATCTGCAAGCTATTTCATATATTGTCAAAGAGTGCTGCTCTTTTAGGGCAGCCCTCTTTTTATGCTGGTTGCGGATATTCATCCGCAACCGATAACGGGCAGATATTTATCTGCCGAACATGGAATTGATGTCATCTGCCAAGCTGGAAATTCTATCGTCCACGCAACTGCTATGTTTCGTAAACATGCGGATATATATCCGCTAGATACGGGTGCCGGATTCAAATCCGGCACCAGCATGTTTAGTGATCGTAGGTGGGTTAATCGGCGCCGATCAGGTTTTCCAGTACCACCTTCGATTGTGCGGCGACGTCGGCGTGCAGGCTGTTGCCGTGTGAATCCATTGTAACCACGGCCGGGAAATCCTGCACTTCGATTACCCAGATCGCCTCCGGAACGCCGAAATCCATTTTGTGCACGCCGCGTACTTTACGAACCGATTGGGCGATCAGCGATGCCGCCCCGCCGATGGCGTGTAAATAGACACCCGGCACTTCCCGGCAAGCTGCGAGGGTGTTTTCACCCATTCCGCCTTTGCCGATGACTGCTTTCAGGTTGAAATGGCGCATGACATCTGGCTGGTATGGCTCTTCGCGAATGCTCGTCGTCGGACCGGCTGCGACGAATCGATAGTCCGCCGAATCCAGACCGGCGACGACCGGCCCACAGTGATAAATGGCGCCTCCGTCCAGAATGGGCTTGAGCATGTCATAGACCTGTTGATCGTCGCCTTGCGCTTTCCGGGTCCGGGCGATGAACGTCTCTACCATCCACTTGTGAACCGCATCTCGGCCCGTGATCAGGACGCCGGAGAGTGAGACCGAATCACCCACGTGGAGCTCGCGTATGGTTTCGTCATCGATGGGGATGTCTACTGCAATCATGGCCGCACTCCTATTCGTATATCACTTCTTCGCTGCGCACGATCATGCGCCGTCTACGGTAGGCCCAGCACATGTAGGACACGGAGACGAAATAACTGGCGGGTAGGCGGTGCATCCCACATATCCTGACGCCCAGCACGGTCGTCTCGCCGCCGAAGCCCATCGGGCCGATGCCGAGCTGGTTGGCTTCCGATTTCAGGCGTTCCTCGAGTCGATCCAGTTCTTCGATCGGGTTAGGTTCACTCAACTTACGCAGCAGGACTTCTTTCGACGCAGCGTACGAGGATCCCCGGTCACCTCCTACGGCGATGCCGAGTATTCCCGGAGCACAGCCTCTGCCTTGTGCTTTATAAACCGCATCCAGGGCGACCTTGCGCACACCTTCCAGGTCTCTTCCCGCACCCAACGCGGTGTTTGGCAAGGAATACTGTGCACCGACGTTTTCGCAACCGCCGCCTTTGAGCATCAGGTCGACGGTCAGAGTCTCGTCGTCCATTTCATCGAAATGAATCGTGGGAAAGGCGTTGTCGCCCAGGTTGTTTCCACTGTTCACGCCGCTGATGGCGTCGACGGCATTGGGGCGCAGATAGGTGTGGGTTGTTGCGCGGGCAGTCGCCTCGCGGATTTGGCTGCTCAGTGCGCGTGTGCTCCAATCCCGGGAATGCTTGACGTAGAAGATCGGCGTTCCGGTGTCCTGGCAAATCGGTGTTGAATTTTCACGCGCCAGGGTGACGTTGCGCAAGATGCTGTCCATCGCGCCCCTCGCTGCTGACCTTTGGGTTTCTCGCTCGCGGGCAGCGATCAACGCTGTTTCGACGTCGGGAGAAAGATCGGTCGAAGCCAGCCGGATCAACTCAACAAGCGCATTCGTGAGATCTCGCATGAGACATCCTTCCTAAACTGGTATCCGCGATTTGTGGAGTCGAGCATGTGGCCGCGTTGAGGGCATTCAGCCTGCAGTCTGGAATGCTTCAAGGCGTGGCGTTCCGACGCACTAGGTGGAGGCGTTGCCATTGTTGCGTACGATGACTGTCGGGAATTTACAGCTGGCCAGCAGCTTGGGTGCGACGCGTCCCATGAGAAGCTGTTCGATCCGAATGAGGGGCAGGGGAGCGCCGATGACTACCAGATCGTATACTTCCATTTCGCACGAACGTAAGATTTCCTCGATTACCATACCATGCCGGAATTCGATCCTCGCTTCCACGCCGGCCTCTTCCGCCATGTTCGCCGATTGCCGCAGGTGCTGTGCCAATGCGTGATCGCGTTCGAGCACATCGGAGATGCCTTCTTCGAGTGCGGAGAGACCGGTGTACATTGCCGGTGCACCGGAAGCCACGTGTAGAATCGTAGCTCTGACGCCGGCGGATTTTGCCAGGTGGATTCCCCAGGCGATCACATCGAGGGATATCGTGTGGGCGCCCGTGCAGATCAGGATTTGATGAAAACGCTGCGGAGGGTTGCGAATGATGAGAACGCTGGTTTTCGACCGCATGGCGAGTTCTCGGCTGAGCGATGGGACCGGTTGATCCGCACCACGAATCGAGCTGCCTAAGATTAACAGCTTGTAGTTCTTACGTTCGAGTTCGCTTAAAATCTCGCCTTTTGGTGAGCCCTTCAGAATCAGGTGGTCAGCCTCATCTTCCAGAAATACATCCTTCGTACCATCGATTACTGCCTGAGCGTCTTCACATGAAGAACTTCTCTTCACCACATGTAAAAGGACGGGGCGTAAATCGAGTGCGCTTGTGATCATTTTCGAGTAGGCAAGCGCATTTTGATCGAGAGGGTGGCTCCCGATACCAAACAGGGCGAGCGGCTGTGCTTGTGTTTGATTTGAGCGATCCATTCAACCTCCGGTTAAAAGGCAATCCGCAGCAGGACCATTGCAGCGGCTAAAAAAGGAAGAAAGGAAAAAACCAATCGTATGCTGGGGCCGGATACGTAGCGCGTTGCGGCAACTCCGATTTGTGCGCCGATGGCTGCGCCGGTTTGCATCGTGAGTGCGATGAGCACGTCCACGTTGCCTTTAAGCGCATGGCTGATCGTCCCGTAGCCGGCCGAAATAACGATTTCGAAAAGATCCGTGCCCACAGCGACGTGAGTGGGAATGCCCAATGCGTACACCATCAGGGGCATGCGCAGGAAGCCACCACCGACTCCCAGAAATCCTGCGAGAACACCGGTGAGCAGTCCGACGAAGAGAATGGCCCAGACAGATACTTCACCCACACCGGATACGGGTAGTTGGACGAGCGGGGGAATACGAAAAAGACGCGAGTGGTAAAGCAGGCCGGTTCTCTCGACCGCATCTTGTGCATTGATGTGTTCGGTGCGCCGCATACGAATGGTGCGTAGGCTTTCCCAGGCCGTAAATGAGCCGATGAGGGAAAGGATGATGACGTAGAAAATTCCGACGACTTGTTCCGTGTTGCCTCTGGGTTTCAGGGCTTCGATGATTTGTGCGCCGATCTCCACTCCCGGTACGGTTCCCAGAACCATGAGCATGGCCAGACGGATGTCGACGTGCCCGAGCGCACGGTGGCTTCTGGCGGCGACGAGCGATTTTCCCGTCATGTGCGCCAGGTCGGTACCTACAACGAAGTCGATCGGCACGCCGGCCCAGAACATCAGGGGACCGGCCAGGAAACCACCGCCTACGCCTAAAAATCCCCCCAGAACACCGACGATGAATCCAGTGCCGGCAAGTATCAAAGGACTGACGATCACGCCAGCGATGGGGAATTCCATCT
The DNA here is from genome assembly GCA_964475265.1 of uncultured Anaerolineaceae bacterium. Classification (GTDB taxonomy): domain Bacteria; phylum Chloroflexota; class Anaerolineae; order Anaerolineales; family E44-bin32; genus WVZH01. Next base: position 5,975 of record CAYYVY010000051.1, on the reverse strand, counting down.
CTGTCTACCTCAACCCGATTCTGCGCAGCAGCCAGGATGTAAAAGCTTCCAACAGAACGCCTTGCATGAGGATGAGGAATAAAGTAACGAAAGCGTAGCTGGTCGATCCCTGCTCATAGAGCTGAATCAACGGCTCTTTTGCGAAATGTAACACGACGATGAAGTAAATTGTGACAAGAGGCGCGTAGATGCAGAGTTCCAGGGCCAGACTGCGCATCAATGGCTTGAACGAAGGGTCCGTGTGCTCGGTTGTTTTGTGATCGATCGGCATAATACCTCTCTCTTCACCTTGGCTATGCGGTATTTTCGTCATCTTTCGACTGATCAGCGCATGAGGTGCTGCAGGGCGTCAGAATGTGAAAACGTGCTGAAATCATGTTACACTGCCTTCGCCATGGATGTAAAGTCTATTAAGACCCTGGAATTAAACCTCGTTCTCGAGCGGCTGGCGAGTTTTACCTCATTTTCAGCCTCTCGGGAAATGGCATTGGCGCTGCACCCGCTGCCCGATCTGGCGGCCGTCCGGCGTCGTCAGGCGGAAACGTCGGAAGCCAGCTTGCTCTTGAGCCTCAAGTCCGAATGGAGCATCGGAGGTGCGCGTGACGTTAGGCCACAAGTCGATGCGGCATCACATGGCGCGGTGCTGGAACCTGCGGATCTGTTGGATATCAAGGGCACGATTGTTGCTGCCCGCGAACAGCGTCGAAAACTTGACAAATTGGATGAACCGCTGCCGATTCTGAGGGAGCTTGCCTCGCAGCTCGAGGCGCTTCCGGGCTTGATTGATTCGATCTCGAAAACCATCGACGATCGCGGTGAGGTGCTGGACAGTGCATCGCAGAAGCTGGGCGCGCTTCGCAGGGATCTGCGTGTTGCGCGCGATCGGTTGATGGGCAAACTCGAGCGGATGATTAACGATCCCAAGATTGTCCCCCTGCTGCAAGAGCCCATTATCACACAACGCGAGGGTCGTTTCGTGATACCGCTGCAGGCGGATTTCAAGGGACGCATCAAGGCGGTCGTGCACGATCAATCCGCATCGGGAGCCACGTTGTTCGTCGAGCCGCTCAAGGTCGTTGATCTCAATAACCAAGTCAGGGAGCTTCAGCTTGCGGAACGGGATGAAATTCGCCGCGTGCTTTTAGAATTGTCGCAGCGAATCGGGGAACAATCCACAGCGATTCAGCAGAACGTCGAAGGTCTTGCCAGTCTCGATCTCGCCTTTGCAAAAGCGCGCTATGCCTATGCGCTCGATGCCACCGAGCCCATACTCAAACCCTTCGCCACCGATGCCGTGCCGCCTCATCCGGGCTCGACGATGCGTTTGCTCGCTGCCCGGCATCCGCTGCTGCAAAGGGAAGATGTCGTGCCGATCGACCTGAATATAGATGCAGACACCTATGCCCTGGTGATCACCGGACCCAACACCGGTGGGAAGACGGTGACTTTGAAGACAGCCGGGCTGCTGGTGCTGATGACGCAATGCGGACTGCATATCCCCGCGGAGTCCGGATCGGAGCTTTCCGTTTTCGATGCAGTCTATGCCGATATCGGTGACGAGCAGTCGATCGAACAATCACTTTCGACCTTTTCATCCCACGTTTCCAACATCAAGACGATCCTCGACCGGGCAACGTCGAAATCCCTGGTTCTGCTCGACGAACTGGGCGCCGGTACAGACCCGCAGGAGGGAGCGGCGCTGGCGCGCGCCATCCTGGGTGTGTTGCTCGAGCGATCGATGACCACGCTGGTCGCGACGCATTACCCCGAACTTAAAACGTATGCCCACAGCGTGTCCGGTGTGGAAAATGCCAGCATGGAATTCGATTTGCAGAGTCTGCGCCCGACCTATCATCTGCTTGTCGGCCTGCCGGGGCGATCGAACGCACTGGCGATCGCCGCGCGTTTGGGGCTTGAGGAGACAATTATCGAGAGGGCACGTGCGATGCTTTCTACCGCGGACCTGGAAGCAGAGCGATTGTTGGACGAAATTCACACGCAGCGGGAACTGACACGTAAGGATCGCAATGAAGCCGAATCGACGCGCCAGCAAGTCACGGCGTTGGAGTCAGAGCTTTCCCGACGTTTGGCGGGAATCGAAGATGAGCGTGAAGAAATCCTTCTCGGCGTGCAAGAGCAGGCCGAGGCCGAGCTCGAGAAAATGCGCAATGAGCTGCGGAAGATCAAACGGGAATTCTCGAGTACGCAGCGGTCACATGATGACTCGAAAGCGGCAGAAACGCAGCTCGAGGCGATCGAAAAATCACTCGAGGATTCGTTGCGTCTGCCGGATGACGGGCTTGATACTCTCAAATACGCTTACAAAAAGGGTGACGCGGTTCTCCTGCGCACGATCGATGCCGAAGGGGTGATTAAAGCATTGGATCGAGATCATGCGGAGGTTCAAGTAGGCCGCCTGCGAGTACGGGCAAATCTCAACGAACTGCTGCCGCTAGAGACTGGGTCAGCAACGAAGCGGGACCACACGGCGCGGAAAGGTGGTTCACCTGGCGGGGGACGGTCGATATCCCAACCCATTCTCGACAGCCCGCCGCTCGAACTGCACGTTCATGGTTGGACTATCGACGATGCCCTCGAAGAACTGGAACGGCGTCTGGATGCCGCTTTTCTGGCGGGTATGCCGTACATTCGCGTGATCCACGGAAAAGGCACAGGACGTTTGCGTCGGGCGATTCGCCAGGCACTTGCGAACAGTCCGTATGTCGCCTCTTTTGCACCCGGCCAGCCGAGTGAGGGAGGTGACGGCGTTACCGTTGTGCACTTGAACGTGGCCTGATCACCCCATGTGGGTCTTCGATGGGCGAGCGCGGCGGATAGGGGCCAGTTAGTGAAGATCGGCTTTCACGCAAGTTGGTGTATTTTTCCCGCAATGAGGGTATTATTGAACTTGAGACAAGCGGGGCGATTCCAACGAATGTCACAATGATCCTGTTTTGTGCGTTAACGAATAGGGAATGAGGATTGAAATGCTGAATAGAGACATCTCATCATGTTCGCTCCCTCATTTCCATGCAACCGGGAAGACTCAGTAGGACAGAAAAGGAGTAAAAAGATGATTAATCGCGCGCTCTCCCTAGTGGCCTTGATCGGTTTACTGTTCATGGCGACAGCGTGCAACATGCCTGCACTGTCGAGCATCAAGGATTGTGGTGAGGACATGCAATGCTTTATTGAGGCGGGGAAAGACTGCAAACCCGCCAAGATACTCTTTCCGCTCGAACTGGAGATGATGGGGGTTCTCATCACCACAACGACGTATCAAGAGATCGTCGGCATGGAGGATGATCTATGTGTGGTGAAGTTCCGCACGGAAAGCGTTACGATAGATTACTCACAGGAAGCCATCGACCAGATGTTGGACATGGGTTTAACCCAGGAGCAGATCGACGAACAAATTGCGGCCACTCAAGAACAAGTGAACCAGGAAGGGCTCAACGAAATTTGCAGAGTCGATACTGTTCGCTTGGCAAATCTCATGGAACAATGGGATTCGGGTTCATTTTCGACGGAAGATTGGGAAGGCATGGATTGTGAGACGGTGGTCGAAGAAGAGTAACCTGCTGTGCGAAGCGCATCGACGATGGGGGCATAAATCCGCACCGGACATCTGCTGCCCGATCGTTGAAATCGATCCAATTGACAAGCACGCATGGGTTCTCTCGCAGAGAACCCATGCATTTTTATTCGCACCGTAGAGGAGCGAACATGCAAGTCTGGAAGCTGAGTCCGTCGGATTTGACCTTTCTCTGGGACGAATGCAAGCGTTGCTTCTACTTGAAGATCGTCTCGAACTTCAACCGACCACGCGCACCTTTCCCAAGCATCTTCGGGAAAATCGATCGCTTGATGAACGCTTATTTCGTAGGGAAATCGAGTACCGCCATCTCTCCCGACCTGCCGGATGGAGAGATTACGTACGGTGAGAAGTGGGTGCGCTCGGCTGAAATCCGGCTGCCAAATCACGAACACAGCTGTTACATTCGTGGGCGTTTCGACACGGCGATTCGTTTCAACGACGGGAGCTATGCAGTGGTAGATTTCAAAACCACGCAGCCGGCCGCGCACCACATTGAATTCTACGGCCGACAGCTTCATGCCTATGCCTACGCTTTGGAGAATCCTGCCCCGAAGGGATTGTCGCTCAGCCCTATCACGCATCTGGGATTGCTCAGTGTCACGCCTTCGGATCTGCAGCGCCTCGATGATGGACGCATTGCCTATCTGGGAGATCCGTTGTGGACCGAAATCCCCAAGGACATGGATCGATTTCTGCAGTTTATCGACGCAGTCCTGACGCTTCTGGAACAAGCCGAGCCGCCGGAGGCGAATCCGGAATGTGGATATTGTGAATACCGGCAGCGGTCCCGATTGAACGAGTGGTAAGAAGAGCGAACGTATCCACTGAGTGAGGGGCCGACTCGTGCGAGTTGGTGCATGCTGGTCTCGTGGCGTCCATCGTCTGTTGAGGATGCGCTGCTTTACAACGTGATTTATGCTTGACAATCCACTGAATTGGTTTTAAATTAGACGCTTAGGAATATGATACGTAATCGCGAACACAGGACATCGATGACACCAGCCCGCCATGAGGAAAATACCTCGGAGCGGGCGATTTTTCATCTGCCCCAAAAGAGCCGTTCGGCTCTCTTTTTTTGCCCGTTGCGCGCAGGGCAGGATGCGAAATGAGCGTGATGCACTTGCCCGGACTGGTTGACCCCCACGTACACTTGCGCGAGCCGGGTGCGACTCATAAAGAGGATTTCGACAGCGGAACTGCGGCTGCGCTGGCGGGTGGTTTCTCCACCGTGCTGGCGATGCCCAACACGAATCCTCCGCTGGTCGATCAGGACAGCTTCGATCGAGCCCGTGAGGCGGCAAGAGAGAAGGCCCGCTGTGATTACGGAATATATCTCGGCGCCAGCGCAGAAAATCATCGAACCTATGCGCCTCTGGCCACACAGGCTTGCGGATTGAAGCTTTACCTGGACTTGACCTACGGTCCCTTGATGGTTGAGGGACTCGACTTGCAAAGGCGTCATCTGGCCGCCTGGCCAACCGATCGTCCGCTGGCGGTCCATGCAGAAGGGCGGAGTCTGGCGGCGATCCTGCTCCTGGCGATGCTGCAGGGACGGCCGATCCATGTTTGCCACGTCAGCCGGCGCATCGAAATCCAGCTTATTCGGGAGCTGAAAGAGCGTGGTTGTGCGGTTACCTGTGAGGTGACGCCCCATCATATGTTCCTCACGCAGGACGATGTCCCGCATATCGGTCCAGGTCGGAGCGAGGTGCGGCCAAGGTTGGCTGCGAAGGCGGATCAAGAAGCATTGTGGGACAACCTGGCGGTAATCGATTGCTTCGCAACGGATCATGCGCCGCACACCTTGCAGGAAAAAGACAGCGACGATCCCCCACCGGGCTTTCCCGGCCTGGAGACTTCGCTGGCGTTGTTCGCCACCGCCGTGCAAGAGGGGCGTTTGTCGATGGACGATCTAATCATTCGCATGAATCTCAATCCGAGCAAGATTTTCGGCCTGCCGCAGCGTTCGGAGGCGGAAGTCGAGTTCGACCCGGATGCAACCTGGGAGGTCCGGGCGGAAAATTTCCACAGCCGCTGTGGTTGGACGCCCTTCGAGGGAATGAAGCTGCAGGGAATCGTGCGCCGGGTAAAGGTGCGCGGTCAATGGGCGTATCAAGACGGTAAAATCCTCGTCCCGAAGGGTTTCGGGAGGGATATCAGCCTTATCTCGTGAACATTATTTGATGGAGGAAATATATGGCAACCTTCGTACCCCCAAATGAACGAAAAGCGCGTAACCCTCACCTGCCCCTCGGCGATCGCCAGGAAGCACCGTTTTACGGCCAGGACATCCTTTCCGTAAAACAATTTTCCCTCGGAGATCTCGAGTACATTTTCGGTGTGGCCAAAGAAATGCGGGCGATGGTCGAGCGGGTGG
>CAYYVY010000050.1:0-22140 GCA_964475265.1 uncultured Anaerolineaceae bacterium | reverse complement strand
GTCCACCAGGCCGCGGCGCTTCTTTCAGCGGATTGGTTTGCGCCGACTCTCGAGCAAACCGGTTTTCGCCACAGCAATGACGTTGTCTTTCTCGAATGGCAGCGTCAGCCCTTACCACCTACCGGTCCTGTCGTAGGGAAGATCCGAACCATGCAGCGAGAAGACATCACGCGCATCGCCGCATTGGACGAACGCTCCTTTGGAGGCATTTGGCGTTACTCCGAGAAAACACTGCGGCACGCTTTCCGCCAGGCGGCCGAGGCGCGTGTGATCGAGATCGAAAACCGCATCGCGGCCTATCAGATCAGCACGGAATCCCATTACGGCGCACATCTCGCACGCCTGGCTGTAGATCCATCCTGGCAGCGGCACGGGTTCGGTCGAGCGTTGATCGTCGATGCCGTTCGACGAATGATGCACGGGTCGAAATGGAAGATGTCCGTCAACACACAGCTCGACAATTCACGCAGCCTGCAGCTGTATGAGCAGCTTGGCTTTACGCGCAAAGAACACAAGCACCCGGTCTATGAAGCGACACTCGACTCGTAATACCGAAATGATTTCGTCGGATCGATCTGAGAAAGGGGAGCCCTGATGGAAAAAAAGACGCAGCAGCTCGCGGCCAGTGACGGTGTGAACCTCTATTGGCAAGCCTGGGAACCGGATGGCAACGTTGAGGCAACGGTATGTTTGGTGCATGGGCTTGGGGAACATGCCGGACGATACGGTCACGTTGCCAAGGCGTTAACGGCGCAGGGGATTGCCGTCCATGCCATCGATTTACGCGGACACGGCAAGTCCGGGGGGATGCGCGGCCACACACCCGGTTTAGATCAATGGCTCGACGACATCCGGCTGCTCGTTGAGCGTGCGCATGCCGGCAAAGCCCGATTTCTATACGGCCACAGTCTCGGGGGGTTGCTCGCCCTGCGCTTTGGATTAAGGCCTGCCACGCCGCTTGCCGGCGTCGTCGCCACTGGTCCTGCCTTGCGGCGCAGTTTCGAAGTGCCAGCGGTGAAAATTCTGCTCGGCCGGTTGATGGCGAAGGTTTGGCCAACCTTTTCGCAGCACAGCAATCTGAATCCGGACGACATATCGCGGGACAAGTCCATCGTGCAAGCGTACATCGATGATCCCCTCGTACACGATTGGGCCAGCGCTCGTCTGTTCATCGAAGCGACACGTGCCGGTGAGGAAACCCTCGCTTGCGCAGCCGAGTTCAATCTGCCGCTGCTGCTGATCTGCGGCCAGGAAGATCGGCTCATCGACGTTGGCGCATGCGAGACGTTCTTCGAAAATACAACGAGCACGGACAAGACATTACGAATCCTGCCAGGCCTGTACCATGAAGTGCACAACGAACCTGAAAAAGAGGGCGTGATCGAAGAGATCGCAGCGTGGATTATTCAGCGAAAATGAGTTAACTGGGTGGGCATAGCGCAAACTCCGAGGAAAATATAGACAAACTGCCTCGTTTATGGCAGGATATTAAACATCATCTCAACACGGAGCATCGATGAGTAAACGCGCAGAAATGATCGCCCGTCGTCAACGGCAAAAACTCCAACGGCGTCTGATCGCGCTGGTCATGATCATCGGAGCAGCGCTGGTTATCGCGGCCTTGCTGATAGGGCCGGGCTTGAACGCGACGCGAAGTGCGGCAGACATCGTCGTCCCGGAGCCTCGCGAGTTCACCTTGGCGGAAGGCACCTCGCTCGGAAGTCCGGACGCCCCGGTCGTAATTGAAGATTACTCGGATTTTCAGTGTTCGCACTGCAAAAATTTCCACGAAAATACCCTGCCGCAAATCATCGAGAATTACGTTGCAACGGGCCAGGTGAGAGTCGAATTTCGTCAATATCCCTTCCTCGGCCAGGAATCGAAAGACGCAGCAAACGCCAGTCTGTGCGCTGCAGAGCAGGATCGTTTCTGGGAGTATGCAAGTCTTCTATTTGCCAATCAGGGGAGCATTGACGCCAGATGGTTCTCGTCCGCTCGCTTACTCGCATTTGCGGAGACCTTGAATCTCGATCAAGAGCAATTCTCGAGTTGCCTGGATGAAGGGCGTTTCGATACCAGAATCGAGGCTGAATATACGGCCGGCACTGATATGGGAGTCAATTCAACCCCCACGTTCTTCATCAACGGTCAGAAATTGGTTGGGGCCGCACCGTTCGCCGATTTTCAACTCGCCATTGATTCTGCGCTGCAGCTTGCGGATTGATCCACGCTCCGGAACGGGTTGGCCGCAATCCCACGCAGCGACCTCAGCATTTTCGGGGACAGGAACGCATCGTCGCCTGCTCGATAAATGCTCGATTTTAGCGATCGTGAAAAATGCAGCGTTTACCGATCATGCATCGGTCGCTGCCGGGGCTTAACCGATTCCAAGCGATTGAAGTACAAGCACCAGAATCGGCGCGATGAGTAAGGCCGGGAGCAAATTGCCAGAACGGATCGGGCGAAGCTCGAGGATCGAACCGATCGACAGACTCAAGAGAAGTATCCCACCCACAGCCGTCAGTTCCGCCAGCATGATTTCGTTGAAAAAAGTGGTCGCTTGTGCGGCGAGCAGGCTGATTCCCCCTTGATAGACCAGAATCACGATCACCGAGAACATCACGCCAATGCCAAGCGTGGACGCCAACGCGATCGCAGCAAAACCATCCAGTACGGATTTGATCACCAGCAGGCGATAATCTCCGCTCAGACCGTCTTGTATCGATCCGAGAATGGTCATGGGACCAACGCAGAAAAGCAGGCTGGCCGACAGAAATCCGCGCACGAAACGATTCTCACCGACCTCCCCACCTTCGCCTGACGTGAATTTTGCTTCAAGCCACGCGCCGAGGGACTTCAAACGCCGTTCGATACGCCACCACTCCCCTAAAATTCCCCCGATCAGCAGACTGATCAACGGGATGAGCACGTTCTCTCCATCAACGCCCATGCTGTCGATGAACAAGCTGACGCCCACCGCCATGGTGAATACCCCCAAACTGGCAATCACGGTCTGCCGTACACGCTCGGGAAGGCGATGCCCCGAGATAAGCCCGATGGTGCTGCCCACGACAACGCTAACGATGTTGATCAAGGTTCCGATCAAGGTGCCTGCTCTTTCGTCCGCCGCGGTTTTTCATTGCCGGCCATCTGATCCTCCCACAACATGAGCACGAAGCACAGGTGGGACAATCTGTTGAGATATGCAAGGATTTGTTCGTTGTCGATTTCTTTCTCGTGAAACAATTGCGCAACGCTGCGCTCTGCTCTACGCACGACCGCCCGCGCCAGATCGAGCGATGCGGCGGCCGGTGAATCCCCCACCAGCACAAAATCCTTCTGGATTTCGACCTTGCGCTCGAGTCCTTCGATCTCTCGATCCAGCCAGGCAACCCGCGCCTCGTCGATTTCTCGGAAACGCGAAGCTGCCGCTTTTGTGGCCGCGAGTTCGGCCATCATGTGGTAGAGATCCATTTGAACGGCACGAATCACGACTTTTGTCTCATCCGAGGTTGCGAGGGAGCGCGCCAACCCCAGCGCGGCAGAAGATTCATCAACCGTGCCATAACTGCGCGGTCGAAGATGATGTTTGGCGACGCGCTCGTTGCCGAGCAGATTGGTAAATCCGTCGTCGCCCGTCCGTTTTTGGGGAGACATACGTTGATTATAGCCGGTTTGATCAACCTTGCGTATTTTGCCTATAATAGAATCGTATGAAACTCAACTTCAGGGGGACTCAATATGCTGCAGAAGATTGGCGCCTTCCTCGGCGGATTGCTCGTCGGTTTACTCGCAACCGGGCTGTTGATGCTCTTCATATCTGAGCCGCGTGGAACGCCCGTGGTCCTCGTCCCGCCACCGACGCCGGGTCCGATACAAGTCCATGTTGCAGGCGCGGTCATGAATCCAGGCGTTTACGAATTACCCAGTGGATCGATCGCTCGCCAGGCCATCGAAAAAGCGGGAGGAGCGCTGGACAACGCCGCCATCGACTGGATCAATCTTGCCGCCACTCTATCGGATGGGGAACAGCTCACCGTACCAATCCATGCGGAGCCCGGCGATCCGACCAGCGTTTCACATCCCGAAGGTCAGTCGCCCAGCAAAGATCCACTCAACATCAATACGGCGACAGCGCCGGAATTGGAAAGACTCCCCGGTATTGGACCCAGCCTGGCGCAGAAGATCGTCGAAAACCGGGATAAGTACGGTCCCTTCGAGAAAGTCGAGGACATCACACGCGTCTCGGGTATTGGACCTGCGAAATTCGAGCAAATTCGAGATCTGATCTGCGTTCGCTAGATGTCGGGGCGAACCCAAACGTTATTCCTTGCGCTCCATTTGCCGATCTACCTTCGGACGGTATAATGCCAACGTATGCCGGAATTACCGGAAGTAGAAACCATCGCCAGGATTCTCCGCGAAGGCAATCACGGTCCCTCGTTGAAAGGCCAAAGAATCGAACGCGTCTCGCTGTACTGGCCGCGCCACATCCATACACCATCGCCCGCGACGTTTCGGCGCCGTATCCGCAATCGCATAGTGTGCGATGTCGGACGCCGGGGTAAATACATCCACATTCAGCTCGATCGCGGAAACTTGATCATTCACCTGCGGATGAGCGGCGACCTCTCCGTCGTGGCGAACGACATACCACGCAGCCCACACGATCACACCATTTTCTTCCTTGAGAATTGCTTCCAACTACGGTTTAATGACGTTAGAAAATTCGGGCGGGTTTATCTCGTGGATGACGCGGAGCAAGTCTTCGGAGAACTAGGCCCTGAACCATTGGACCCAAGCTTCACCTGGGAAATCTTAATGGACAATTTGCACACAAGGAAACGACAGATCAAACCCCTGCTGCTCGACCAGTCGTTTTTGGCTGGTATGGGCAACATTTACACCGACGAAGCTTTGCATCGCGCCGGCATCCATCCCCTGCGGCGCAGCGATTCACTCGACCGGGACGAAGTTCAAGCGCTATGGAAAGGAATCCGAGAGGCGCTGAAGAACGGAATTGCTCACAACGGCGCCAGTATCGACTGGGTCTACCGCGGGGGCGATTTTCAAAACCACTTTCGCGTCTACCAGCGAACTGGCGAAGCGTGTCCGACCTGCGGTTCAACGATCGAACGCACGGTGATCGGGCAACGTGGCACACATTTCTGTCCGAAATGTCAACCGGAGGCGACTGTATGAATCCCGATAATCAATTGCTGGTCGGCATCGTCATGATGAGCCTCGGTGGTTTCGTCGCCCTGTTTGCGTATACCATTCTAAGAGAACAGCAAAAAGCCGCTAAGAAGAAAGCCGGTGAGGAAGCGGAGGAGCCGAAGAAATCGAAAGGAGGACCGGCGCAAGAAAAGCAGCATGATGCAGACGAACCTGGAGATACACAAAAAAAGGATATCAAAGAAATCCTTGCCGCCTCTTTCCAGAAGGCGAAAGAATGGGCTCTCGAACGTGATAAATCAGAAGAGATTACCGAACCCCAGGAAGAAGAAACTAAAGAACCCGAAGTGGTGAAAAAAGTCGTAGAGGAGAGCCCTACCACAAGCAAGAGTATCAATATATTTACGCTTCTCCGTGATGAGGAAAAGGGAAACCTCATCGTGCAGGTCGGTAATCACGAGTACTACGCGGCGCAAGATCTTCACGACTCACCAGATTGGAGTAGAGTCGAACACGCCGCCGGTGATTTATCCGTTTGGCTCAGCAGCGCAGAGGATCAAGAATCCAAAACAAAAGTGACCGACTTGCCCGAACGTAAGCCTCACAGCATGGTGGAACAGATCAATCACTTCTTGCAGCGAAAACTTGCGGAGATCGAAGATGAGAAAAGACGGATCAAATTGTACGAAGGTCCGGACGAAAGCGTACACGTGCTTATCGGCAACAACAGCTATTCGATCGATGAAGTACCCGATTCAAAAGTCAGCAAACTGATACGGGAAGCCGTAGCGGAGTGGGAGGCACTCCAATAGAAATCCGTGTCGATCGATTGCCTTAAGGAACATTTTCGAGAGACTGCACGCCACCCAGCCGCGGACAATGACGTCACTCCAGAATTCTGACACGCGAAATCCTGCACACCTCAAATAACAGAAATTATGCCAATTGCACACGGCCAGATTATCGATGACGTCGTCGCTTCTTACCTTTGCTTCGTGAACCCGATGATGATCGTTCAGGGGCAGTTTGCGCCGATGAGGCGGCTGTCCGCACGCGGAACATCCGCGTGACAACACCCGCACGCATCGCAGCGAGCAAGTTGGCGAACATATCGAAGGCGCGACTTTTGTACTGCACGAGAGGATCACGCTGCGCATAAGCTTCCAATCCGATCGAAGTGCGCAGCGCTTCCATTTGTGTCAGATAATCGATCCAAAGGCGATCGCCCACCGAAAGGATGAGCCTGCGATGACTTTCGGTCAGCAAGCGGCTCCCTAGCACTGCCCCAACCTGCGCTTTAGACGATTCGGCAAGCGAGGCGATGGATTGTCCATTGACGAGCTCTTCGTAGATTTCACCTTCGAATTCACGCAGCAGACCCTCTCGAGCAGCTACCTCATAGTCCTCGAAGTTGGTATGCGCCAGACGCGTCAATTCACTTTGCCCCAGGCTGCGTACAAGCGCCTGACGGGCTCCGTCAAGGTGCGACATAATCTCGTTGGTCAATTCATCCGCTTCGCGGCTGTCTACATACCGGGCGGCCGAAAATGGATACGTGAGACGTGCGACAACGGCCGACTTGCGCTGGTGGGTCTTTTTATCGAAGTATGCCTGCTGTCCGTAACTCATTCTCACGAGCATTCGCAGTATAAGCGCTTCGTCGACTGTTTTCACACGATCCAATGCGTTGCGCAAATCGCGTTCAACATCCCCCACCAGCCGCTCGGCTTTGTTCGATCCGATACGATCGATGGCGATTAACAGATGTTGGCTCGCCTCGTACCAATCGACCGGGGCCGTTATTTGATATTCCAGGTTTAACGGTTCACCGATGCGGCGTTCCGCAGATTGGACCAATCCCGACCACACACGGATTCCCAGCCCGCCTTCGATCAAACGCGGTACCGACTTGCGGAATGCGTAAGGGTCTTCTCGGATTTGATCCAAGCCGTCTGGGTCCATCTTGATGCGTACACCGGTGGCTTTTTCCACCGCCTGCAGCAGCGTGTTGGGGTTAACGTCCTGGCCCGTTTCTTCCGCTTCGAGCATTGCCCCTTCAATGGCCATTTCCGCAATTTCAACACGTTGATCGACCTGATCGTCGAGGTGCTCGAGGGAGCGATCTACCTGCTGCTCAACAGCTTGGCGGATATGGTCGCTCTGGGTATGTAAAGCCTGCTGCGCGACTTCCACCAAAGCCTGGACGAGGGCTTCGCCGTCCGTGATGTCTCTCAATTCATCAAGCAGGAGTCGCAGCATGTAGGAGGGATAAGCATCTTCCCCATCGACGTTCAACGAAGGCTGAATCTCCTCCAACCAGGCGAGCAATTTCCAATCACCATCTTCATCCTCGAAACTGGCTTCAACATGCCGCTCGACTTCATAACGAAGCATGTCAGTGATATCCTCACTCAGATCGCCCTTGGTGAACACCCGATCCCGCTGCGAGTAAAAAACCTCTCGTTGTTGATTGAGCACATCATCGTATTCGAGCAAATGTTTGCGCACGTCGAAGTTTGCACCTTCCACCCTGCCCTGAGATTGTTCGATCACACGATTCACGATGTTGTGGGCAATCGGCATGGCGTCATCGATGTTCAGCCGCTGCATTAAATTGGAAACCTGAGATCCTCCAAAGAGCCGCATCAGGTCGTCTTCCAACGAGAGGAAGAATTGAGACGAACCGGGATCACCCTGCCTTGCGGCGCGTCCACGCAGCTGATTGTCAATGCGCCGTGCTTCATGTCGTACGCAGCCGAGAACGTGCAATCCCCCAGCTTGCAGGACGTCCCCGCGGTCGGAAATGAATTGATCGAAGGCTTCCACATCCGCCTCGTAAATGCCCATCTCGCTGCGATCCAAATCGGCAAATTCACGCCGCCATTTCTCCAGGCGCTGTATGTGTGAAGATTTGCCGTATCCCGACCCGGAGCCGGCTCGCAAAAGGTGCGCCATTTCCTCGCGCTCCTCCGAGCGACCGGCCCGTTCGTAACTGTCGCGTGCAACACGGGTCACGCGCTGTGCAACTTCGTCCGGGAGACTCCCACCGAGCACGATGTCGACCCCTCGACCGGCCATGTTGGTTGCGATCGTAACTGCGCCCTTCGCTCCGGCGCCCTCGATGATCTGCGATTCCTCCGTATGTTTCTTGGCGTTAAGCACGTTGTGATTGATCCCGCTGCGTAACAGCTCGGCAAGATGCTCGTGATGGCTTGAATCCAGATCGAGGCCGCGGGCTAATCGTTCCAGATTCTCGGGGCGAGTGGGATTCAAATTGAGGTCCAGTTCCCGGGCAAACGGCCGTAAATCGGACGGATTCAGCTCATCCAGAGATTGGTTCAGCGGTTCGAGTTCGGCAATCCGCATTCCCTCTGCTGGGATTTCGTTCACTTCCATATAGGCATGGCGCAGAATGGATAGCATTGCAGCTCGCTGCAATGGCTCCGAGCGCAGCCGTTTGGACAGCACTTCCGACAATTCGACGGACGTCGTGCCGACCAGCAGCGGCTGGCCGAGCGCACAGCGCCGGAGGATTTCAGAAGTCACGGCACGCAGTTTGGCTTCCTCGGTCCGGTAGACCACGTCCGGGTAATCTTTACGCCGCCAGAACAGTGGCGCTTCGTCTGTTTCTCCTGCGGCGGCGTAGTAAGAAAATGAATTGCCGTTTTCGCGATAGTCCACTTCGACCAGATCGGAATCCGACTGCTCCACACGGTATTCCAGATTCATTGGCAGAGGCACGACGTCTACGTTGTAAATCTCGTTGAATTCTTCCGCTTCCGTCAGCGCTGTGCCGGTCATACCGCTGAGCTTATCGTACTTACGAAAATAATTCTGCAAAGTAATCGTGGCGTAGGTGACGTTCTCCTGACGCACACGCACACCCTCTTTGGCTTCGATAGCTTGATGCAGACCATCCGACCAACGACGTCCGGGCATCAATCTGCCGGTGTGTGAATCGACGATAATGACTCGACCGCCTTGAACGACGTATTCCTTGTTGCGTTTGAATAAATGTTCAGCGCGCAGGGCTTGCTGGAGATGACCGAGTAGGCGTGCTTGCTCCGGTGTGATGTCTTCAGGTCGGTCGGGATCGCGCAACGGGCTGCCCAATATCTTCTCCGCGTGATCCTCTCCGAGTTCGGTCAGCGAAATGCTGCGGTCGCGTTCGTTGACCTCATAATCCTCGGCGTTCATTTGCTTCACAACGGCCGCCATCTGAATATACAGTTCCGGATCTTCTTGCGCAGGGCCGGAAATGATCAACGGGGTGCGCGCCTCGTCGATGAGAATGTTGTCTACCTCATCGAGGATGGCATAGTGGTAGCCCCTTTGTGAGCGTGCTTCCAAGCTGCGCGCCATGTTGTCGCGCAGATAGTCGAACCCGAATTCATTGTTCGTGCCGTAGGTCACATCGGCAGCGTAGGCTAATTTACGGTCCACGAGCTCAAGTTGATGGACGTCTTCCTGCGACGATTCCTTCTGCGGTGCGTACATCAATGCTTTGCGCCCACCCTCCGAACGTGCCGCCGTCTGCAGTACGCCGACGCTGAGTCCAAGAAAGTCGAAAATCGGGCCCATCCAGCGCGCGTCGCGGCGAGCGAGATAGTCGTTGACCGTGATCAGATGAACGCCCTTGCCGGGCAAGGCATTCAGGTAAATGGGCAGAGTCGCCACGAGTGTTTTCCCCTCACCCGTTTTCATTTCTGCGATCTTGCCCTCATGCAGCACGATGCCGCCGATCAATTGGACATTGTAATGACGCAATCCGACCGTGCGTCTGGATACTTCCCGCACAACTGCGAAGGCCTCCGGAAGGAGGTCATCGAGTGTCTCCCCGGCTTCCAGGCGGGAGCGGAATTCTCCCGTCTTCGCCTGCAACGCTTCGTCAGGGAGTTTTTTCATCTCTTCTTCGAGGGCGTTGATGCGGGCTACGCTTTCCTTGTAACTTTCGAGCTGCCGGCGGATGGGATCGCCCCCGAACAAGCGAGTTATCGTTTTCAGCATTTTCGACTCCGTTTGGCATTATAGCATAGCGCCTGCCACACTATTATGCACATTTCGTGGGGGATCGTCTCGATTTTCGTGCTTCGCGGACCCGGGGATGGGACGCAATATGAGGCAGCGATCGTCGCACCACACCTTGACGCTTCGCCCCGTCCGGCTACAATAACATCAGATCGGGGCGGTGGCGGAATTGGCAGACGCCGGGGACTTAAAATCCTCTGCTCGCGAGAGCGTGTGGGTTCGACTCCCACCCGCCCCACAAGTACCAACCCTCAACGTCAGGAATTGCGATCTGCCCTGGTTTGGCTTTTTGAACATCCCCTCGACGCAGGATCCTACGGACACTTACCGCCTCGCTAATCTCGACTCAAGCAAGTTTCCCGTTGGAAAATATCATTGTACAATCCAAAGCAGTAGGCTTTTTTTGCTTTGCCGGAGGGAATATATGCATAAATCTATGCGCCTGCTGCCGATTCTTTTGCTTGCATTAGGCATCGAGGCCTGCACTCTTCCCGGCGCAACCTCACCCACGCCGTTCTCGTTTCCGACACCGAATTTAACCCACACGGCAATATTCTCCACACCATCGACGCCCTATGTGGAACCGCCCACCAACACACCGGTGGTGGTACTCACCGGCGAGACGCCAATCACGCCTTCCGAAGGCGGGCAGGCCACAGCAACAGTCACACCCGAGGATTCGGGTGAAACACCGCTCGATACGAGCATCCCCGAAGCCACGTCGAGTACGCTCAATTCTCGATCGAACGGAACCGCGGTCACGGCCGCCTATCGAAGCGGCTCGATCACGATCGATGGCGACCTGAGCGATTGGACGACGACCCCGTACACCGCGGACGAAACTGTCCCGTATGCGGGAAGCGGCTGGAGCGGGCCGAGCGACGCATCGGCAACGTTCTACCTCGCTTGGGATGCGGACTACCTCTATATTGCCGTTAAACGCACGGACGATACTTTCGTGCAAACCTCGTGGGGACGTTATATGTATAAAGGGGACGACATCGAAATCCAACTCGACACCGATCTGGCCGGCGACTTTTACACCGCCAGCATGAGCCAGGACGATTACCAGATCGGCCTTTCGCCGGGCAACTTCGGTTCTCTAGATCCCGAGGTCTACCGTTGGTTCCCCCGCAGCCTCGAAGCCTGGGTCAGCAGCGCGGAAATCGCCGCCGAGAAGGACGGCAGCGGCTATAACCTGGAAGCCAAGATCCCCTGGTCGGCTTTCAGTCTTTCGCCCGCGGCAGGCAGTCATTTCGGTTTCGCATTATCGCTCTCCGACAACGATACGGCAGGAGTCTCCACCTGGCAATCGATGATCTCCAACGTCAACACCCGCCGAGCCACCGATCCCACCACCTGGGGGACGCTGATTCTGGAATCTCCGGATTGACGACAGCGTGTTTCGCTTTGCATCATCGGGAGGCAGTATGCGCAAGACGCCCCCACGACAATGCAACAGGAACAACCCCCAGCGCAAGCGTTCGCCGTCGAATAACTTGTATCGAGTTACTTGCGTAGATTTAGAACAGAACCGAAGCGAGTTCTTCTCGATATTCTCGCGTCAACGGATCTTGATCCCCCAACAAAACGAACAGTGCCAGCATAATCTGTCTGGGAAGACCACCGCGATAGGTCTTATCCTCACGCAGGATGTCCAGCAGGCCGTCCATTGCAGCGGGCAGGTTGCTGCGCGCAATCAGCTTCGCCGCACGATGCAAACGTGCACTTAACGTATCTTCCTCCGCTGTCGGGCCGCTTCCCTCGGCCTCGGCAAGAATTTCCGCCAACGGTTTCAGACTCTCCGCAACCGGCCATTCCGTTCCCGCCGGGAAGTCGGTCAGAATCTCGACCGTTTCTTTCCCGACTCCCTGCATGAGCAGGCTTTTCACCAGGCCCAACGCAGCGGCGGCATTGCGATCGTCCTTCTCGAGCACCTCTCGAAAAGCATCCTCGGCTTCCGGCCAATGCCGGGTCGCCAGTAAGGATTGCGCTTCGGCGACGGCTCTATCCGCCTCGCTGGGAACCAGATTCTGAATGAACCTTCTCACCGCAGATTCGGGCTGTGCACCTACAAATTCGGCAACGACCTCCCCATTGTGGATGGCCTTGACGGCCGGAATGCCTTGGACGCCGTAGCGAATGGCCAAATTTGGGTTTTCATCGACATCGACTTTCGCCAGCAGGAAAGAACCACCCCATTCGATCGCTACGCGTTCCAGCAGCGGCCCGAGTATTTTACAAGGCACACACCATTCGGCCCAGAAGTCCACAACAACGGGAGTTTCGTGAGAACGCATGAGCACATCGTTCTCAAAAGTTCCCTCAGAAACGTCGAGAATATATTCGGACAGAGTCACAACGCACTCCCAACACCATGATATCGCATACGATTATACTCGAGCGGGCAGTATCCACCATGAAGCTGCTTCAATCTCGATACCTCTTTATCGAGACACGCCTGGCAGGCTGCCTGTCAGAGACTCGTCGAGCTGTGGGCATCAATCGTAGGATTCCCCGGATTCAGGCGCCTGCGGCTGATCGACTCGAATGACATCCCCGCGCATATCGATCACCACGCGGAACCCGAGCATGCCCAAATAAGCTCGAGCCTCCTCCGGCAGTCCCTGTTCGAGGATGGCATCGAACTGGGAAGCCATGTTGTTTAGTTGATTTTCGATCATCGCTTTGGTGAAGATGTCGTCCTGGCCGATCATCTCCATCGTGCCCTCGGTGACCAAGTCTTCGTGGCCCTGAATCATATCCTGGAAATGTTCGAGCACCTGGCGATCGACGTACGCACTCTCCACGTGGCGCTGGAATCCATCATCGTCGACGACGTAGAACGCCTCACCGCCGACGTTGGCAACTTCGACAGGATGATCGTGCTCGTCGATGACGAGCCCCTCGAACAACGCCTTCTCACTCACGACGATTTACTCCGAAAGGGGAATCCACTCCGGCTCGGGTGTAATGTAATCTTCCGGTGTGTCGCCGGGACTATCCAGACCCGTGCTTTGCAGCGTGTTCAACACACGCAGCGCCATGTCGTGTTCGACGAGACACTGGCAGGAAAGACGAATCCCGCCTTCACCTTTTTCCTTCAGTTTATCCCGTTCGGCAACCGTGCGCTGCTGGGGTTCGCCTTCAAGGAACTCCACGCGGCACGTCGTGCACTGTGCGTGTCCACCACAACGGTGCAGGATATCGACACCGCTGTCTTCAATCGCACGCACCAGGCGTTTGCCCTTCTGTACTTCGAACGTTCCGTGGCCTTCGACGGTAACCTTAGGCATAAGAACACTCCATCCTGATGAATTTGAACTATTAAATATTACCAAATATATGCCTGAATCAAAGCGTACAGGACATCCTCATCACACAATTTGGCAGGGATTCACTGCAGTAAAAATGACACAGTTGACATTTGTCGAACCCTAGAAGACCGGGCCGCAGGGATGAAGGGACCGCCTATGGATGAACGTTGACGAGTGTGCCCACCGAAGCGAAGTCGAACAACCATTTTGCGTCCGGTGTACGCAGGTTGACGCAGCCATGGCTCATCGGTGTACCGAAATTATTGTGCCAGTATGTGCCGTGTAAGGCATAGCCCTTGTAGAAATACATCGTGTACGGGACTCCGGGCAGGTAATAGCCCGGTCCCGCCATCGGCGTGGAGATATATTTCCTGTAGATGCGGTACTGCCCGGTCACAGTCGGATGGGCGCGCGTGCCTGTCGAGACGATGAACGTCTTTACGGCAGTCGAGCCTTCATAGGCGGTGACGCGCTGCGCGGATAGGTCGATGTCGATCCAACGCCCCTCATCCGCAAGATCTTCCGGATTGGTCGTATATAAGGAAGAAGCAGCCGGGCGCGGTGTTGGTGTCAATGTTGGTGTGGGCGTCAGAGTCGGTGTAGGCGTCAAAGTTGGCGTGGGCGTCAGAGTGTGCGTGGGCGTCAGGGTTGCTTTGATAATATCGGCGGAGGACATTTGCGGCTGCAGCGCATCGACAGGTTGTCCCCCCAGCCAAATTCCGGCCGTTAACACGATGGCGAAGGCGACGAGGACGACACGGGAGGAGAGCAGGCGCCGCAAGGTCAGCGCCTCGGAGGGAAGCAGCTCGTGCGCCAACGATTCGGGCAGCGTAATTTCTTCAACCACCTCGCGGCGTTCGTTGCTCGGTAAGTGGCGCATTAATTCGCGGATCATCTTGCGAGCGACGCGGCTTTTGGGGTTGATCTCCAACGCACGCGCCAGGCACGCCAACCCCGTTCGAGGCTCGGAGTACTTCGCCAGTAAAAGCCAGGGCAATTCGTCCTTCGGTTTGAGCTGGATTGCACGCTGACACAGCCGCCGTGCTTTCTGGTTTTCACCCGCGCCGAAAGCCAATTTCGCTTCCTGAAGCAGCGCAGCATGATCCGCATGTTCCATTCCGGGCAGAGGCGATGCTGTTTGCATGGCTAGTTTCCGCCGCTCAGGTTCGTAGGTTCATTATTCACGTAGCAGATGATGCCGTCGGCAATACCGCGTGCAGCAAGATCCGGACTGCGCGTGAGGAAATCGCGATCGAGATAGAGAAATCCGGTCTCGATAATCACGGCCGGAGTCTGGGCGTTGATCTCGTGGAAGGTGTGATACTCCGTCATGTCCCGTGTGATGCTGCCGGGATGGTAATACAGGTCCGTCGCCGCGCCGTAGCGATCAACGATACAGGCTACCAAACGCTGCGCTTTATCCTGGACGATTGTATCGACAGCAGCCGTGACTTTAAACCCAGTCGCATATTCGTTGATCGGCAGACATGAATCAGCGTGGATAGAAACCAGCGCGACGGCACGATATCCCTGCAGCCTGGGATCCCACTCCTCCAGCTGGTCAACTTGCATGCCAGCGGCTTCCAGGTATTTCACCGTCAAAGCCGCGATCTGTGCGTTGACTTCCGCTTCGGTCAGGCCGTCCGCGCAAATCGAACCGGGGTCCTGTGCACCGCTGTCCGGGTGTAGCCCGGAATGCCCAGCCACAATCCCGATCCGCAGTCTTCCATCCTCCGACACCTGGCCCCCCGAGCCGCTCAACGCCGATGGAATTTCTGATTCGTCCTCCAAAGCGGCGGCCAGCTGACCGGCGAGCTCTTGCGGATCGAGGCTGGCCGGAGTCCAAGCGGTAAAAACCGTGGCCAGAGCCCCGGCGACCAGAAACGTCACCGCCAGATGCCGCATTACCCGACCCGTGATCGGCTCGAGCGGTGGAGATTGCGTGTGCAGCATACGATGTTGCGACATAATGACCTACTATCCTACTCGGGAGATGTTGTCTCCGCAAGCACTCCGCGCATACATACCTTGTACCACAAACGACCTTTGGCGATGCACCCAAAAGCAACTCGGTGGATGAAAACAGCAATTAAAATCATTGCTTTCGTAAGGTCTCCCGCGGCCAGGAGTCGATGCAAATATCACACCATAGCACAAGCGATTTGCACATCCGCCCGGAAAGGTTATAAATAGACATGAGGTGAATCCATGCCTGGGCCACAGAAATCCCCCAAGATCTCCGCTTTCTCCGCAGACGAATTCCGGCGCTACTCGCGCCAATTGCTGCTTCCGGAAGTGGGTTTATCCGGCCAGCGCAAGTTGAAATCGGCCGCCGTGCTGATCGTCGGCACGGGCGGACTGGGATCCCCGGTCTCGATCTACCTTGCAGCAGCCGGCGTGGGATGCATCGGATTGGTCGATCACGACGAGGTCGAGTACTCCAACCTGCATCGCCAAATACTGCACGGTTCGTCGAAACTGGGGGAACGCAAAGTCGAATCCGCTCGAGCGCGTTTGCTGGACATCAATCCCGAGATCGAGGTGGATGTCTACGACGAAGTCTTTTCCGCCGACAATGCCTTGAAAATCTCCCGGCCGTATGACGTGATCGTCGACGCCAGTGATAATTTCCCCACCCGGTACCTGGTAAACGACGTCTGCGTACTCAGCGGCAAACCGAACGTCTATGGATCGGTGTTCCGTTTTGAAGGACAGGCGAGCGTGTTCTGGAGTCAGGCTGGTCCTTGCTACCGCTGTATCTTTCCTGCGCCACCTCCGCCGGATTTGGTCCCGAACTGTGCCGAAGGCGGCGTTTTCGGCGCTGTCCCCGGCGTCGTTGGCACGATCCAGGCTACGGAGACGCTGAAACTGATCCTCGAGATCGGCGAAACGCTCGTCGGTCGTTTGCTGATATACGACAGCCTCGCCATGCGCTTCGATGACATTCGCTTGAAGAAAAACCCGCGCTGCAAGATCTGCGGACAAGCACCGGAAATCAGCGAGTTAATCGACTACGAGGACTTCTGCGGGCTCCCCGCTCATGATTCGGGAAAGGAACAGATGCCACCTGAGCGGGAGATCGAAGCCCGCGAGTTGGCCGAGCGGCTGGGGCGCGAGGAGCGCATTCATTTGATCGACGTGCGCGAACCCCACGAACTCGAGATTTCGCACATCACCGCAGCGCATTCAGTCCCCTTGGGTTCACTGGCTGCTGCGATGTACGAATTCGACCACGATGAGCCGATCGTTCTCGTCTGCCGGACGGGTACGCGCTCTGCGCGGGCGCTCGGGATCCTCAGCGCCGCCGGATTCAAGGACGTGAAAAATCTGCACGACGGCATCAACGCCTGGGCCGAAGAGATCGATCCCTCGCAGCCGATTTACTGAGCGGCAATGCGGCTTGACAATCGCACGTGCCTGGACGTAGAGTCAACATGGGATCCCGCTCGGTCCTCTGGAGATGAATATCTTCCACAAGTTGGGCCCGAATCTGTCACAAACCATCCGCCACCAGCGTTCTAGAGAATGAGGAGAGCGCAATATCTCACCCATCGAACTTCAATTCTAGCGGTCACCGTAGGAGAGCTGCCATGAAAATTCGAAACGCGTTGAAATTCCCGATCGCCACTCTCGCACTTATCGCCCTCGTCGCCTGCATTCCAGGACCCGATCCGCACATCTGGTACGTCGCGACCACCGGGGACGACAGCCACGATTGTCACACCCCCACAACCGCCTGCCGCACGCTCGAAGCCGCCAGCGACAAAGCCGTCGATGGCGACACGATCTTCATCATGGCGGGCGACTACATCGAAATCGACGCATTGGATGCATCCATCTCCGTCGTCGTCGACAAGGATCTCACCATCGAAGGCGTCGGCGCGGTGAAACTGGACGGCGACGGGACACGCACCGTGATGTCCGTGATGCCGGGAATCAACCTCGCCGTTCATAACCTGCATCTGTTCAACGGCAGCGGCGCTTCTGCGGGAGGAATTCTGATCGACAATGGAGCCGTCGTGTCGATCTTCGACAGCAGCGTGACTCACAACACCGCCACCGGAACCGCAATCGGTCCGGGGTTGATCAACGCCGGCGGGATTCACAATCGCGGCGAACTTTCGCTCGAAAACGTAGAGGTGCTCTTCAATGTCGCTGAATTGCCCGCCGGGAATCATGCTTACGGCGGTGGAATTTACAACCAACAAAGCCTGACAATGTCCAATTGCGAAGTGGCCATGAACACCTCCGAAGAACTTGGCTCCGGTATTTTCAACGACGTGGGCGCTACAGCAACCATCAACGACAGCAACATCCAGGACAATTTCGCCGCTGGTGGCGTCTACAACCTGGGCCACATGATCCTCAACGACTCCGATGTCTACCGCAACAACACCAATTCGTATGATTACTGTGGCGGCATCACGAATTACAACGTTCTCGAAATGACCGGCGGCGTCGTGGCCGATAATGCCGCCCCGGATTACTACGCCGGGATTTGCAATCTCGAGCCCACCTCGAATGCCGTCATCTCCGCTACGCTGATCTCACAGAACATCGGCTCGGGGGTAATTAATTACGGCAGCATGGACATGACCGAAGTGACCGTGAGTGAACACATCCGAACGGGAATCTTCAACTATGAATCGATGAGCTTGTCCCGCAGCACCGTCACCTTGAATCTTTCTCCCAAAGGCGGCGGGATCTGGAACGTGCGTGGCGAGATGACCATCAAGGACAGCACGATCTCGGAGAACGATGCCAGTATGTGGGGCGGCGGTTTGATGAACAACGCCGATGCCATCCTGACCATCGAGGGTTCCACGCTGTCCGGAAATTCGGCCGCGGCGCGTGGGGGTGGCATCTATCAGGAAGGGGGAGGTTCGATCGGCAGTCTTACGATGTTGAACAGCACGATCAGCGGGAATTCCGCACCGGAGGGAGCCGGTATCGCCAACAACGGCGAAGTGACGCTCAAATTCGTGACGATCACCAACAACGCATCCCACGGCATCTCCAGCGTCAACATCGGCGTGACGCGCATGTTGAGCAGCATCATCGCCGACAACGCAGTAGCGGATTGTTTCGGCACCGACTTCATCACGCTGGGTTACAACCTGGACAGCGACAACACCTGCAGTCTCGATCCCACGCTGGATGACATCCCCGGCGCAGCCCCGCTGCTCGACCCGTTGGCCAACAACGGTGGACCGACGTGGACCCACGCCCTGATGCCTGCCAGTCCGGCCGTGGACACCGGTGCCGGAGGCGGAGATTGTCCAGCCGCAGACCAAAGGGGAGTCGTACGCCCGCAGGGTGTGCACTGCGACATCGGCGCCTTCGAACTCGAAGAGGAGCTGATGGGATATGAGCCGCAGGAACCCGGGAGGCCTACGTCTACCCCGACTCCCAAACCCGAGAAAGAAGATGAAGCCACGACCGCCAGAGCGATTATGAATGCCAACTGCCGCGAGGGACCGCACAAGGATTACAAAATCACGGGCTCTCTCATGGAAGGCGAGAGCGCCCAGGTTGATGGGCGTAACGAAGACGGAACCTGGCTGTGGATCGTCAACCCCAGCGCCTATGGACATTGCTGGGTGGCGGGCAGTACGGTGGAATTCTCGGCCGATATCTTGGCCTTGACCGTAATCGTCCCGCCCGAATTGGTCGTACCCGAACCGGAAGGCTGCATGGTGTCTCAATACGGAACCACAGCGCCGGTTTGTGTGGTTCCCTGCCCCGAGGACGCCAAACCTGGAGATCCCTGCACACCCGAAGACAATTAGCTCCCCGGTTTGCAGTCGCCTGAATAAAAGCGCTATGGCGCGGTGCGGATTAAGTTCAACCGCACCGCGCTCGACTTTGTTTGGATTCTACCGAAAGCGTCATATATAATCGAAGATGTCGATCTTCCGCATCGGCACAGAAACGGATTCCTTTTAAAAACGCGGGCAACATCAGGCTGCAGCCAAGGATGGCGAACATGCACCCGGAGTATATCGGCCGTTATAAAATCATCGGGGAAATCGGGCGGGGCGGGATGGCGACCGTTTATCTCGCGCAAGATCCGCGCTTCAACCGCGAAGTGGCGGTCAAAGTATTACCGCGCGAATTCCTGCACGACCCTCAATTCCGCGGCCGCTTTGAACGCGAAGCAAAAACGCTCGCCTCACTTGAACATGCAGCCATCGTGCCGGTATACGACTTCGGGGAGCAGGACGGCCAACTCTATCTGGTCATGCGCTACATGCCGGGAGGTTCACTCGACGAACTGCTCCAGGGTCGAAAGATGCCGCTTAATGAAGCGCTTGAAATACTGGAACGAATCGCACCGGCGTTAGAAAAAGCACATCGCCAAGGCATCGTCCACCGCGACCTCAAACCCGCCAACATACTGCTTGACCAGGATGGGATGCCGTATCTCGCAGACTTCGGACTCGTAAAACTGCGGGACGCCAGCGTAGCCTACACCGGCAGCGCCGTCCTAGGAACACCCACCCATATGAGCCCGGAACAGGCGAAGGGCGAGAAAGACATCGATGGACGCAGCGACATCTACGCCTTGGGCGCTATCCTCTTCCAGGCCATATCCGGTATGCCACCGTATGACGCCGACACTGCCATGGGAATCGCCCTCAAACACATCACCGAACCCGTTCCCAGTATCCGTGCGGTCGACCCGGGACTTTCCGCGGCGTTGGATCAAGTCCTTCAACGCGCCATGGCCAAGGAGCCCCAGGATCGTTTTCAAACCGTGAGCGATCTGGTGGAGGCGCTTAAGCACGCAATGCTTGAATCCAGCACGCCATCCGCTGCACTGGAATCTTCAGCGCCTCAACCGATCCCTGCAGCGGAAACGCTTCGCTTCGACTCCGCCGATGGCGAATCACGAGAGCTCGGCACGCTAGAAGCCACGGCCGAAAAGCCGGTACACGCCGTCCCCACTTTGAGTGATTCACCCCGGAAGTTGAAATGGGCACCCTTGCTGGCGCTGGGTGTTCTCCTTCCGGCTTTCGTCATTGTGATGCTCCTGATAGGCGGCAGCGGATCAGATACCCCTTCCGCAGGCAACATTCCCTCCCACACACCTGCGAACTCACAGCTTTCCAGCGATCTTCCGACCGCTACCCTTCGTCCAGCACAAATCGCAGCTACGCTGATGGCCACTTCCGCAGTCTCCGGCGAAACAGACCGCCAAATGGTAACCCCGCAGGATGAGCGCAGCTCCAGTGAAAATCTTGATCCACAAACGATCATCGAATTGGCAAGATATACCGCTCAGGGGAACTCTTTCCGCAAAGTAGCCTGGTCACCGGACGGACTTTGGCTGGCGTCGGACGAACACATGGGCGCCTACGAGGACAGCGTTATCAATATATGGTACGCCACCACATTCGATCCGATCGTTCTGCGGCTGCAGACGAACACCTGGTTCATCGAAGGACTTTCGTGGTCACCAGATGGAAGCAAGTTGGCCAGCGGCAATCAAAATGGAGTCGTGCAGATCTGGGATATCGAAACCGGTGCGGAATCCCTGCGGTTTCAAGCCACCACCAGCAGCGTGGTTAACCTGAGTTGGTCGCCGGACATTTCACGCCTGGCGACCGCCAATGGGGATGAACGCATCAAAATCTGGAACGCGGAAGACGGTGAGCTCCTGCTCGAAATTTGTTGTCACACGTTTCGCAAATTCATCGCCGGCGATATCGCCTGGTCGAACGACGCGACCCTCCTGGCCAGTGTGGGGAACGACTCGACAGTTCGAATCTGGGACTCTTCCAGCGGCGTTATGCAGCGCGCCGTGTGCTGCACGGACAGCGAGTGGTCGCGCGCGGTCTCCTGGTCCCCCGACGGCACCAAGTTGGCCGCTGC
Source organism: uncultured Anaerolineaceae bacterium (assembly GCA_964475265.1). GTDB lineage: Bacteria > Chloroflexota > Anaerolineae > Anaerolineales > E44-bin32 > WVZH01. Next base: position 745 of record CAYYVY010000050.1, on the reverse strand, counting down.
CAGCTACTCCAGTCTGGGCGCCGGATCGGTCACGATCTGGGAAACGGATACCTGGGCGCAAGCTCGTACGCTCGAGGGGAACACCATGTCGATCATGGATTTCGATTGGTCCCCGGACGGAACAATGATCGTGGCCAGCGGCAACGATGGCAGGATTTATTTCTGGGACGTGGACAGCGGCGAACTGCTGCGAAAGCTCGATATCATGAGAATCAATCAAGAAACCAATTGGGTGTATAACGTGGATTGGTCACCGGATGGCGCTTATATCGTGATCGGAAGCGACGACGGCACGCTGCAGGTCTGGGGAGAAGCCGGCGACTAACAACCGGAAACCAGCGAGGCGCGTTCGTTTCGAGAGCGCGCTTGTTGACAAGCGCGTTTGTAGACTCTATAATTTTGCAAACGAATAAAAATAAAAGCTGTGAAGAGGGCAAGTACGCGCCGGTACGACGGCACAGAGAGCGGGAGGCGCTGAGAACCCGCACGTTGACCGACATGGAATGGACCTCGGAGCTGCAGGGTGAAAGGAATTCCGAGTAGCCTGCGCCGGCGCTGCCACCGTTATCTGGGCAAAGGACATCGAACGCGATGTCCGACATGAGTGAGGCTGGCTCAATAAAACCGTCGCACCACCGATGGTTTTTTCGTCTCTAGCGCCAGCTTAAGCGGGGTGGTACCGCGGGCAAACGAACGCTCGTCCCCATCGGGGATGAGCGTTTTTTGATGCATCGACATACCAGGG
>CAYYVY010000049.1:0-22607 GCA_964475265.1 uncultured Anaerolineaceae bacterium | reverse complement strand
GACTGGCCAGGGGAATCAAGCACAAGAAAACGAGAGTCAGGCTGAAACCGGACACGCGGTTGGGAATCTCGGTTGGCAGACGGAAGAAGAGGAAGATGATCATCACTCCGGAAAGGATGGGCACGTTGAGCATCTGCGAGATCACCTCGCCCACGATGCGCAGGATCTTGCGGATTTGTCCGTTAATGCGTTTCGCCATGTTCGCTGCTCCTCCAACGCCGCCTTGCTGCATGGATGGCAAACAACTGCGCATCCATTCCAATTCGGGTCTATGAATTATGATTATATCGGATTTCCAAAGCATCCGATCAACATTGACGCCCGCTGTACGCGACCCATGAATTCCGTCTTAGGCATAAAGTGTTGAATCCCCCTCGCGCCTGTGATAACCTTAATCCGCACAATTGAATAGCAACATCGGACGCCTCAGTTTCGGGGGCAGGGGGAGCGCAGAGCAAGGTCGCGACTCACGTCGCCCGACCGAGGGGGAGGCCGGGCGGTTTCTATTAAGAGAGCCGAATGCGATTTGGAGGAGGAAATCATGTTCAAGCGCTCGGGAACCGCCGTACGATCGTTCCGCGTTCTACTGTTCAGCACCATACTGGTGCTAATGCCCACGCTTGCTTTTCAAGCACAATCATCGGGCATAGAAGTCTTCATCAACGAAATCCATTATGACAATGCCGGCACCGACGCCGACGAAACCGTCGAGATTGCCGGACCGGCAGGCACGGACCTGGCAGGTTGGTCGCTGGTCTTCTACAACGGCAGCACCGGCGCGGAGTATGCCAATCTCGCCTTGAGCGGTCTGCTTCCCGATGAGGGGGACGGCTACGGTGCGCTGGCCTTTGCCCAGTCCGGCATCCAGAACGGATCGCCGGACGGCCTGGCCCTGGTCGACCCGTCTGACACGGTGATTCAGTTCCTCAGCTATGAGGGCAGCTTCAGCGCCGCCGGCGGACCGGCCGACGGCCTCACATCGATCGACATCGGTGTCTCAGAGGCCTCGGACACGCCGTTGGGTGAGTCGCTGCAGCTTACAGGTACCGGCGCACTGTACGGGGACTTCTCCTGGAACGCTCCAGCAGCCAGCTCGTTCGGTGCCATCAACACCGGGCAGTCCTTTGGCGGCGCGCCGCCAACACCCACGCCCGAACCCCCGCCTGATGTATCCATCAGCGAGATCCGCATCGACCAGCCCAGCACGGACAACGATGAGTTCTTCGAGCTGGTTGGCTCGCCGGGCACCTCGCTCGACGGCCTGACCTACCTGGTGATCGGGGACGGCAGCGCGGGCAGCGGCGTGATCGAAAATGTCACCGACCTGAGCGGGCTCAGTATCCCCGCCTCGGGCTACTTCGTCGCCGCAGAAAATACCTTCACGCTGGGCACGGCCGATATAGTCACGAGCTTGAATTTCGAGAACAGCGATAACGTCACACACTTGCTGGTGCAGGGCTTCACGGGCTTGAACGGCGACGATCTGGACACGGACGACGACGGTGTCCTCGACACGACGCCTTGGACGGCGATCGTCGATTTGATCGCCTTAATCAAGGAAGAAAATCCACCGACCGGAACCGAGTACCACTACGGACCACCTACTGTGGGGCCGGATGGTTCCTACGTGCCCGGGTTGGCCTTCACCTGCCCGAGCGGTTGGACGATCGGCGCCTTCGATCCACTCGACGGGGAGGATACACCCGGTGCCGAGAATCACTGCATCGTACCGCCGCCGGATGTTTTGATCAGTGAGATTCGCATCGATCAGGACGGCACGGACACCGATGAGTTCTTCGAACTGGCTGGTCCGCCGGACACCTCGCTCGACGGCCTGACCTACCTGGTGATCGGCGACGGCACGGGGGGCAGCGGCGTGATCGAAAACGTCACCGACCTGAGCGGGCTCAGTATCCCCGCCTCGGGCTACTTCGTCGCCGCAGAAAATACCTTCACGCTGGGCACGGCCGATATGGTCACGAGCTTGAATTTCGAGAACAGCGACAACGTCACACACCTGCTGGTGCAGGGTTTCGGCGGGGAGAACGGCGACGATCTGGACACGGACGACGACGGTGTACTTGATGTCACGCCCTGGACGGCGTTGGTCGATCTAATCGCCCTGGTCGAAGAAGAAAATCCACCAGCCAACACAGAATTTCACTACGGTCCGCCTGCCGTAGGGCCGGACGGGTCTTACGTGCCCGGCTACGTCTTCCGCTGCGAGGACGGTTTCCGCATCGGGCCGTTCAGCGTCGGTGGGGAGACGCCCGGCGCCGAGAATAACTGCTTCTTTGGATTCTGTGGAGAGGCTGCAACAACGATTCACGCCATTCAGGGCGCCGGGGACTCCAGCCCGCTGGTCGGGCAGGTGGTCGTGGCCGAGGGTGTGGTGGTAGCCGATTTCCAGGGCTACGATGGGCTGCGCGGTTTCTTCCTGCAGGAAGAGACGGCTGACGAGGACGGCGATCCAGCCACTTCGGAGGGCATCTTCGTCTACGATGGCAGCTTCGGCGTCGATGTGTCCTTCGGCGACGTGGTCCGCCTGCAGGCTGCGGTCAGCGAATACTACGATCTGACCGAGCTGAGCGGCGTGAACAACTTGGTAATCTGCAGCACGGGCTACGAGCCGCTGCCGACGGAGTTTAGTCTGCCGGCGACGGATTGGAGCGACTTCGAACGTCTGGAGGGCATGCTGGTGACCTTCCCGCAGACCCTGACCGTGACGGGCAACTACACGCACGGCCGCTACGGCGAGGTTGATCTCTCCGCCGATGGACGCCTGTACACACCGACCAACGTGACCCTGCCTGGCGATGCTGCCAACGCACTGCAGGCGCAAAATTATCTGCGTTTGATCCAGCTGGATGACGGCAGTTCGGTCGAGAATCCGCTGCCCTTACCGCCCTACCTGATCGACGGCACCACGCTGCGCGCCGGCGACACGCTCAGCGACGTGACCGGTGCTCTGGGCTACGCGTACGGGCGTTACGAAGTGCATCCCGTGCAGCCTGTTGAATTGGCGGTCGGGAACGAACGTCCGCTTACAGCGCCGGACACGGGCGGCCGCCTGACCGTGGCCAGCTTCAACGTCTTGAATTACTTCACAACGATCGACGAAGGCAATCCGATCTGCGGGCCGGAGGCGAATCAGGACTGCCGCGGTGCGGACAGCATCGAAGAATTCGTCCGCCAGCGGGACAAGATCGTAAGCGCTATCGCTGCCATGGATGCCGACGTAGTCGGCTTGATCGAACTGGAGAACAACGCCTCCCAGTCCCTGGCCGATCTGGTGGACGGGTTGAACGACGTAATGGGCGCCGGCACCTACGCCTACGTGGATACGGGCACAATCGGCTCGGACGCCATCAAGGTTGGTTTCCTGTATCAACCCGCCAGCGTGACACCCGTTGGGGACTTCGCCGTGTTGGACTCCTCCGTCGATCCAGCCTTCAACGACGAGTATAACCGCCCGGCGTTGGCGCAAACCTTCGCCGAGAACCTAAGCGGCGAGCGCTTCACCGTGGTGGTAAACCACCTGAAATCCAAAGGCTCCGCCTGCGACGACATCGGCGATCCCGATGTGGGTGACGGCCAGGGCAACTGCAATCTGACTCGCACCAGCGCCGCCGTCGCCCTGGCGAACTGGCTGGCGGGTGACCCGACCGGCAGCGGCGATCCCGATTTCATCATCATGGGCGATTTGAACTCCTACGCCATGGAAGATCCTATCGCTGCCCTGCAGTCGGCGGGTTATACCGACATGGTGGCCCTCTTCGAGGGTGTGCAAGCCTACTCGTACGTGTTCGACGGGCAGGCGGGCTACCTTGATCATGCACTGGCGAATAGCAACCTGGCGTCTCAGGTGACGGACGTGGCCGTCTGGCACATCAACGCCGACGAACCGGCTGCTCTGGATTACAACGACTACAACCAGCCGGATCTGTACGCGCCCGATCCGTTCCGCGCATCCGATCACGATCCGGTCCTGGTGGGCTTGAATCTGATCCCGCAGTGCGCTGGCGAGAATGCCACGATCTACGTTGATTTCAACGGCCTGATCGTCGGCGGCCCGCAGGATGGGCAGTCCTACCACTTCTTGATCCGCGGCACATCCGGCGCTGACGTCATCGTGGGTACCGATGGGGACAACCTGATTCTCGGCGGTGCGGGGAACGATAGAGTCTGCGGGTTGCGTGGCAACGATTTACTGCTCGGTCAGAAGGGTGATGATGCGCTCTTCGGCGGCGCGGGCTACGATCTGCTCATCGGGGGTCTGGGGAACGATGTGATCGATGCCGGCCCGGATGGGGATTTACTCAACGGCGGGCACGGCACGGACGTTTGCCTGGGTGGCAGTGGGAAAGACCGCGCCGTGCGCTGTGAGGAGGAGCAGGATATTCCCTGATTCCGCAGCTTGAGATAGTAAATCTGCTGTATAGTTCTGGCCAGTCTACCGCTTCTTGGAACTGGCCAGAACATCTCTTCCTCTTTTCAGCGTTGGAAAATTCAGTAGATCGTTTACTGTCAATCCCTAACAATGCACCTGACCTTCGGGTGGAAACGTGACACCAGGTGTGTTCGCAAGCACAGGCTTAAGGCCAACTGCACTGACGGCGTCACAAGTGCTTACATTTACTCGTTAAATTGGCAAGCGCATAACCCATACAACCTTTGCGCGTAGTGGGGTCTACACTTATACCAACCACGGAGAGGCAACAATGAAAACCAAATGCTTTCTATTGCTCGCCGGGGTGATTCTTCTGTTGTTGGCGGGCTGTGGTCCGGCGGATGTGCCGGAGTACGAAGAGGAAGAAGACCTCGCCCCGCAACCGCCCAACGGCGATTCCACGCCAATTCCCCCACAGCCCGATACCAGCCAACCGCTTCCGGCTTCGCTCCTGGGACCAGACGATCTGACCTACCTTGGCGCCTTCCGCTTGCCCAGCGATGCGCCGGACGAAGTGGGTTGGTCATGGAGCGGTGAGGCGCTGACTTATTACCCGGATGGCGATCCGAGCGGTCCCGACGACGGCTTCCCCGGCTCGCTCTTCGGTACCGGTCACAATTGGAACCAATACGTTTCCGAAATCAGCATCCCTGTGCCTGTAGTCTCAGCCACCAGGAACCTGGAGGAACTGAATACGGCCACCACCCTGCAGCCTTTCCAGGATATCCGAGGAGACACGTTGGAATGGAACCTGGAGCAGCCCCGCGCAGCGCTGGAATACCTGCCGCCCCAGGGCGAACAAGAAACGGGTAAATTGTACTTCTCCTGGGTGCAGCACCTGGACGAAGGAGCGACCAATCCTTCACACGGCTGGGCGGAGTTGAACCTTTCCGACCCACAACCGGCTGGTCTGTGGCGCATCGGCGAATATTGGAATTACGTTACCAGCGATTATCTCTTCGCCATCCCACAAGAGTGGGCAGACACCTATACGCCAGGGATGAGTCTGGCCACCGGTCGCTTCCGCGACGGTGGGCAGGGTTCCTTCGGCCCATCTGTTTTTGCCATCGGTCCTTGGAACCAGGGCAACCCACCGGCTGCGGGAACAGTGCTGGAGGCCATCCCGCTCTTGCTTTACGGCAATTATTACCAGGAAGGTTCGACAGCAATGAACGGCTACGCCGACTCCGATGCTTGGACGGGCGCCGCCTGGCTTACCGCTGGTGAAAAATCCGCTGTAGTTTTCATCGGTTACAAAGGGTTGGGTGATACTTGGTATGGTTGCCCGGACGGCACCGTATGGCCGGATGAACCACCCTTCCCACCGGAGTGTGACGATCGCGGCTGGTGGTCGACCGAATTCGAGGCACAGATGATCTTCTACAACCCGGCCAACTTTGCCGCCGTAGCCATAGAGGAGATGGGATCGGGCGTGCCGCAACCTTACGCCGTGCTGACGTTCGAAGACGTGCTCTTCCGAGAGACCTTCGTTCTACTCAGTCACGTGGGTGCGGCGGCTTTCGATCGCGAAAATGACCTGCTCTATGTCCTGGAACCGCTGGTCGACGAGGAAAAATCCATCGTGCACGTCTGGCACGTGGAAGGTTAGTCGCAGTACGATTCCATCAAGAGATATCCTGAAAGTACCGCCCCCTGGCCAACCCTTTGTTAATCCTGGTTGGCCAGGAGTAATATATATTTGATATTTTAAGGACGAGGTAAATGCTGATAAAGACAACCATTAAGATCTTCATCACCCAGGCTTGAAGATTGATCTGCCAGTCCGTGTACTTGGCGGGATAGGGTTTGGTCTCGGTGAGCGTACGTTCCAGCGAGAGATTCACTCGCAGCGCCTGTACCAGTAGCACGATCCCCGCAAGGCAACCCCGGAGAATCAACAACTTGCTAATCTCCAGGTTTTCGATGAAGGGTAAGTCCGGTGCGGTGGCTGCGCCTTCGATCAATAGGATCAATCCTGCGGCGAAGAAGCCGCCGAATACGGCATATACGAGCGAGTGGAAAATGAAACTGATCTTGCGCCTCACACCCATATGAGGCCATTCTTGCAAGCCGGATTCGTACACCGTACCGCACTTGGTACAGACGAACTCCGCCGGCCTTATTCCGCTGCGCATGGGAAATAATCCAAACCAGGACAGACCAAATTTCACCAGACGCCCACATGTCGGGCAGCACAGCATGTATCCGCCGAAGGTGTTCGTAACAGCCATTTCATCTCTCCCCGATCGATTCGGCCTAGATTCGAGCGGCAATCGGAGAAAAGCACCAGAGCGATATTCGAAGATGAGTTGACGTGGGAAGGTTTCCCGCTGGATCAAGTTCTGGGTGTCAGATCGTCCGCAGCCCTCGATGCGGCTTGAAATCACATCGTTGGATTTCCCGGATCACTCCATGAGTACTTTCGGCACGCAACCGAGATTTTCAAATAACTTTGTATCAAAGGCTACGTTAGCCTGTACGATGTCGAAATGATCTGTCCACTGCATATCCACGGTATTCCAATCATGCTTATAAATCCAATTGGTTCCACTTGTATCGAATGGGATCACGAATGGTTCGAAGTGGAAGGTTTCTTTTGCACTCTCCGGTATCTCGTCACAGGTGGTTCCTACGATCGGCAAGGTGATACACATTTCGCCCTCGCCGATTTCTTCCAACACATCGAGGAGAATCTCGCATTTGGGTGGGCCGCTAAACGTACCGGCGATGGAATATTTAACCTCGCGCTGGAAGGTGTCACTCGCCGATCCGGCGACACCTTTCGCCGAGTAGGTCCCATAGCCCACTCCCTCAAAACTCATGTCGTCCATGTATACCTCGGATATGGGAACTTCCGACTGTATCCAGATTTATGCCGTTCGAGGGCCGCTGCTATAGTTACCCACACGTTCGATCTTGACCACGAAGTAGAATTCATCCCCGGAGAGTATGAACGTCGGTTCGTCGATAAGGGGTGGAGCGGCGTCCGAGTCTTCGGGTTCGGGTTGCGGTGAGGGATTAGGTGTATTCCCTTTTTTACAGCCTGTAAATATGAGTGAAAAACAAACGATGAACAGCCGCAGATGAAGTAACGAGGCTTTTTTCATGAGCGTTCCTCCTACCTCCCTCCAATTTTGGTTTTTTCGGTGATGGCTACATTGAAAATTTGCGAGGTTGTATGTTCGATTGAATCAAGAGAGAGTGAGAAATCCGCAGAATTCGAGCCGATCCTCTCCTGAGTAAGGGCAGAGTGATGGGGGTTATAGTGAGCAGCCCGCCTTGATTGAAATCGAAATCAAGTGCAGTGGCAGGAAACGGGCAAGTGTTTATTCCTGTAAAGTATATACCATCACGGCGGCGGAATCATCCAGCCTTCGACCTTTACAGCATCTTCTGCGGCGATGGCGTAGGCAACACCGGCTTCGAGATCCACGATTTTGAAGGTATCCCGTCCATCGATATTCTGATTGATGGCGACCTGGCGTCCGTCCGGAGACCAGATTGGTGTTCGGTAGCCGCTGATGCAGTATTGGGTCACCTCGCCGCTGGCCACGTCCAGGACAGCCAAAGCATCGCGCACTGGAAATTCATCGTCTTCGATGGTGAGCCAGAATGCGATGCGGGTTTCATCGGGAGACCAGACCCAGTCTTCTTGTGCCGCGTTGAAAGTGGTCGTGAGGTAGGAGAGCCGCTGCGTTTGGCCGTTCTGCGTTACGCCAATCAATTCGAAGCCGGCCACGTAGGCAGCGGCATCATCCACGTTGATGAAAACGTTTTCCGCTGCATCCGCGGCTGATTGCAGCGGACGGATGGGTTCGGAATCATTGTTCGGATCGAAGGCATACCGCAGCATGGCGCTGGTGACAAACGTCGTGCCGTCTTTCGACCAGATGGGTGCACTGGCATACACCCCGGCCCCCGGATTTCCATGCTGGTGAATCCGCAGCACTTCCAGTTCGCTTTGCAGATCCCAGAGGATGAGTAAATTGTCGTCTTCTTCGCTGGCAGAATAGATCAGGTGTGTAAGTTGGGGATTGGGAACCATGGGGCTGAGGGAATATCCGCCCCAGGAAATGTCCTGGAAGAAATCGGTAATGAGTGGAAATTCCGGAACGATCTCCTGGTGTTCCTTCGTGGCGATGTCAAACACGAGGATCGCATCCGGGTCGTAGGCAGAATCGCCGTGGGGAAGTTTAATGACCAATTGGTTATCTTTGAGCCATTGGATGACGTCGTATTCGTCTCCCCAATCCAAAAGTTCTAACAAGCGGGTGCCGCTCGCATCGAGGACGATCAAGGCTTCCATGCGGCGATCGATCGCCGCCAGCCGCGCCCGATCGGGAGAGAGGACGACGTGCGTGGTGCCGGTATCGGCTTTAATCTTCTGGCCGCTGCTCAAATCCCAGAGGTAGGTTTTGTTGCCTTCATCAACGGCAACCACGAACAGGCTTCCACCGAGCTGCAACGAATCCGGGGATGCGTCCGTCGTTTCAACGCACGCGGTCGTGAGACGGCTCTCGGCAGGAACGGCGGCCTGATCGGGAGTCTCGGTTGGGCTGGGAGTGTCCGATGGAAGTGGCGTAGGATTTTCCTCAGTGGGTTGCGAGCTGCATGCGGACAGTGCCAGACCGATCAAGACCGCAATTTGAAATAATTTAGGGCGAAAATTCATGGTACCTTCCTTGCCGGTGGATTATTGACGACGAATAGACCGTATCTATTGTACTAAACCCTCCGGCCTTTGAAAGGGGACAGGAATCACCTGCAGAGGCGTAAAAGAAAAACTCCCGAGATGTGCCTCGGGAGTTTTTACTTCATCAGGCTGTTGCTACGCTTTTACTTCCGTCGCTTCCACCTTTTTGTGGTTGCGCGAGAGCGGATCCAGCAGGCTGTACATAACCGGCACGACGAGCAGCGTGAGCAGCGTTGAGGTGAACAGCCCACCGATCACGACGGTGGCCAATTCGGCGGCGATCAGGGCGCCTTCCGTGAATCCCAAAGCCAGCGGCACCAAGGCCAACATGGCGGCGATGGCAGTCATCAGGATGGGGCGCAGACGTGTGCGTCCGGCTTCAACCAGCGCCTCGTGTGTGTTCATGCCGCGTTCTTTACGGTTGGTTTGCACGCGGGCGATAAGCACGATGGCGTTGGTCACTACGATGCCCACCAGCATCATCAAACCCACCAGCACGGAGATGCCCAACACGCGGTCGGTGATCCACAGCGCCAGGGCGGCGCCGATGATGGCCAGGGGCAGGCTGAAAAGGATGGTGAAGGGGTGCACGAAGGAGCGGAAAGTGATCACCATGAGCAGGTACACGGCAACGATGGAGATCATCACGCCGCCCACAGATTGTGCGAAACCCTCGGTTTGCATCTCGGTCTGGAAGCCTTCACTCACCGTGATTCCTGCCGGAGCGACTTCTTGCAGCGCGGCTTTTGCAGCCGCTGTTACGCCCATCGAATCCTCCGTCTCGAGTTCGCCGGCGAAACTGACCGCCGGTTCACCGTCGACACGCAGGATCAGATCTTGGTTGGCCAGATTGCTGCTGACATTCGTTAAGCCGTCGGTCTTGTCCAGGACGGCGATCGCCTGGTCGTTGAAGGCGGCCAAATTGTCTTGATCGCCCGAGATCACGAGCGAGAAACCACCAAAAGCGCTGCTGGTCAGCGTGCCGCTGGTCACAGTCACATTTTCGGGGCCAAAGTGGTCTTCAGCAAGCCGACGCAATTCCGCAGTGAGGGCATCGATGTCGTCACTTTGATCGATCCCAATTTCGATGTTGGCGGCTCCCTGGTCAATCCCCGATCCGAAGAGTTGGGATTCCAGGCCGCCGCTGACACCCACCTGAGTCATCACGGCGCCAAGATTTTCAACTTCCGCCAGGTCGGTCTCGAATTCGGCTACGATGGCATCGGTTTCGGCCATGGCGATACCATTGGGCAGGTCCACCTGGATCGTGATCTGCGGTTCGCCCATCTCGGGCAGGAAAGCACGCGGCCGTTGGGCCAAGAGTGCCATACTGCCGAGGAAGAGCACGAGGGCGACGATTAAGGTGACCGCACGGTGGCTCAACGCCCAGCGCAGGATGGGTGTATACCAGGCCTGGAGTTTGGTCTCTCGGCTTTCTGGCAATTGTTCCTTGTGAATGAACAGGAAAGCCAGGGTGGGAACGATGGTGATGGCCACCAGAAAGCTGGAGAGCAAGGCATAGGTGACGCTGATGCCGAAGGGCAGGAAAAACTCACCCACGATGCCGCCCAACAATCCGATAGGCAGGAAGACCACCACGGTCGTCAAAGTCGAGGCGAAGATGGCGATGGCTACGTCACGCGTGCCTTTTATTACCGACACCTTCATGTCTTCCCCACGCTGGATGTGGCGGTAGATGTTTTCTAGTACCACGATCGAGTCATCCACCACACGCCCGATAGCCACGGTCATACCCGAGAGAGTCATGATGTTCAGCGTCATGCTGGTGGGGAACAAGCGGGCGATCACTTCGATGATCGCGCCCAGGACAGCGATGTCTTTCGTCGCTTCTACCAGCGGTTCGGTGACCAGATTGGTTAACGGTGGCAGCCAGCGAAACAGAGCGAACGCCATGAACACGGAGAGCGGGATGCTGACTGCCGTGACCAGGGTGCTCTGCCAGGAGAGTCTGTACTTACCGCGCACGAAACCGCTGAGAAAGATCAGGATCACGATTACGGCGAAAATGGCGCCCAAGCCACCTTCACGAGCGACCCCACTGATGGATTCTTCGATGAATGATGCTTGTTCGAAGGCCACTTCGAACCGCAGCCCATCGAATTCAGCTTCGAGTTCGTCCAGCGCATCGAAAACGGCATGGGACACAGAAACGGTGTTCGCCTCGCTATCTTTATAGATCACCAATGAGAGGCTGGGCACGCCGTCCAGGCGGTTGATGGTTTCAGTAGGGATGAATTTTTGTGGACTTCCCCCTGCCGCCCCCGTAATTTCCGCGCGAAGCGTGGGGTCTAAACTGGCCAGAAAATCACCAGGCAGTACGGCGATCACCTCGGGAGAAAGCAGGCGAATGACTTCTGGGCTGAGATTTTCCAGGAAACCCTCTTCATTTTCCGTTAACCATAGAATGACGTCGGGAGTCAGGTCAGCGATGAGTTGTGGAGCTTGCGGGATGCCGCTTTGCAGCATCATAGAAAACAACTCGCTGGCGCTGCTGGTGAATCCGCTTTCCATCAGATCGGCGGCGGTTTCGAAGGTGGGCATTCCCACCGCGCTGGGTTCATCGGAGGATTCCGTCCAAAGACCCGAGAGTGCGGGTGGTTCTGTTGGGACGGGTTGAGTCTCGCTTCCCCCCGCAGCAAGAGCGCCCAAACCACCAGCAGGCTGCGCTAATTGATCGAGTTCTTCTTGTAGGGCGGGATCGAGGGTTTCGATGTAGTTACTGGGCAACCAGGCGAGCACTTCGGGCGAAAAGGCGCGCAAATTTTCCGGGGTCAATGTATCCAGCAACTGCGGTGCCATGCTGACGACGCCCTGGATGATCTGCGGCGTGACGTCTGAAGGGACTTTCAAAGAGATGCCCTGCATATCGCCAGCTCTTTGCCACATCTCGGGTAGTTCATTACCCGCATCGGATTCATCCAGCGCAGTGGTTTCTGCAGCCATTTCTTCCGGGGAGGGCAGCTCCTGCCCACCGCTCACCTGCACGTCCGCCACGTTGTCGATCTGTTGCAGTTCTGGGACAATGTCTGCTTCGATCAGCGCTTTGAGTTCAGCCAGGGATAGTTGATCGGAAGAGACACTCATCGCGGCCAGGGGCAGATCGGACATGCTGAATGTCAGCAGTTCTGGAGGCTGTGTGCCCTCGGGTAAATCCAACGCCTGTACCAGGCCGAGGATTTCCTCCCGGGCAGTTTCGATGTCGATGCCAAATTCGTTGTATACGACGACGACGGAAACCCCGTGCGTGGTCGTTGATTCGATGTTGACGACGCCATCGACACCCATCACCGCTTGCTCGATAGGGATGGTCACTTGGTCTTGCATCAACTCGGGGTTGACTCCGGGATTCATCGTAAATACGATCGATTGCGGAAATTCGATCTTAGGGAGCAGCTCTTGGTTGAGTTGCGTGACGGCGAGAACCCCTCCAACCATGACGAGGATGGAGAGTGCGATCACAATCCATTTGAAGCGCAGTGAAGTACGGGTGATACGGTCGATCAGTGATTCAAGCACGGTTAAGTTACTCCTTTTCGTTGATGCCGGGTCGGCATATTTTTTCCTGTCAGTTTCGTTTGTTCTGCGATGCCGCAATCGCAATTGCGTGTACAGCGGAGGCAGCGCTAACGCATGGGGATAATTTCCCGCATGAATCGTCCCATAAGAGTTTCATGCGACACCTTTGAGCGAGTCGAAAACCTGCAATAATTGCATCGCCAGTTTCCTGTGCTCCTTTACACCCATATCGATGACGTAGGTTTGATAGCGTTTGACATGCTCCAGCAATTCACGGCTCCAAACCGGATCGTCACTGTTTTCACCAACCAGGATGCCCATGGCGAAGCCGCCCAACAGGTTGAGATTCGCCCTGCTGGCTTCGTCCGCAGAAGGGAGAATGTCCGGCAGGAATTCGATGAGCAGGCTACGCCCCGAACTGCGGCGCAATCGTAGCGATATGATGGTCATTATTTCGACGCAGTGGTGCAGCGGACCGCGACCTTCCGGCGGTACGCGCGCCAGGACCTCCTGGATGAGTTCCTCAACTTCGATGTCACTTTCCTTGAGTTTTGCCAGGGCGCGTTCTTTGACCGCTTCCCAACCCGCTGTACCCTGTTCTTCGCCGACCAGATCGCCCATGATGTGGCGGGCGCGCGGTGTGGGCGTGAAAGTGATTTTCGACCTGCCTGGTCCGGCTTTCTTGTCGGGCAGCTCGTACTGCGAGGTGGCGAGACCCTTTTCTTCCAGAAGACGCAGCATATCGTAGGCCGTGATGTCGCTCACGCCCAGCTTTCTGGCGATCTCTGAATAGTGAATAGGATTGGCTGATTCTCGATAGAGTTCGAGGAGCTTATCGATGAAGTCACTTTGACGTCGGGTCAGCTTCATATCCATACCAATAGAAAATACCAAAATATCAAAAATAACCAAATAATCCAGGGTATTGTATTCGCTTTACGGGCGACGAACAAGGGTGCCGTGGTACTACCGGCGTGAATGATTTATGCGCCGAACGTCGGTTTTGCGTACGGCAGTTGTGGGGAGAAATTGTCTTCGATGTGAAATTCCACCGGTTAATGGAACCAAAGCTTGATTGGAAAATTGATGGGGACGGTTTATACTGTGCTCGCTCGAACCGTTTCTTGATGATGTTTTCGATCGTGAGAATTTCTGTCACATTTGAGCGGGTCTATTCGTTGAGTCATTAAAAGCTAGACGGAATGACTACGGATTCCTATTTCGGAAATTTCTATGGCTGTGCAGGTTCGAAGATCGTACGGACCTGAGGTGCTTCATTGTTGACGGGGGCAGGAGGAAAGAAGAAGATGATGAGCGCGATTCGTGTTCGTGGGAATGTCATATTCGTGGTGAGAGTCTTTGCCATCGTTATCTTGTCATGCGGGTATCTTGCCATACCGCTCCCGGCGGAAGCCGCCGTTTACGTGGTCAACGACCTGGGGGATTTCGACGACGGGGGCTGTGAGGTCGTCAGTTGCACGCTGCGGGAGGCGATCCTGGCGGCGAATGCCAACCCGGGACCGGACACGATCCAGATCAGCATCGCCAGCGGCAGCCCGAATTGGGTGATTTGGTTAGATCGGGAATTACCCGCGATAACCGACGACAACACCACCATCGACGCAACGACGATGCCGGAGTTCCTCGGCGGACCTTCGGTGGTGCTTGTCGGCGATGATGATATTTCCTACGCTTTCAGCTTGCAGTCGGATAACAACACTATCCGGGGCTTCAAATTCAGTAGCTTCCGTGGGACCTCAGTTGGAGCGCCCATCATTGTGATCGGTGCGAACAACCTCATCGAGGGCAACGTCTTTCCGAACAGCACGTATGGCATCGTTGTCCAAGGGGATGACAATCGCATCGTCGATAACTTGATCGGCGTGATGCCCTGGGGTGACGCTAGCGCCAACGACTCGCACGGCGTGGTGATCCAAGGCAGTCGAAATGTCGTGGAGAACAACGTCATCGCCTATAACGGCGGGGAGGGGATTTATCTGCCTGAAGATCGCGGATTCGACCATAACACCTTCAGCCGTAACAGTATCTTCGACAACGACGAACTGGGGATCGATATCACCAACAACAACGAAGGAATCGACCCGCCGGATCTGTTATCGGTGGGCTTGACCGAGGTAAGCGGGGAGACTTGCCGCGGTTGTACGGTGGAGGTGTTCCTGGCCGATCCCGACCCAAGCGATTACGGCGAGGGCGCAACTTTTCTGGGAGAAGGCGTGGCGGACAGCTCACGTGACTTTACCATCAGTTTGACCACTCCAGTCGAGACATGCGATTCAATAACCGCCACGGCTACGGACAGTCTGGGCGATACCTCCGAGTTTGCCTTGAATCAGCGTGCGGGCGATTGTATGACGTTTGAGATGCCGCCGCTCTACGAACCGTATCTCACCGTGAACACCACGGACGACGATGATGATGGCTATTGCACGGAGGATCACTGCTCGCTGCGCGAGGCGATAAACTATGCCAACGGCCATCCCGGAGGCGATACGATCAGCTTCGACATCGATGGCTTGTTGCCGCATACGATTCGTATTGAACCTCACTCTCATTTTCCAACGATCACCAATGATCACACGGTAATCGACGGCACCAGCGAGCCGGACTATCTTGGCTCCCCCGTCGTGCGTTTACTCAGTAACGGACCATCTGCGATGAGCCCCATTCATATCGAATCCAATCACAATGCCGTCCGCGGGTTGATCATTGAAGGATTTGCCGAAGTGGATGATACGGGAGGGTATGACACGTACTACGGCGGGGGCATTGGTCTTTCGGGGGGTTGGAACTTTATCGAAGGCAATGTCATCATCGGAAACGGATTTGGCATTGGCGTCTGGTCCAATCACAACACCATCCAGGGCAACACCATCGGCGGCAGTGCGCCGGGAGATGGCAACGGGAATCTCTCGAGTGGTATCACCGTCACCGGTCATGATAATTTGATCGGTGGAGCTGGCGAAGGAGAAGGCAATCTGATCTCCGGCAATGGTCGCCACGGAATCAACCTCTACTACACGGAAGGCAACGTTGTCCTGGGCAACATCATCGGCGCCGATGCGAGCGGTACCGTCGCAGCACCGAATGGCATGGATGGTATTTTCACTCAGGCGGACAACCTGACGATCGGCGGATTGGGCGCTGGTGAGGGTAATTTAATTTTCGGTAACGGCCGGCATGGCGTCTACCTGTACGACACCTCGGGGCCGGCGACACTGGCCGGCAACACGATCCGCGACAATGGCGAATACGGCATTCTCGTGGACAGCTTGGTTTTCAACGTGCACACCTTCACCCAGAATAGCATTTTCGATAACGGCGATCTGGGCATCGAAACCAATCGTCACGATGACCACGTGCCTCGCATCGATTCCGCCACCGAAACGCATGTCGAAGGTTTCGCCTGCCGCGGCTGCCTGGTGGAAGTCTTTTTGGCCGCATCGGATCCCAGCGGTTACGGTGAGGGCAAGACTTTCCTGGGTGAAGCTCGCGCGGACGTCGCCGGCAATTGGGAATTGGATATCAGCGGCGTGGAAACCTGCGATGCGATCACGGCCACAGCGACCGACGCGGACGGCGAGACCTCGGAGTTTGCCGAGAACCACCTGGCGCGCTGTTATCACATGCCCGCGGGACCGATGTCCGCTATCAGTTTGCTCGGTCTTCTCTTCCTGGGTGGCATGCTGGTCCTCGTGCGTGTTGTCTGGCCGGAGGCGCCTGCCAGGCTTGTGCCCGTCGGTTTGGCAGCCGGCTTTGTAGGGGTACTCTCGATTTTCCTGTTGGTGTTAATCCTGCCGAATTTCCAGTTGACTTCGAGCACAGCCATGGGTGGCGAGGCCGCGCCGCCGGAACCGCTGCCCGATTGTACGCAAATGCTCGCGGCGGATGGTTTCGCACCGGCGGGCGGTACGGTCTTCGCCATCGACGAGCATCCAACTTTGACGTGGCAGCTGACCGATGAAGCGGACGAGGCGGCTCGCTGGCGGGTGGAATTACGTACACCCGATCAATCCCTGCACAGCCTTACTACGGATGAAAGCAGTATTTCGCTGTCCGAATTTGGCGTGGAAGCACGCCCGGGTGGGCGTTATGAATGGCGTTTGTACGGGGAGCTGTCTGCTGGCCAGGATGAGCAATGGGATACGATCTGCAATCCGGATGCGGTGCGTTGGTTCTACTTTGAGAACCCGGCGCTCGAAGCACAACCGGCCATGGTCGAAGAAGCGGATGAAGGGGAAAAGCCCCCGGATGAGGGTGAAGAGCCTGTAGAGCCGGAGGTATGTGTTCCTTTGGCGACGGCGTTGATGAACGTAACATGTCGTAAAGGTCCCCTATCAGACTACGATGATGTGGGTTACATGTTGGAAGGTGAATCGGCCGAAGTGCAGGGGCGCAACGCCGAGGGCAGTTGGTGGTACGTCTTCTTGGCGGATGCGAAGGTGTACTGCTGGGTGTGGAGCGGCGCTGTCGAAACGACGTGCGATGTAAATTCGTTGTCCGTTGTGGAAGCCCCGCCGCTGCCTGTGAAAACACCGACTCCCACAGAGGTTCCGAAGGACGAGACGCCGCCACCGGCACCAGCGCCTGTTTCTCCAACTGGAGGTGTCACGCTGGCGTGCACGTCCAATACCGTGCTCGATTGGAACCCCGTGTCCGATGAGAGCCAAATCAGTCATTACACGGTGCAATTGCAGGTCAGCTATGACAACAGCACTTGGAGTGCAGCGCCGGGCAGCCCCTTCAGCACGAGTGCTATGGAGCAAAGCGTCAGCGTGGACTGCGGTGGGTATTACCGTTGGCGAGTGCGCGCAACGGACGGCGCCAATAATCAGGGATCCTACTCTGCCTGGGCTTATTTCCAGGTCACGCTGAATTAGCGTATACGCGCAAGTCTCAGCAGCCTCGATGCATTCGGTCGGGGCTGCTTTTTTTATGACTGCGACTCAAGCAGGGTTGAAATCATTTGCCCATCGACGTGCGTCAGACTCTCGACAATATAATCCGCTTGCGCCAATGCTTCCGATGGGTTGGTGGTCGTAACGGCGATGCATTTCATCCCTGCCCTGCGGGCGCCTTCCACGCCTGCGATGGCGTCTTCGATGACGATGCAGTTGCGCGATTCCACGTCCAGTCTGCGTGCTGATTCCAGGAATACGGAGGGGTCGGGTTTTCCCGGCATATCGGCGCCGGATACCAAAGCCTGGAAGTAGCGGCCGATTTTCAGTTCCCCTACCAATACATTGATATTCTCCGGGGGAGCGGAGGAGGCGATGGCCTGCTTCAGGTCCAAGTCGGTGAACATATCGAGTAATGCACCGGCACCCGGCAGGAGTTCGGCGTTCCCTTTGACCATCTCGCGAAATGATACTTCCTTGCGGGTGCTGATCTTCTCAAGCAGCTCAGGTGTCAGCGCTTTGCCGTATACTGTCTCCAGTATCCCGGCGTTGTTCATGCCGAAGGTGGAGGTGAACTGCTCGCGTGTAAACTCTGTACCCAGTTCGGCAAAGGCATCTTTCCAGGAGCGGTAATGCAGTTCGCCGGTATTGACCAACACGCCATCCATGTCCCATAAAACGGCGTGGTGAGGGTATTTCGATGTCATCGTATGTTACTCTCCATTTTTAAGAGGTGTCATTTCTCCCGTTTATCCTGAGACATTGTACTGTGGTTTATGCTTTCGGTTAACGGATAAACGAAAACCAAGGTGATGAAGTGGCTTGGAAGATCGGGTAGGATATATATAGGTATGATCGTTGACGAGACCACAGGAGGCGACCATGGATGTGAAAAAGAGACCCCTCGGTCAAACCGGTCTACAGGTTACACCGATCGGATTGGGCGTGATGCAATTTTCGGGAGGCAGCGGATTTTTTGGGATGATGTTCCCCGATCTCTCTCAGGAAACGATGAATGCCATCGTGCAAGCTGCATTGGACGGCGGCATCAATTGGTTTGACACGGCAGAATTGTATGGTCGCGGGCGTTCGGAACGTGCACTCTCGATCGCCTTGAAAGCGGCCGGGAAGGCAGATGGCGATGTGATCGTTGGGACGAAGTGGATGCCGTTTTTACGTACAGCGGGGAATATGAAGCGTACGGTTCACGATCGCATTCGTTTCCTAGACGGATACAGCATCGATCTCTACATGGTGCATCAACCCTGGAGTTTTTCCTCACGGGAAGCCGAGATGGATGCCATGGCCGATCTGGTACAAGCTGGATTGATTCGTTCGGTAGGGGTAAGTAACTTCAACGAGGGACAAATGCGGCGCGCCCATGCGGCTTTGGCTAAACGCGGTCTGCCGCTGGCGGTCAACCAGGTGCAGTACAGCCTGATGCATCGCAAGATTGAAAGCAACGGTGTGCTGCAAGCTGCCAAGGAATTGGGCGTCACGATCGTGGCGTACTCACCATTGGCGCGCGGATTGCTGGGCGGGAAGTTTCACAAAGATGAGAACCTGCTGGCTGAGCGCCCAAGAGGACGCAGGATGATGCTGCGGCGCGATCTGGAACGCAGCCGCTCTTTGGTCGAGACTCTGGAGACGATTGCCGCATCCCATGCCGCCACAGCGGCACAGGCGGCCTTGAATTGGCTGATCCATTTTCAAGGCGAAACCGTGGTCGCCATCCCTGGTGCAAGCAAGGTGAGTCAGGCAGCGGACAGCGCCGGGGCGATGCATTTTCGACTTACGCAGGAAGAAATGGGTTTGCTCGATGAAAAATCGCGTATGTTTCGTTGAACGAAAAATTCCGTGCCAGGTAGGCTGGTGGACAATTGTCAGACATATGGGCAGAAGTCGAGAAATGTGGTAAGATTTATCGAGCAAGGTTGCATGCACGTTCTCTCTGGAAGTCGTAAGACGAAGACCTGAGTAGACGTTGCTCAGGTCGGTTTGGTTCATTGAACCCGACCGCCAGGAACGGCAAACGCACCTTAGAAAACATGCCTAAGGAGGCAAAGAGTACGATGTCGGAACGAGTAACTGGTACGGTCAAGTGGTTCAATGGAAGCAAAGGCTACGGCTTCATCGAGCGTGAAGAAGGGGACGATGTATTCGTCCACTACACAGCCATCCAGAGCGATGGATTCCGCACTTTGGAAGAAGGCCAACAGGTGGAATTCTCCATCGAGCAAGGTCCCAAGGGCCTGCAGGCTGCTGAAGTCACGACTCTGTAGACCGATTGAGTCCACAAAAAGAGCCCTCGCTTCTGCGAGGGCTCTTTGCTTTCCATGAAGATGTGGCCTTCCATCTCGCAACCCACCGAGGTTTTCTGCGTATACATTAGTAAAGGTTTTTAAATTCATTGCGTGAGGGATTGAAATGTGGTTGATTAACATGTTTGTCGGCCTGATTTTGGGGCTGATTGGCCTGATCGTAAGCCTGGTTGTCGCCGCCGTTGGGCTTGTTGTGGGACTAGCAGGCGGGGTGGTGGGTTTGATTGTTGCGGGAATCGTGGTGGGGATTATTTTGATACCCGTTGCGTTGCTTGTATTGATTTTCTAGTCCGCATCAACATCGTCTTTCCAGCAGCAACGGCTGCTTCCTTTGCGGTGTCTTTGCTGATGCCGCCATGCCAATATCCGTCCTATATACAAAAGAAGAAAACTCGTTTATAGTACCTGTTGGCCAAAGGTAGAATATTTGGTTATATTCACTGATTGGTTTTAATAAATAATAGCCCTTCAGGAAAATATCTTTCGTTGCTGACAGGGATAAGCCCAAATGTTGCGATCGCATGCCCAACTTCCTATTCTTTTTGCCAGTTATCCCGTAGTCGCATTATTGGCGAATAATGTTGGGGAGGTGCCGATCTCTCAGGGATTGATTCCGTGGCTCATCTCTCTCCTCGGCGCAATCGTTCTATTTCTATTGCTGCGGTTGATTTCTCGAAGTTGGGCGAAAGCCAGCCTTCTTTGTGCGATGATCTTGGTTGCATTCTTCTCTTATGGACATGTGTATTCTTACATAAAAGATTGGCAAATCTCTGGTGTCATCTTGGGGAGACATCGTTACTTGTTACCCATGTTTACCATCCTGCTTACCATTGGCACCATATGGATCTTGAAAACATCCCGTAGACTCGAAAGCGCGATCTCTGCTTTCACGATTGTCGGAGCGATCTCAATCCTGTTCCCGATTATCACCATCGGTAATTACATATTAAAGGATGTCACGAGCAAACCCCAAGAAGACCTCGGTGACCTGGCTTTCGAGAACATGCAGGTTGAGAACGGCGAGTTGCCCGACATCTATTACATCATTCTCGATGGCTACGGCAGGGAAGACGTGCTATTGGATCTTTATGGGTATGACAACGAACCCTTTATCGATTACCTGCAGTCGCGAGGTTTTTACGTAGCGGATGAGAGCTCTAGTAATTACGTTCAGACTATTCTCTCTTTGCCTTCTTCACTCAACATGGGCTATCTTCAGAATCTCAATCTCAACCTGCTGCCAAACTCCAGATATATTGGCGGCTTGTCGGACCGCCTCCAACACAGTGTTGTACGCGCTACGCTGGAAGAAATCGGTTATACCACCGTGGCTTTTCAAACGGGCTCATGGCCGATCAATATCAAGGACGCCGATATTTTCTATGAACCGATCATGCTGGATGTCACCTCTACGGATGAGGGGATATCATGGAGTACGTTCGATATCTTACTAACGGAAACAACAGCAATTCGAGCGTTGAATGACCTTTCGATCGTTGTTGCAAGCGCGCAAGGACGGGATTTAAGATACCGATCTTATCAGGCTCAGCGCGATCGGATTCTCTCAACACTATATCGATTGGAAAGAATGGCCGATATTGAAGGACCGAAATTCGTGTACGCGCATATCGTTTGCCCACATCCACCTTTCGTCTTCGGAAGAGATGGCGAAGAGTTGCCCCACAGCTTCCCCTACACGATTAAGGACGGTGACCATTTCCTGGGTTCACGCGAGGACTACATCGAACATTATATCGATCAACTCGTCTTCTTGAATGATCGCCTGGTGACCATTCTAGACCGGATCCTTGCGGAATCGGATCCACAACCCATCATGATTCTACAAGGAGACCATGGACCGGGTGCATACTTGGTTTGGGATTCGCCGGATGAAACGATTATGTGGGAGCGCTTCTCCATACTCAATGCATATTACGTACCAGAGGATGTACGAGAAAACCTGTATCCCACAATCTCGCCAGTGAATTCGTTTCGCCTCATTTTTAGCCAAGTGTTCGGCCTCGAGTACGATTTGTTGCCGGATGAACATTACTTTTCGACTCACGCACGACCATTCGAATTCATTCCAGTGACCAATAAACTTCGTAAAGAATAAAGACCGAATATTCGAAATGTCCAAAGGCACTGCGAAAGTGCTTTGTAATATTTGAAACCTTCTGAAACTATCAATCCATCTGACGCCATAATATCGACACGTTTTTTTTAATTGGAATGAGTGTCCTAATCTCCGTCGTTCGAAAAACCTCGTCCCCCGAAGTTGATTTTCAGTAACATCAATAATCCTTGAACCATTGCTTTGTGACTCTTTCATTACCCTTCATGGTCCGGTACATTGCTTTTTTTTGCATATCCGTGTCCCAAATCCGTTTGGCTTATGCTCACTGAATTGGTAGTTGTCTGTAAGGTCGCGAGCCTGAGATTGGTGTTAATCTCGAAGTTACCATTAGTGCGGTTGTTTGCTTGGATTCTGGTCTTGCATGGGGCATTGGGATTCTGAGGCCAGAATAGACTAAGACTAAGTCCTATTGGCTGGATTGAACTTCGCATCGGGTGCAAGTTAATCGGTGTGACGGATTTGTGAGGTATCAACGTGCTGTTTCGCTCGAGGGTCAAACTCGAGGGAATTATTCATCCGCTTTGACGCGAAAGGCAGGTGCGTTATGGACGGA
>CAYYVY010000048.1:0-23285 GCA_964475265.1 uncultured Anaerolineaceae bacterium | reverse complement strand
TACGTGATATGCGAAAACCCGCGCCACAAACAGCGACAAGGATAGGCATATGGCGCGTATTGAAGGTGTTGACCTGCCGCGAGATAAGCAGGTTGAAGTTGGTTTGACTTACATTCATGGAATTGGGCGCAGTACGGCGCAGCGAGCGCTTGTGGCTACGCAAATCCATCCAGCGACGAAAATTCGTGATCTCACGGAAGAAGAAGTCACTGCGTTGCGTGATTACATCAACCAAAACATCATCGTTGAGGGTGACCTACGTCGCGAAGTGCAGATGAACATCAAACGCTTGATGGAAATCGGTTGCTATCGAGGCTTGCGCCACCGGCGTTCTCTGCCAGTGCGCGGCCAGCGTACGCGGACCAACGCACGCACGCGTAAAGGACCGAAGAAAACCGTCGCGGGTCGTGGACGAAGACGGGGCACCAAGAAGAAGTAATCGCTCATTTGAATCTGGCGCGGCATCCGTTGGAGTGTGGGTATCCTTCCCCCCAGCGGCTAACTCCGTGATGCAAGGCGCCTCACGTTCGGTGATCGAAAAATAGAGAGGTTAGACAAGATCGCATGGGACGAAAAAGACAGAAGTCGCAGCGGGCAAGCACGCGAAAAACCAAACGAACGCTATCGCACGGAAGAGTACATATCCACGCGACGTTCAACAATACAATCATCACAATCACAGATCAAGAAGGAAACGTTGTGATTTGGTCCAGTGCCGGAGCATCCGGCTTCCAGGGATCGCGAAAGAGCACGCCGTACGCGGCTCGCCTGGCAGCCAATAAAGCCATCGAAGATGCGAAAGCGATCGGCCTGCAGGAAGTCGATGTTTTGGTCAAAGGACCCGGACCCGGGCGCGAAGCAGCGATTCGAGCCATCCAAGGCTCCGAAGTCAGAGTGCGATCGATTAGTGATGTCACACCGGTACCGCATAACGGCTGTCGACCGCCGAAGAAGCGGCGCGTTTAAGAGCCGTGCATTGAAGTTCGCTCGGATTCAGCGAGTACACATGCCTGCTGCGCACTGCGCGGTAGAAGAACGAAAACGGAAGGATTGAATGGCTAGATACACTGGACCAGTATGTAAATTATGCCGCCGAGAGGGTGAGAAACTTTTCCTCAAAGGTCAGCGGTGTTTTACGCCGAAATGTGCCTTTGAGCGTCGGAGCTATCCCCCTGGAGAACATGGGCGTGAGGCCCAATTCCGACGCCGGCGAGTATCGGATTACAGCAAGCAGTTACGAGAAAAGCAGAAGACACGCAGGATTTACGGCGTATCGGAACGTCAATTCCGACGCTATTATCGCAACGCTCTGAAGAAACGTGGTCTTACCGGATCGAATTTGTTGCAGACGCTTGAGTGTCGCCTGGACAACGTGGTATATCGTCTCGGATATGCCGAAAGTCGAACGCAAGCACGGATGTTGGTCACGCACGGCCATTTTAACGTCAATGGCCGGCGGACCGATGTACCATCCATGCTGGTGCGCATGGGAGACGAGATCGAAGTTCGTGAAGGTTCGAAGTCGCGAGCGTATTTCAAAGACGTCGCCGAACTCGCCGAAGCGCGAGCGCTTCCGCGCTGGTTGGAGCGCGATCTGAAGAAACTGAATGGTAAAGTAACTCAGATGCCCGAGCGTCGAGACGTCGATATGACTCTGAATGAGTCTCTGATTGTGGAGTATTACTCTCGCTAGGTGCACAGCCGGGTAAGCAGACGGCGAAGTGTGCTTGGCGGAATTGATAATTATCCGTTGAATGGTGTTGCCCTCGAGCAACACATTCGGTCCCGAACATAACCGCAAGGTATTGATTTGTGGAGGGTTGAAGTGCCAATATCCACCAACATGGTCATGCCGAATATCGAACGCGTAGCCGTTGCACGGAACTATGGCAAATTCGTCATCAGTCCCCTCGAAAGCGGTTACGGCATCACGATCGGGAATGCACTGCGTCGAGTGCTGCTTTCATCCTTGGATGGCGTAGCCGTGACGTCGATTCGCATTACCGACGTGCCGCACGAATTCTCGAACATCGATGGTGTTCGTGAGGACGTGCTGCAATTCATGCTCAACGTGAAGAAACTGCGCTTTATTTTGCACGATACGGATACCGCTCGCATACGCCTGGAGGTCAAGGGTGAGGGCGTGGTAACGGCCGCAGATATCATCGCTCCGGCCGAAGTCGAAACCGTAAACCCAGAGTTGTACCTCTTTACCGTAGACGACGACAAGGCACATCTCGAAATCGAGATGACGGTACAACATGGACGAGGCTACTCTCCGGCGGACGAGCGCGGGCGTTTGCCCATCGGTGAACTTCCCACCGACGCCATCTTCAGCCCCATCCGCAGAGTCAAGCATGAGGTCGGACGGGCGCGGGTGGGCCAGGATACCAGTTTCGATAAACTCATAATCGAAATCTGGACCGACGGGACCATCAAACCGGAAGAGGCGTTGAGCCACGGCGCGCAAATCATGATTGCGCATCTGCGCGATCTGGCCGGCGTGACGGAAGAAAGTTTAATGATGGCCGTTGCCGAGGAAGAGGAACCGCGACTGGCGAGCGAAATCTATGATACACCAATCGAGAACCTGGACTTGTCTGTGCGAGTATTCAACTCACTCAAACGCACTGGAATTACTAATGTCGGGGAAATCCTCGATATGCTTGAACGAGGATCGGACGCCATGTTGTCGATTCGCAATTTCGGTGAGAAAAGCCTGCAGGAATTATCCGACCGCTTGACTGAAAAAGGTTACCTGGACAGCGAGGACGACAAGGAAGAGGAAGTAGTGGAGGCTGAGTGAGGTAGAAAATGAGGCATCGAGTAGCAGGGCGCAAATTGAATCGACCGATGGGGCATCGAAACGCATTGCGCCGAAACCTGATAACTGAGTTGTACCGCCATGAGCGCCTGCAAACGACGAAGGCGAAAGCGCAAGCTATCCGAGGGGAAGCGGAAAAATTGATCACGACTGCCAAACGCGGCATTGCCGCCAGCGAGTCGAAAGCCGTTCACGCTCGGCGACTGGCAGCTGCCCGGATTAACGATCCGGAAATCGTTAAGAAACTGTTCGACGATATCGCCCCACGTTTTGCGGATCGCCCCGGCGGTTATACGCGCATTCTTAAACTGGGACCGCGCCTCGGTGATTCCGCCGAAATGGTCATCATCGAGCTGGTCGAAGAATAAGCCAGTCAGAGACTGGCGATACCGGGCGCCCAACGAGGCGCACCGATGGCAAATTACAAATCGATTATCGCCTACGACGGCACAGCTTTTCAGGGTTTTCAGCGACAGAAACCGGGTGTACGGACCGTGCAGTCGGTTCTGGAAGACGGATTACGATCTGTCGGTTGGGATGAAAATTCTCTCAAAGCGGCTGGTCGAACGGACACTGGTGTACATGCCAAGGGACAAGTAATTGCCTACGAATTGTCCTGGAATCATTCCACCAGTACGCTGACCAAAGCCCTCAACGCGAACCTCCCTGTTGATGTGTCGGTGGTCAGCAGCGAAACCGTCGATGCGGATTTTCACCCTCGTTTTTCGGCGAAAAGCCGCAGGTACCGCTACACCCTGATCGTGGTCCCGGTTCGTGACCCGCGGCGGGCACGATACAGCTGGCGCATATGGCCGAGACCAAACATCGAGGCGATGCAAACAGCCGCCGGAATGCTGATCGGGCAGTATGATTTTGCCGCCTTCGGAACAGCACCGATCCCAGGAGGGCACACGCTGCGGACCGTCACGCGTGCGGATTGGAAGCGCAACAAAGATGAGTTGTGCTTCGAGATTGAAGCGAACGCTTTTCTCTACCGCATGGTACGCCGGCTCGTCGGTGCATTGACCGAAGTTGGGACGGGACGGATGGCGATCGAAGAGGTAAGCAGATTTCTCGATGATCCATCGGTTCGTTGGGAGGGTCCCATAGCGCCGGCACAGGGGCTGTGCCTGGAGACGGTAATTTATTAAGGAACAGACACGGATCCCGATGGACATCCCACGGGAAAGTGGTGAGGAGCTAGTAAAGTGCAGAAGACGTATTATCCAAAGCCGGGTGATGTAACAAAATCGTGGTACCTCGTCGATGCCACGGATCAAAATTTAGGCCGGCTGGCGACTCGAATCGCGCAGGTTTTGCTCGGAAAGAACAAGCCACAGTTCACGCCCGGCGTGGACTTGGGTGATTTTGTGATCGTAATCAATGCGGAAAAAATCAAAGTCACCGGGAAAAAACTCGATGATAAATTCTACTACCGGCATACTGGATATCCGGGTGGAATGAAGAGCATCACCCTCCGCAACCAACTGGCGAAATTCCCTGACAGAGTCATCAAATCCGCTGTCTGGGGGATGCTGCCCCACAATCGTCACGGGCGAAGAATCCTGAAGAATCTTCGCATTTATGCCGGTGGACAACATCCACATAGCGCCCAAAAGCCAAAGAAGTTGGACCTGAATTAAGGGCGCTGCACAGCCGTTAGAGAAAGTCAGAGCCATTTCATAATGGCGGAGCAGGATAAAGAGAGGCGTAATTAATGAGCGTAGAATATTATGAAGGAATTGGCCGCAGGAAAACCAGCACTGCCCGCGTGCGCGTCTCGCCCGGTAGTGGTCAGTTTCTGGTCAACGATAAACCTGCGGAGGAGTACTTCACCCGTGTCGGCGACATGGAGCTGATCATGGCACCGCTGCGTGATGCGGAAATGGAAGGCAAGCTGGATGTTTCCGTACACGTCAAAGGGGGCGGCGTTACGGGTCAAACGGGCGCTGTGCGCCATGGGATCGCACGTGCATTGCTGGTTATGGATGAATCTCTACGCCCAGTAATGCGTCATGGCGGCCACCTAACACGCGATGCGCGCATGAAAGAACGTAAGAAGCCTGGTTTGAAACGAGCACGCAAGGCGCCGACGTATACCAAACGCTGATCTGTATCCTCATCAGGAGAGATGGCGTAGATTGGTGAACGATTGAGGCCGGGGAAGTCTGATTCCCCGGCTTTCAGTGTTGAATGGGAGTGTTACGTGGAAAAGGGTATCATCGTTGTCGGTTTGGGCCCGGGAGATCCCCGTCTGTTGACCCGCGAGGCGTGGAACGTGCTCTCTGAAGCCAGCGAAGTGTACCTGCGCACAGGGCTTCACCCGATTGTGGAAGCACTACCTGCGCACCTTGAGGTGCACACGTTTGATTCCCTATATGAGAAACTCGAAAGTTTCGAAGCGGTTTACACGGCCATCGTGGATCGTTTGACAGAGCTGGCAGCCAGTTCGGACCTGGTCCTGTATGGCGTACCCGGCGATCCGACCGTCGGCGAGGCGACGGTTGTTGCCCTGCGCGGCCGTGCGCAGGAACTCGGGATAGCGCTGCGTATTGTCCACGGCGTGAGCTTCTGTGAGCCTTGCTTGAATCTATTGGGTGTGGACGCTTTAGATGGGCTATTCATCGCCGATGCCCTGGAATTGGCCGCCCGGCATCATCCCAAGTTCCATCCGGACTCGCCTGCCTTGGTCGGCCAACTGTACGATCGCATGGTAGCGGCCGATGTCAAATTAACGCTGATGAATCAATATCCGGATGAGCATCGTGTCATCCTGCTGCATGAATCTGGCACGTCGGGGGCGAGTGTTGAAGAGCTGCCTCTGCACAGGATCGATCAGAGCGAGCAGATCGGCAGCCTTACGGCATTGTTTGTACCCGCACTCGAAAAGACGTCGGCTTTTGAAAATTTCCAGGAAACCATTGCCCATCTTCGCGCTCCCGATGGTTGTCCCTGGGATCGGGAACAGACGCACCGTTCGCTGCGACCTCATTTGATGGAAGAGGCCTACGAAACGTTGAGCGCCTTGGATAACGAGGACGAAGCCGCCCTGCGTGAAGAGCTGGGCGATTTGCTGCTGCAGGTTATCCTGCACGCCCAGATCGCCACGGAAGCGGGGACGTTCACGATGGCCGACGTCGTGGCGCACGTCCAAGAAAAAATCGTCCACCGCCATCCGCATGTTTTCGCCGGCCTGGATGTCGAAGGTGTGGATCAGGTGCTTCAAAACTGGGAGAGTTTGAAAGCCGCAGAAAGAAAGGAACACCAGCAGGATAAAGGCTTGCTGGACGGTATTCCACAGAACTTCCCGGCACTTTCCCAGGCTGCGGAAATTCAATCGCGTGTGGTGCGCGTTGGATTCGACTGGTCCGACCTCGCAGGAGTTGAAGGAAAGGTGCAGGAGGAAATGCAGGAAGTTGCGCAAGCCGCAACGCCGGCGGAGCGAGTTGGGGAGATCGGCGATTTGTTGTTCGCTGTAGTAAACTATGCCCGCTGGCTTGAGGTCGATGCGGAAGCCGCATTGCGCGAGGCGAATCTGCGATTTCGCCGGCGATTCCGGCAGTTGGAGCGCGAGGCATCTCGACAGGGACGCGAGCTCAGCGATATGACGCTCGAAGAGATGGACTCGCTGTGGGAAGTAGCAAAGTCGAAAGAGGCGTGATAATGGCAATCTCAGTGCGGCAGCCGCGGCACACAGTGTTTTTTCTCATGCCCCTCTTGCTCGCCTCGTGCGCGGTATTTGGAAGCCGCAATACTACGACCTTTAATCCGGCCGAAACGTTACCGGTCGCCACACATACTGCGGTGGCTGCATCAGAAACACCGGACGACGTGCCTCCGCAAACCATGACGCCAACGGCTACCGTTCAACTCGAGCCCTTCACGTTCACACTGGATGGACCCGCAAGCGATGTCGCCTACGAGATTCCACTGACTTTGCAGTTCATCGACGAAACCAGCGCCTCGTTCTTCTTCAAACTCGATCAGTCCCACGAAGGCGTCTTGTTTGTCTGGGACGATCGTGGGCTGGTGAGCCAGATGGAGTTTTCGGATCAAGGAAAGCGGCAGCAGTTCGATTTATTTGGATTAGAAGCGGGAGTCGAATATTCCGCCACTGTCGGCTTGCGCGACGAATCGGGCTCGTATTTCCCGCCCGCATTTGCCGGTGGAGAATGGGCGGCGGTCGACTTCGAGACGCTTCAGTCCGAGTGGGAGCCAATCCGCGTCGGTGTGATTGGCGATTCAGGATTCGGAGAGCAGCTGACGTATGACTTGCTGGCCGAGATGGCAGCGTTCGACCTGGATTTTGTCGTGCATACGGGGGACGTCGTGTACAAGGTTTACGACGATCCTGACCCTGCGACTGCGTTTACCCTGAAATATTTCCTTCCATTCTCGCCTATCTTGCAGCATATGCCGGTTTACGCCGTGCCTGGAAATCATGAATTTGAAGTCGCTACACTTGTAGAGGACGTGCCCTACTACTACCACACATTTCCCCCGATTCTGGATGAAGCGTGGGGTCTGCAAGGTTCCGATGGCTTGCGTGAGTATTACCGCTTCTCGGTTGGCGACTATCAATTCATCCTGCTCAACTCCCAGGCTTTCTACGGCTCGGGCAACCGATCCGAGCAGACCGCCTGGCTCGCAGCACAACTTCAAGACGAGCGCGTGGCGCACTCCATCATCGTCTCGCACATTCCACCATTTACCAGCGGAAAATACGAAAAAGACGGCGCTCCTCTGCGTTCGGATTGGGTGCCGCTCTTCGAGGCGGCCAACGTCCGCCTCGTGCTCTCCGGCCACGATCACAACTATCAACGTTTGGAAGTAAACGGGATTACTTACGTCGTTTCGGGGGGCGGTTCGACGAGTTTGTATCCACTCAGCCTAACGCATCCGAATGCGAAGGCTTTCGAGCGCCGCTCACATTTCGTTCTGCTGGAGTTGTATCGAGACCGAATCGAGCTCACCTCGATCGCACGCGGCGGTGAGATCCTGGATCAAACGACCCTTCCGCTGCCGGCGGAATAGGTATCGAAAAAGGCATCCTGCGGTCTGCATTCAAGCATCGGCGACGAATTTAGACATGATGTGCAAATCATCACGCTGCGACCATCCTTCGTCCTGCCAGAACATCATCCCAACCCGGTTATCTCTGAAGATAAATAGGTGACACTTTTGGATGTTCCTCTGGGCCAATGCCGCCAGACATTGGGCCACGAGATTTCGTCCGATTCCTCGACGGCGATGTGTGGGATGCACGGCCAGATGATGGATGTAACCGCGGCGTCCGTCATAGCCGCAAAGGACGGCGCCGACGAGGCGGTCGTCTTCGCAGGCAACAAAGCTCATACCCGGATTGCGATCCAGGAACTGGCGGATACTGGGCTCTGTGTCCGCGTCGCTCAAGCCGATGGCCTGGCAGGATCCCCAGAGTGCAATCACGCGTCGATAGTCGTTGTGTTCCATCGGGCGAATATCGATGGGATTCATGACTGTCTCCTAAACGCTGTTGTTCGAATCGTAATCCCTGTTTGCTTTCCAACCCGAAAGAGCAGGAAGCGGGAGATAACGTATTATAGCGCTGTCGCCCGCGTAAAATTGACTGCAGAAGGACTTGAAAATCTATGCGGTCGGTGGATAATAGTAATGTATGTTTTGATTGAACTGTCGAAAATACCAGTGAGGTTGTTTATGTCTTTAAAAGTCGGTCAGAAAGCACCAGATTTTTCCCTCGACAGTCACCTGGATAAGACTGTCACGTTGAGCGACATGCGGGGTCAGAACATCGTACTTGCCTTCTTCCCGCTGGCCTTCACACCCGTCTGAAGCAGTCAAATCCCGTCTTACGAGGCTGAGAAAGCCAAGTTCGCGGGATTGAATGCCCAGGTTCTGGGTATCAGCATAGATCACATTCCGGTATTAAAAGCGTGGGCGGAAAGTCTGGGAGGCATCAATTATCCCCTTCTGAGCGACTTCTGGCCGCATGGAAAAGTGGCGAAGAAGTATGGCGTCCTGCGCAAAGAGGGATACAGCGAGCGTGCCATTTTCATCATCGACAGACACGGCGTGATCCGGTATATCGATGTGCACGACATCGACAACCAGCCCAGCAACGCCACGCTCTTCGCTGAAATTCAACGCATCGATCCGGATGTGAAAGGCGAAGTCCCAGCCGAAGAAACAGAGGAGCTGCCGCACGGCGGAATTGTCATGTACTGTTCGAAATGGTGTCACGATTGCAAGAAGGCCAGAGACTGGTTGGATGAACGTGGATTGGATTACACGGAGGTCGATGTGTGGACCACTCCCGGTGCCATGGAACAGGTGCGCAAATGGGCGAACGGTAAATTGATCACGCCGACGTTCGACATCGACGGCAAACGGGTTTTTGATTTCAATCCGGAACAGCTTATAAAACTACTGGAATAAGACCCGGCAATTTCTTCGCACGTAGAAGATCGTTTTACTTGCTGCGAGTTAAAAGAAGCACCCCCAGACCTGAGGGGGGCAAGCCCGGGGGCGGTCGCAACACTGACCCAAAGGCCAAGTGACGACAATTGCATTATACGCGCTGCGCTTCGCGGTTCAATAGGTCATTTGTCACGTGAAACGCGGGTACTAATCATGCCTTACGTCCATGCCGAAGGATCGATTAGTGACTTTGAAAACCCTCCTACTCAGGACATCATCACGCCATGTGCTGATCGAGCGCTTCCAGAATTTCCTGGCTGTGCTCAGCCGGTTTGACGTTCTCGAAAACGGCGATGATCTTCCCTTCGGCGTCAATCAAGTACGTGGTTCGGTGGACTCCCATGTATTCCCGTCCACCGAATTTCTTTAGTCCCCATACGCCGTAGGCTTTGCTGACTTCGTGCTCGGTGTCATCCAGGAGCGTGAACGGCAAATCGTACTTGGCTTTAAAATCGGCCTGCTGCTTGACGCTGTCCGGGCTGACGCCCAATATAACGACGCCCCGTTCTATGTACGTGCGGTAGTCGTCTCGAAAGGCGCAAGCTTCCTTGGTGCATCCCGGAGTATCCGCGCGGGGATAGAAGTAGAGTACGATTGTGTGACCTCGGTAATCGCTCAACTTGACCGCTTCCCCGCGATCGGATAAAAGCTCGAAATCCGGTGCGATCTCTCCTGGTTTTAGTGTGTCCATACGACCTCCCAATATGTAACTAAATTTTACCTGATCAGGCGAAGCGTTTTCCCATGGGCGCCGTATCGTAGCCCGGTAGGTCCCGCACGGCCTGCACGAAGGCCGGGTCGTCGAGAAGATCGAGCAGCGGCTGCAGCTTGGGATGCTGGTAATGTTCGAGTGGGATGATCAAATCGTAGCGTTCCTGGAACAAAGGAACGAAATCCAATTCCAGCGCGGCCGCTGCGGCTTGAATGCCGAGACCGCAATTGGCGCGGCCGGATGCGACCGAAGCAGCAACGGCGAGGTGCGTGAACGCTTCCTGCGCGTATCCCCGGACAGCTTCTGCAGAAATCTCCTGCGCTGCGAGATGATAATCGAGCAGCATGCGTGTGCCGCTGCCTCGCTGGCGATTGATAAAATTAACGTCTTCCCGGGCGAGATCCTCTAGTCCATGAATTCCCAACGGATTGCCCCCTTCAACGATCAAACCCTGCTGGCGATAGACAAAGCCCAGAACGACGGTCTCGATCTCTGCCAGGTATTTGTCGATGTAGGCTAGATTGTATTCTCCGCTTTCAGGGTCGAGCAGGTGGCTGCCCGCCAGGTGGGCTTCTCCGCGCCGCAGGGCGATGAGCCCGCCGAGGCTGCCGAGATTGGCCGACGAGATGCGGGCGCCCCTGGAGGCGATGAATTGGGCCATTATGTCGATGCACAGATCGTGGGAGCCCAGGATCAGGATCGTGCGTTCGATCTCTGCAGGCTTGCGGTAGAGGCGAACGTGTACCTTTTCACCTGCCTGAAAGCCCTGGACGCCGGCAGGGATGATGACGATGCCGTCCGCGCGCACGAGTGAGGTGATCACACCTGCACCGCGCGTCAATGGAGCGGCGACGAGTCGATCCCCCACACGTCCGACTGTCACGCGCAGGTATTCGTCGTCTCCGAGGGAGGAGTGCACTTTGCGGGTGATCGTCGCTTCGAGCGCGGGTAGTTCTTCAGGCAGCCGACCCGTCCATTTGGCGAGCAGCGGTTCGACGAAGATCTCGCCCGTCAGTGCGGCGGATACCGGATATCCGGGAACGCCGATCACCGGAACGGATCGACGGGAAAGCGTTATATCCTTCGACGACACATCTTCTATCATGCCGAGGATGACCGGGTGCCCCGGACGTACGGCGATGCCGTGGACGAGGACCTGGCCGAGTTTGCCGATGGCGCCGGCGGTGAAATCTTCGCTGCCGGCCGACGAACCGGCGATGACCAGCACAAGATCGTTATCCTCAGATGCGCTGGCGATTGCTTTTTTGAGTAGCGCCAGATCGTCTCCGATGATCTCGTAGCGGCTTGGTTCGCCTCCCCAGGATTCAACCTGTGCGGCGAGCACCAGGGAATTGAATTCGATAATTTGTCCCGCTTTCGCCTGCGTGCCGGGTGGGACGAGTTCCGAGCCGGTGGGCAAGATCGCCACGCGCGGCCGGCGCCACACGCGTACGGAATCGTGGCCGCAGGCTGCAATGGCACCCAGATCGATGGGCTGGAGCGTGTGGCCGGCCGGCAAGACCAATTCGGTCGTTACCATGTCTTCGCCCATCAGACGCACGTTCGACCAGGGGCTTACCGCGGCGCGGATGCGGATAATGTCACATCGGCGCAAATCGGCGGATGGCGGAATGGGCTCGACGAGTTCGATCGGCACGACGGCATCCGCCCAGGATGGCATCGCATCGCCCGTGTCGACGTAAGCTGCCTGAGTTTCGAGTGCCAGATCGATTGGATTGCGGTCGCTGGCGCCGTCCGAATCCACAGCCCGCAGCGCATAGCCATCCATAGCGGCGGCGTGGTAGTGAGGCGAGGAACGTTTCGCCCACACCGCTTCCGCGGTTATGCGCCCGAGAGCGCGATCGAGGGGCAGCGTCTCGATTCCCAGCGCACGATCGAGGCCGGCGCTAGCCAGCGCCTGGTGGAATCGCTCGCGCGCCTGCGGGAGGGGGATGTCGTCCAAATAAAAGGAATCACGGTCATGACTCGTGGACATTGTTGTGAACTCCTCGCCTTGCCAACCTCATGAATGCTGTCCCGATCTCCGGCGTGCGTATTTGTTTATCAAAACAAGCGTACTTCGACGCTCGTTCCGGCAGCCAGACCGGTCGAAGCGGCAGGGATGCGAACCAATCCGTCCGCGCGCACGAGGGTGAAGATGAGATTCGAACGCCCATAGACGGGTTCCGCGACGAGCCCCGCCGGAGTCTCCGAGAGGCAAACGGGAAGGTAGTCCTCCCGGCCTGCCTTCGAGGCGACGTTGACCGACAATTTGGCCGAGATCGATGAGTCGGACGCCATTCGCTCGCTTCCGAGCAGTTGCTGGATCAGCGGAACGAGGAACAAGCCGGCTGAGACCAGCGCGCTTACCGGGTTGCCGGGCAGTCCGATCATGGGCACACCATCTGCGACGGCGAGAATGGTCGGTTTTCCGGGTTTGATCGAGACTCCGTGCACCAGGACGCCTGGCGATCCCAGCGAGGCGATCACGTCGGCCGTGATGTCGCGTGCGGAAACAGACGAACCCGCAGTGATGACGAGGGCGTCGTCCTCTCGCTGCGCCTGTTCAGACGCCTGAAGTAGGTCCTGGCGCCGATCGGACACGATGCCCCGCCGGACTGGTTCTCCGCCCGCTCGAA
The DNA here is from genome assembly GCA_964475265.1 of uncultured Anaerolineaceae bacterium. GTDB lineage: Bacteria > Chloroflexota > Anaerolineae > Anaerolineales > E44-bin32 > WVZH01. Next base: position 10,633 of record CAYYVY010000048.1, on the reverse strand, counting down.
GGACGAGTGAACTCAATGTATAGCTGTTTACGTCGCGTACCTGCCCGTGCTGCGGTGTGGCGCTGGGGGGAACCACCTCGTCGCCCGTCGACAGGATACCCACCCGCGGTCGGCGTGCGACCTGCACTTGCGTGACGCCGAAAGCCATCAAACCCCCGATTTCTTGCGCTCGCAGCCGTTGACCGACTCGAAAAACCGCATCGCCGCTTTTTACATCTTCCCCTGCCTGGAGGATGTTTTCTCCGACAGCAACGGCTCGCAATACTTCGACTTCATCTTCTCTGGTAAACTGCGTATCCTCCAGCATCACGACGGCGTCGCTGCCGGGCGGAATCATGCCGCCGGTGTGCACGACGATCGCTTGCTCTGCTGCGAGTTCCTGCTGCGCCGGCTTGCCCATCTCGACCTCGCCGACGACCTTGAGATACGCCGGAAGACTGGGGCTTGCACCGAATGTATCTTTGGCGCGCAGTGCGAAGCCGTCTACAGTAGAGCGATCGAAGGGCGGCAATGGGTGGGGTGCCGCGATTGCTTCGCGCAGCGTGCGGTCATAGGCCTCCGCTGTCGCTACCGTTTCGGAGGCCGTGATTCGATCGCCAGGGATCGCTTGCAGAAATTTCGCTTTCGCCGCATCGGGCGGGAGGAGATTCAGGAATTCGGGCATGTCTAAAAATACAAATACCCGATGATCTGCAGGTAAGCCGCCAGGCTGAACAAGCCGACGGCGCTGAAGGTCAGCAAACCCCAGCGAACCGGATAGCCGCGGCGAATTCGTTCCATTTGCCAAATCTGGGCCAGCGCCAGCGGCAGTGCGATCAGCGAGCCGAGCGCAACCCGTTGGGGTAAACCGGAGAGATAGGCCACACCCAGGCTGCCGATGGCGAAGAGGATGGTAATATCGTGCAGCCGCATCGTCGTAGACCAACCCAGCCTGACTATCAGCGTGCGTTTGTCGTATTTCAAATCACTTGCGTAGTCCGGGAGTTGGAGCACGATCATCATGGCGAAGTGTAACGCAACCAGTGGGATTGTACTCATCAGAAGCATTTGGTCCAGTTTGCCAGTCTGAGAAGCGAAACTGAAACTGGGCACCAACATGGCGACGAGGATCGAAGTCGAGATCTCGCCGTAACCTGAACGGATCAGGCGAAGAGGCGGGACGTTGTAATAGAACGCGCCAACGAAGATCAAGACCAGAATCAGCCAGGCGATGAGCGGAAACAGGTCCCGGAACACTGAGATAGATGCCAGAGTGCCCGCAAGCGCCACGCAAGCAACCGCAGCGTAGAGCGCAACCTGGCGCGGCAGGCCATCCGGACTCAAGGTACCGCTCCCACCGGAAAACAGCGTGCGGTTGGGATTCCCGCGGTCCGCGTGTGCGCCGTAGTATTCATTCAAGTACTGGGTCATCAACTGGATGAAAGTGATCATTCCCTGTCCGATGAGGTAGCGACCGAGACTAATAGGGTAGTTCAGGAACGACGCCATAGCAGCGCCGAGTCCAAACACCAGGGCGCCGCCAAGAAGAAAGACGGGTCTGCTCAATTTGATAAAAAGGCGCACGTTTTTCAGGCTGAAGATCATGGTGGTGTCCCTGTCTTGGATATCCCCGTCAGCGTGCCCGAAAATGGTTGTGAACCGGACCTGGCAATTAATAGGATTTGAGAAACCCTCTATAGCAACCGATTTCCACCATCAACAACGAGGGTTTCTCCGGTGATGAAGTCGTTCTCGGCCAGGAAAATCACCGCACGAGCGACGTCGCGGGCATCTCCTCCTCGCTGCAGTGGAAGTTCGTGCGTAATTTCCTGCCAGCGATCTGGGCGCAGCGATTCCGGCTTGGCGACCGGTCCGGGAGCTACAGCGTTAACCCGGATTTTGGGCGCCAAGCGCAGTGCGGCTACCTGGGTAAGCATCTCGAGCCCCGCTTTACTGATCGAATGAATCGGGTGGCGGGGCCAGGGACGATGTCCGGCGATGTCGCTGATGTTCACGATCAAGCCTCCCCGTGTCTGCATACGCAGCGCTGCCTGCTGCAGGCAGAAAAAAGCGCCTTTTAGATTCAGGTCGATTGTCCGAGCCCATTGGCGTTCATCCGCCGTAAGCAGGTCGTCCGCTTGCAGGATTGCCGCCGAGTTGACCAGGATGTCCGCGCTCCAGCCAGCCCGATCGATGGCTTCGAAAAGGGCAAGCACCTGCGCATATTGCTGTAAATCTGCCTGAATCGTGAGACACTCGACGCCGAAGTCTTTGATCTTCGACGCCGTCTCGCTTGCCTGCGCTGCAGATGTATGGAAGTGTACCACGACGCTGCAGCCGCGTTCTGCGAGCGCCAGCGAGATGGCGCCGCCCACTCGATGCGCTCCGCCGGTGACGATTGCCGTTTTTCCTTGTAACTCCATCAGGAGCCTCCCCCCAGGATGGCCACCATCCGGCCGTATTGCAAAAGAGCCAACTCTTTCAATTCGACGGCTTCGGGTTCCGTTGTCGAGGGGACGATCATCACGACGCCGCCATAGCCCTCGATGCGGAACATCGCAATATCGGTCATGGTCTTTATCCCGCTGAATCCCAATTCCAAATGTATCGCCACAGACTCCTCCCCGATTGCAGGGAAATCTGAGAGCACTTGAAGATCGACTTCGATGCCCATTTCGTATAAACCCAATTCGTCAAATTTTTCTTGCATGATCGCCTCGATATCGTCGACGGATTGATCGAAGATCAGCTGGCTTGCCGGGTTGGCGAAAGCGAATGTCACCGAGAGGACGGAGCATCTTGTTTGTTGGTTGCTGTAGAACACGGATTCCATGGCCGCGATGCCCTCATCTTTCAGCGGCAAGTATTTCACCGCCTGCTTATCGTATGGGATTACTTCGAAACCAGGCGGTAGATCGCTGAGTTGGATGAGGGTCGAAGCGAGGGAAATTTTCATGGGAACATCGGCTCTCGTTGGGGGAGAGGTGCTCGTAATTATTGCGGTGGGGCTGAGCGTTGTTGTGGGGCTCGGTGTGATGGTGCGCGTGTTCGTAGCGACGATCGTCTGAGTCGCTGTCCAAGCGGGCGGCAGAAGCGTCGAATTTGGCGTCGGGCTGTGCGTTCTTACGCTTGGCGACTGCTGCACTGATCCAGCCGGTAACTTGGCAGGTAATGGGGATGCTGTGCAAGCCGGGATTAGGAGTAAAAACATGAGAAGCGAGATCGCTCTTCGGTTCATTATGCATATCCTTTTCGGCGCATGAGGTGGGAAAAGAAGAATTTCAGATTCGCGGGGCGTTCTGCCAGGCGGCGTACGAAATATGGATACCATTCACTGCCAAAGGGAACGTAAATGCGCACGGGGTATCCGGAAGCCGCCAAGCGAACCTGCAGATCGGGCCGGATTCCGTAGAGCATTTGAAACTCGAGCGATCCCCTGGGCATTCCGGTCGTTTCGGCGTACTGGATGGCAGGCGCGATGCGTTTTTCGTCGTGCGTGGCGATCGCCGCGAGCGGAGGGTACTTGCCGCTCGAAGCAGGTTGCCCTGCGGCGGATTTGGTGGAATCGATCAACAGGCTGGAGAGGCGATCGAAGTTGCGATCGACGTCCGTCTTCTTCGGGAAGGCAACTTGAGGAGGTTCGTTGTAGGCTCCCTTGCAGAGACGGACGTGCGCCCTCAACGGCGAGACAGCTCTCAGGTCGTCCTCCGTCCGATATAAATAGGCTTGCAAGACTAAGCCGACGTTTTTGAGGCCGGAATGCTGAAGCCTGCGAAAGATTTCCAGCGTTCGATCGACACTGGGCGAATCTTCCATGTCGATGCGCACCATGATCCCCACAGGTGCGGCCTGTGTGACGATGCTGCGGATGTTGTGCAAGCAGCATTCGAAATCCACACCAAGACCGAGCTGGGAGAGTTTGACGGAGATGTTCGCGGATAGATTGGCTTCGTCGATACGCTGGATGATGTGGTTGTAGTCCTTACGCGCCGCCTCGGCTTCATCGGCGTTGGTGACGTTCTCCCCCAGGTGATCCAGCGAGGTGTACAACCCCTCATGGTTCAACCTGCGAACGACCTCGAACGCTTCTTCAATTGTCTCTCCGGCGATGAAGCGGGAGGATACCCGCCGGGCGAGACGCCAATTTCTGACGATTCGGCGTGCCCAGCCGGCGCTCGAGAGATACAACAACAAGGTCCGCATCACCTCAGGCTCCCCGGCTTTCTCTCGGCGGATCGTCACTCACGCAAGATCCAAAGGAAAAAGCGAAAAACGTAAGACCGGCTTCGAATAACTGCAAGCGGAGATCACAGCGGCGAACCGCAGGATTATGGACTACGTGGTAGCTGCGGGGGATGTCGATGCGCATCATCGATCGATCCTCGAATTTGAACACGTCCTGGCCGTAGAAGTCAGCCGGCAGCGGCTGCCCGTCCTGAAGGATTTCGATCCTGAGCGGGTCGTGAATGGAGCGTTCGTATCCGTCTGTGGGCGAGTTGGGAGCGAGTACGGCGTAGACGTCTGCAGCGTGGTAAGGCAGTGCAATCGTCCCGCATTCGCTGGAAAGAGTAAGGCCGTCGTCTTTAAGCAGCCAGGCACCTGCGAGGTAAAAATGTCCGTCGACGAGATCACTCGGCAGCGAGAATTCTGACGTGTTGTCATCCTTTGGCAAGGGATCACCGAGCGCATCGACATGGATTTCCGGCGTGGTGGGGGCGCAAACAACGCCGGGAGAATCTTGGGATTTGAGCAGTGGCGGCAGCTTTGCGGCGGGGTCCTTCTCCCGCAGTAACGCCTGGATGGCGGCTTCGATTTGCGTGTAGCCACCTTCTCCTGCGTGCCTGAATCGGATGTAGCCCTGACCATCGATCAAGTAGATCGTCGGCCAATAACGGTTGGCGTAGCTCGTCCAGATTTCCTGATTGTTATCGAGAACGACCGGCCAACGCATGCCCAGGCGTCCGATGGCTGCCTTGACAAATTCAGGGCGGTGGGCGAAGCGAAATTCGGGGGTGTGCACGCCCACGATCGACAGACCGAGATCGGCGTAACGCTCGTGCCAGGTACGCAGATAAGGCAGGGTACGCAGACAGTTGATGCAGGTGTACTCCCAGAAGTCGAGCAGCACGACGTTGGGGCGCAGGCTGTGCAGGGATACCTCGCTGTAGGTGTTGAGCCACAGCGAGGCGGGAAATTCAGGCGCTCGTACGCGGGGAGTATCGAGTTCCATCATTGACATTGTAGCAACGAATACAATAGAAATCGACTCTCGCTTGTATATGAGTGTTTCTCTAACTATCGATTTGCGGGATGAAAGCGATGGTACAATGCTTCTCTATGTCGATCAATGATTCTCATACAAAACCACATGGTGTTCCACCAGTGCAAATGGATCAGACCCAACCGCATGCGCGACCGGGGCGGCGGCGAAGGTCGTGTTGCCTGAACTGGGTCATTATCCTGGGGATCTTCATCTGTCTGATACTGACGGCACCGATATTGATTCCAATGCGCACGAATATCCTGCTTTTAGGTATCGATCGCACTCCGCAGGGAAGCGTTACTGGTCGAAGCGACACGATGATCTTGATGTCCGTTCAGCCGACGAAGGGGGACATCGCCATGCTTTCCATCCCGCGCGATCTCTGGGTCACCATTCCGGGAGCAGGAGAGAACCGCATCAACGCCGCGCATCTTTTCGCTGAAAATAATCAACCTGGTACTGGTCCTTCGGCGGCAATAGCAACTGTACGCCTGAATTTTGGCGTTGACGTCGACTATTATGTCCGAATCCAGTTCGAGGGGTTGCGTGTATTTACAGATGAGTTGGGTGGCATCCCGCTTGAATTGGAGTCGACGATGGGTAAATTCCCGCCTGGGAAGTACCTACTCGATGGGGGAACAGCCCTAGCCTTTGTACGCGATCGATCGGGAGGCGATGATTTCTTCCGCATAGGACATGCGCAAGTCTTTCTGAAAGCTACGTTGAAGCATGTACTCGATCCAGGTACCTGGCCGCGCTTGCCCGGCGCGTTTTTCGCCATGCAGGAGTTCGTTGACAGCAACATCCCCATCTGGCAGATGCCGCGTTTACTGGTTGCATTTGCGCGTTCAGGTATCGAGCGGATCGATATGCGTTCGATTGATCGCACGATGGTCCAGGGCACGACGACTGCGGAAGGGGCACAGGTTTTGTTGCCTGATTGGTCGGCGATCAATCCACTTCTGTTAGAATTATTCGATCAATAAAGTCTAACGTTCAGGGTGTGTCATTGACCAAACTTCGAAACGTTAATCACGCTTCGACGCGTGTCGAAAGCCAAAATCTCACATCCCAGGATGATTTCAAAACCACGGACGTGATCAGTCTATCCGCCGGGCATTGGATTCACGACACCTACTCGGCTTTCCTCTCGCCGCTTTTACCGGCGTTGATCGACAAATTCCTGTTGAGCAAGACGGAAGCGGGGCTGCTTTCGGTTTTCATGCAGGGACCTTCGATCCTGCAGCCGCTTATCGGCCACACTGCCGATCGAATCAGCCTGCGTTATTTGGTCATCCTAGCACCGGGCATCACGGCGACGATGATGAGTCTGTTGGGCGTGGCTCCGGCCTACGTCCTGCTGCCCGCTCTGCTGCTGATCGCGGGGTTCAGCTCGGCGTGCATGCACGCCATCGGGCCGGTGATGACCGGACGCGTGTCGGGGAAACGTCTTGGGTTGGGCATGGGATTCTGGATGGTCGGCGGCGAGCTGGGACGCACTGTTGGGCCAATTTTAGTGGTGAGTGCGATTGGCTATCTCACGTTGGAAGGCTTGGCCTGGCTAATGCTGGGAGGTTGGGTGGCTTCAGCGATGCTCTACTTTCGTTTAAAGAATGTTGCCGGTCGTCCTGACGAGGTCAGTGAGCTTCATTGGAAAGAGACGCTGCAGGAGATGCGTGCCTTGATGTTACCGCTGGCGCTGTTCCTCTTCTTTCGCGCCTTCATGAGCGTTTGCCTGACGACCTATCTCCCCGTATTTCTGAAGGAAGAAGGCAGTGATCTATTTCTCGCCGGTGCGGCGCTTTCGATTCTAGAAGGCGCCGGCGTTGTCGGCGCACTTCTGGGTGGGACGCTGAGCGATCGCTGGGGGCGACGCAGCGTTTTATACATCTCCATGCTGGTGACGCCGGTTTTCACGTTCCTGTTCCTTTCCTGGACGAATTGGATGCGTTTCGCCATGCTCGTGCCGTTGGGACTGGTTTCGCTGTCGACGGCGCCGGTGTTGATGGCCATGGTGCAGGAGTCTTATCCGGATAATCGCGCTCTGGCGAACGGCGTTTTCATGGCGGCCAATTTTCTCATCCGCGCCGTAGTGGTGATCGTTCTGGGTCTCATTGCGGATGGATACGGGTTGCGCTTGGGTTTCATTATCAGCGCGGTTTTAATGCCGCTGGGCGCTGCGGTCGTCTCGCGCTTGCCGGGGGATCGAAAGGCGATCCGGGTGTCTGTGTAAGGTCGGGCTGGGCAAGCGTGCACCGACAGCGCTGGTCTTGCAGTCGACTTGTATACCTCAGCGAAAAAATCCAGGTTCGGTTGTGCACCTGGATGCAGCAGGCCCGCGATCTGACGAATCCCCAACAAATTGATGCGAGTGTTCCTCGCAAATTACACTTCGACAGAAATGCTTGTCTCTTTGCCTTTTGTTATAGCGAAATACTTTCGTTTTCCGCGAAGAGATAATTTGTATTGACCATAAAATCCGGAAAAGTGGATTTCACCCTTATCGTTCGTCATGATTTTCGTAGGTGATATCCACCATTCTCCCTTGATCAGTTTCATCAATTCTTCGTAGGCGGGCTTGGCAGAACCATCCTTTCGCAACAACCCTGCTGGAGCATTGAGCCAACCACCATCGAACGAATCCCACCAGGTGACGCCTTCCACTAACGGATGGGCGAAGAGTGTTTTGTAATGTTGAATTGCTTGTTCTGCCTGGCGTTCCTCACCTCCGGGTGTTGTAGGCCAGTCAGTGACCTGGTAATCATTGAGATCCACGATCTCCGGAGGCATGAGATGACCTGAGACTAGTGTAGTCTCAGTGAAGTGAATGGGGAGATGGAATCGCTCGAAATTTTCTAACACCTTCAAGGTTTTCTCCACACCCCACCAGCCCTGATGCATGTGGGATTGGATACCGATTACATCAAATTGCATTCCCGCTTCAAGACATCCTTCCACCAGGATGTCGTAGGCGGATGAAATGTCAAAGTCGTTGATGAGAAGGGTTGCAGTCGGATTGGTTTCCCGCGCCGTTTTGAACATTGCCCTGATCGTCTCGATGCGACCCAGCTCCTTGCAGAGGCGGGTGATACCGTTATCATATTTCTCGAAGACGGGCATGATAACGGCTTCGTTGACGACATCCCACATATCGATCAAGCCACGGAAATCTGATACATCTCTTTTAATTCGGGCTGTCTGTGCTTCCAGGATTTCGGCGTTGCTCATCTCGAGGAGCCAGTCGGCGGTGAGCGTGTGCCAGCAGAGAGGATGTCCCTTTGTGACCAAATTGCGATCGAGACACCTTCGAGCGGCGTTCTTGATCTTCTCCGTGTTGGGGTTGCCTTTCTGTGGTTCGAAGCGTGCCCAGTAGAAGGGGAGCGTTGCGGCGTTGAAGAGTGCTGTGATTTTTTCTGCGCGCTGTTCGGCGCGTTCCTTTTCTCCACCAATATATTCACCGTTTGTCAGCGGAATTAGGTCGAAGGCGGCTGTGCCGAAGAGAAAACTATGGTTGGTTTGTTCTACGGTCACCTGCTGGTTTGCGAGCGGTGCGCCATCTGATTCAAGTAAGGTAAGGATTATATCGGTCATGCGATTCTTTTTTATATCGCAGTTCATGATTGGACTCCTGAATAATGGATGACAAGCTTTGTTGAAATTAAATCAGCCGTCGGTAAAGGTCGAAGCGGAAAGGAAAAAAGCCAACCCCTGGCGCAGGGTAAATCGTCCGAAATCGTAATCAATATTATGGATCAATCGTTTGGATTGTGCCGTCTTCGTTATACGTCAGTTCGGCGACTTTAATGTTACGTTTATGGGTTACACCTTGAGAGAGGGTACTGTCGTGATAGAAGAGATACCATTTGCCCTGAAATCTAACGATGGAGTGGTGGGTGGTCCAGCCGATGACAGGATTGAGGATGTAGCCCCTGAATGTGAAAGGACCCGTGGGGCTTGTACCTGTGGCGTAGGCGATGTAGTGTGTGTCACCTGTGGAATAGGAGAAGTAGTAAGTGCCGTTGTACTTGTGCATCCAACTGGCTTCGAAGAAACGGTGGCCGCTCTCGCCAGCCAACAACGGCGCGCCGTATTTGTCGAGGAGAGAGATTTCCCTGACAGGTCCATCGAAATTAAGCATGTCTGCGGTTAGCTTAGCTACGCGCGGTCCCAGTGCTGGCTTACTGCTCTTCGGCTCTTTCCCTTCCGGATCGAATCGCCCCGTTCTCCATTTTTCGAGTTGGCCACCCCATAAACCGCCGAAGTACATGTAGGCCTGTCCATCTTCGTCAATGAAGATGCATGGGTCGATGCTGAAACTGCCTTCGATGTAATTAGGCTCGGCGATAAAGGGTCCCGCTGGTGATTTACTGGTTGCCACGCCGATACGGAAGATGTGGTCTTCATCTCGGGCGGGGAAGTAGAGATAGTATGTGCCATTTTTATACGCGGCGTCGGGAGCCCACATCTGCATTGTCGCCCAGGGGACATCATTAAAATTCAAGACCTCGCCGTGATCGATGGGGAGGGACTGCATATCCTCCATCGAGAAGACGTGATAATCTTCCATGTCGAATTGGTCACCCTCGTTGGTCTCGGGATTGTCGTGGTCGAGGTCGTGCGACGGGTAGATGTATAACTTTCCATCGAAGACGTGTGCCGATGGGTCAGCGGTATACATATTTGTGATCAATGGTTTCTTCATTATGTCCATGGTCGCCTCGTTATTTTCTTGAGCAGGATTTACACGAGCACAGGCATAGACGGCAAGCGTCAATAGAATACACAGCGTTTGCACTTTGATCGGTTGATGATAGCTAGAGTTGCTGCTCATGGCGAATTTCCTTCTTTCAAAGGCGAATTAAACTGCCGATCTTCGTTTCACAGACTTGAATGGTGATCAAACCTTCAAATAGTTTTTTGCCAAAGGTTTCGAGCAAAGTACGTTTGCTCGCTATATTGCTTCTCGGCGAGGTTACCTTACTGTGTTCCATGGGCCATTCTTTGGTGGGGGATATATCCTGGAAAAGTGTGTGAGTTTGTAGATCACAACAAATAAAGTAATTGACTTCGGGTAACGAATTTGCTAAAATCATGGAAACGTTTCCAAATATTCGTTCTCATTTGAACGATTATAATGGCAAAACTCTGCTTATACTACTACAAAATATCGGCATACCGCACTATAAATTTGTAAATAATTGATTTATATCGCACTCATTGTAAACGTTTCCAAATTATGACAAAACGAAAATATTCATCGAGAGTGACAATCGTGCAAGTGGCTAAGGAGGCGGGTGTATCACTCGGCACCGTTTCGCGTGTCATTAATGATGATGTTCACGTTGCTGACGAGACGCGCGAACGGGTATTAGCTGTGGCAAAAGAACTGGG
>CAYYVY010000047.1:0-23352 GCA_964475265.1 uncultured Anaerolineaceae bacterium | reverse complement strand
CCCCGAGGCGAATACGTGGGGGAACTGCAGCCAGACATGCGGGTTGGTGACGAGTGCACCGAAATCAACCATTTCCGCGCGCCCGTTGCTCAACGCGTATCCAACCGGTTCCTGCATGAAGGAATTGGCGATGAGGATCCACAAAGCCGATATATTTGCCCCGATGGCGACCAGCCAGATCGTCGCCGTGTGGGCGCGCTTGGACAATCTCTCCCAACCGAAAATCCACATCCCCAGGAAAGTCGATTCGAGGAAGAAAGCCAACAGCGCTTCGATGGCGAGCGGCGCCCCAAAGACGTCTCCGACGAAGCGCGAATACTCCGACCAATTCATACCGAACTGGAATTCCATCACGATGCCGGTGACGACACCCATGGCGAAGTTGATCAGAAAGAGTTTGCCCCAGAACTTGGTCATGCGTTTGTAGTGTTCGTTGCCGGTGCGGAGATAGGTCGTCTCCATGAGCGCGACCAAAACGGACAAGCCGAGGGTGATGGGCACGAAGAAGAAGTGATAAACGGTGGTGATCGCAAATTGCCAGCGCGCCAATGTGATAATGTCCATAAAACCACCTCTATTCGTTTCAGTTCGTTGGATACGAGATGTGTTTCCCCTGTTGATTTGTAGCGGCAATTTCGCTACGTAGGATATACGCTGCGGGATCATCCAGGCAGGTCATACCCGTAAATATTATATCGGCTTTTGGGATTATTTCCCTCTACTTTAGGTATTTACCGGCGATGAAATGCAGCGGCATGCTGATGTTCCTCGTCGTTTCAGGTGGCCCCCAATCCGATACCAATGCGTCTGCTGCGGCCTCCAGGAAGTTGCTTCCTGTTCGCGCCATATAACGACGGGTTGCCGACCAGGTGTGTACGTAGGCGAGAAGTTGGCAGAGGTTCCAGGTGACGCGGATGGAGAGCTCCGGTGTTTCGATGGACTTGAAGGGCATTGCTATGTCCCTGTAGCCGTTCCACAGGATGGCATTTTGAGGCGTCCAGTCTTGCTCGATGACCTGTAGGATGACATTCTCGAAGTTCTCATCGAAGGCTGGTGAAACATTGAACCAGTCGTATCCCCAGGCGGCGAAGACGCCGCCCGGCTTCAACACCCGCTTGGCCTCAACGAAGAACAGCGCTTGATCGAACCAGTGGAGTGCTTGAGCGATGCACACGGCGTCGAAAGAGGCGTTTGCATAATTCGTGGATTCAGCGGGCTGAACCGAGTAGATTATATTTTTGCAAGGGATGGCGTGTGCAATCTGCTCGGGACTCGGATCGGAGGCGGATACACGCTTGAAGTGACGCGCGAGCGAAACAGCGGCCTGACCGTTGCCGGTGGCACAATCCCAGGCGTGGTGTGTGTCTGGCGCATGCGAGCTTATAAACTGATAGAGTGCGTCGGGATAACGTGGCCGCGCGACGGTGTATAAGTCCGCATCATCAGAGAACAGATCAAGGTACGACATAGGCGGATTTAGATGCGTTTGGGAGCGATTCTGCATTGCCGGTTTGACTACCTGAATTCATTCTTGAGGATTCCATGCACTTCCAGATCTTCGTATTTGTCCCATTTCTTGATGTGTTTTCGAAACGAGGCTTCGTGAGTCATATGCAGCTTCCGCATCACTTTTCCCGAGGCGGGGTTGCGCGAGAAGTGTGAGGCGTAAATACGGTTCAGCTTACGCTCGATAAAGCCGTACTCGAGAACGGCACGGGCTGCTTCGGTCATATAGCCGTTGTTCCAATAGGGCACCCCGATCCAATATCCCATTTCGGCACGATCGTGGGCGGTGTTCATCTCAAGCCCGACCGCGCCGATGAGAATGTTCTCATGCTTAAGAACGATGGCAAAGGCTACAGACTCGCCTTTTTCAAACGCCTCGGTATGGGTCCCGATCCAGGCTTCGGCCATGCCGTCTTCGTAGGGATGCGGGATGTTAAAGGTGGTCGAAGCGATCGCTTTCTCGCCGGTAAGTTCTTGCACGCGTGCTGCGTCATTTGGATTGAATGGACGCAGGATCAAGCGTTCGGTATACAAGGTGGGCGGCATCGACATGATGGCTCCTGAAGGTAGGGCAAATCCCCCTAAGCATTCCGCGCACGTATGCGTTGGAAGGCTTGCAGGGGTTTACTCGAATTTTATGTCTGAAACGGTTCGCGGTACACGACTTTAAACCGTTCCATGACGAGAGGGGCTTTCTTGCTGGGCTCCCGTCCGATGCGTGCGCACTCTGCGCAGATGTATTTCCAATACATAGGCCGCCAAGTTGCCATGGTTCGGTCCCCTTCACCGCCCTGGTACGCATAGATCTCGGGCACTTCATCGAACGGGATGATCGAGATATCCGTTGTCTGGATGATGCAAACAGGGGTGCCCTCGCCGTTGAGAACGATCCAATACGCTCTGCGACGTGGAACGGGTTCATCATCGAATTCGTAGGTCCACAGCACCGATCCGGTTGCCGTCTTTGTTTCGTTGACAACCAATTCGGCAATTTCGCAGGCATCCGTCGCGTTGAAACCGAATGAAAAAGAACCAGCATAGCCTGCTGGCTGTTTGTCTTTACTCCGGCAGGATCGTAAAAATTGTGCCCAGTATTGATCGGCTTTGTATGACATGTGCAGCGCTCATCCGGGACTCGCCATTTGCGCTACGGTCCGTAACGATCGCTGTCAGTATAGCGAAGAACGCCGCGAAATCAACACTGACTGCCGAGGAACGTGTGAAGGAGTGAGGCGTTGATGGAGTAAACATATCGACAATAACTCTATTGACAAATAGTCAATAGTGATCTATAATCTTAGCCATGAACAGAACACATTCACATAAAAGGGATAATCGAGGATATCGAGGTTATCGAGAACATCGAAGGGGGAAAAGAGACCGAGGCAGACGAAGGCGCGTACAGCGTTTCTTGAGAACCTGTCTCATGGTGCTGCTGCGGAATGAAGAGCGGCATGGGTATGCATTGCTTTCCGCATTGGAAGAATTCGGATTTGCCGAGGGAACGCTGGATCCGAGTCTGGTCTACAGAGCGTTGCACGATATGGAAGCGGATGGTTGGCTGCAATCGAATTGGGAGGAAGAAAGCCAGGGTCCCCGGCGCCGTTCGTACAAATTGACGGAACTCGGCGTGGAGCAGCTGGCGTATTTTGTCTCCGATTTGAAACGTACGCGCGGCGAGATCGACACGCTCATTCACGCGTACGAAAAGAGCGGCGAAAAAGACTGAGCCGCCTCTAGAAATCCAAGCGATCCTATTAAAAAGGCACGCAGGTTCACCCACGGGTAAAGCCTGCGTGCCTTCGAGCGCTGATTTGCGCGATGTAGAAATCGAGACTTACTCCTGCAGTATCAGCACCCCGTATCCGCTGGTGGACTGCCACGACTCATTCGTGGCATCGTTCCACTTGGAGATGCTGTCTCTCACACCGCTTCCCTGATCGTCGTTCACCTGGAAGTCAAATCCAATGACGGTGCCTGCAGTGGGCGTGATCGTGCGATAAGGGAGGATCACTTCGACGGCATACCCGCCGTCGATTACAAGCGCCACACTTTCAAACCCATCCACATCACCCGTCGAACCAAATGAAGTTGTGTTCTCATAACTGACACGATATTGCCCGTCGTCCGGCTCGTAGAACCCGGTTTTGCGATTGTTCTCATCGATGAATATCTCGATGCTGTCCTGCAAGTAGACGGTGTTGCTGACGGCGCTCAGGATGGAATCTGCCACTTCTGCATAGACGTAGAGTGCGTTTTCGTCCCACAAGAGCCACACCTGCGCCGTCGCACCGTTGAGCACGTTTTCCTCCCCCTCGATACCCTGGATAAACAAGTCCACGATCAGAGGCTCGCTAATCTCGTAGGCTTCATCCTTGACCCCGTCCAGGGTCGCCGAACCATGGTGAACGACTCTTCCCTTCGGCGATTGTACGAAGGTCAACGTCGCCCAGTATGCCGGCGTCATTCTCTCGAGTTCACCCAGGTCGTTCCAGCGGATGAAAGCGCCCTCGCCATCCTGGAGGATGAGATCGAAGCCCATCATGGTATCAACCGCACCCTCGACGTATTCCAGCGGCAGGCGCGCTTCGAACCAATAGCCTTCGTCCGTTTCGACCACGGCAGCGTCTTTCGAGTTCTGCCATTCATCGTTTAGATCGAAATGATAGTCGCTGTCGTTTTTATCCGTCGTTTCCGTTTTGTCGTTGCCTTCATCGAGCAGCAGGGAGATTCGATCGTTCTGCAGCGGCGTCGCGTCCGTGACTTGCAGCAACAGATAGAGATAATCCGCATCCCAAAGCGCTTTTACTTTCGCCGATAGGTCGCTGCCCTCGTCGGCAATTGTGGTGGCGTCCGTAAATTGCCAGCGTTCGTCAGCGAGGCCGTCGACCACAATCGTACCTTCGGAAGCGTTGGCGTAATGAATCCTCGGCGTCAATTTTGTCGGATCGACCATGCCCCAATAGAAGGGTTTTGCTTGCAGATTGGCATCAAAAGGCAGCGGCCAATCCTTGCGCTCGACGAAGAAGTAGTTCAACCACGACTGATCGTCCGTCATCCCCCAAAACGTGACGCTGGTGATACTGTCGCTGTATTTATCCATGATGTCGAAGAGGTCTTTGATCCGGTGACCTTGTTCGTTGAGCAGCTCTGCGCTCGCTTCATCGAAGGATTGCTGCCGGTTGACGTAAACGGTGAGGTCCAGCTCGGTGATCTGGATTTCGATCCCCAATTGGGAGTAGGCTTCGAGTGCAGCTTCGAAATCACGCAAGGATGGATTGGTGAGCGAGATATGCATCTGCATGCCGATCCCGTCGATGGGAACGCCTTTTGCCTGCAGATCCTGCACCAATGCAACGATTTGATCGCGTTTGGATGGATCGGTGGTGCCGACTTCGTTTAAAAATAGTTTGGCATCAGGATCGGCGTTCCTTGCATAGCGAAAGGCCAGTTCGACGTATTCCGGTCCGAGCGCTTCATACCATTCATTGCGGTAGAAACCATCGGGCTGATTTTGATCGACGGGCTCGTTGACAACATCCCAGGCATATATCTGTCCCTGATAGTGCTGCATGACCTTCGTGATGTGGGATTCCATGCGCGCTTTCAAGGTCTCGGCGGAGACTGGATTGCCGTCCTCTACGAAAAACCAATTTCCCACTTGATTGTGCCAGATCAGCGTATGCCCGCGTAAGGCGATGCCGTTTTCCTGGGCAAATTGGGCGATGCGATCGGCGTTCTCGAAAGTATAAAAGTCTTCTGTGGGGTGGATCTCTTCCGGTTTCATGGCATTCTCGGCCGTAATGCTGTTGAAGTGGTATTTCAACAGCTCTACATGCAGCGAGCCGTCCAATTGCGCGGGTTCAATGGCCGTTCCGATGAGGAACTTATCCTTGTAGACTTCCTGCAGTGCAGGAATGTCGGTTTGAACGGCCGGTAGTTTGGTTTCGGTTGGTGTCGGTTCCGTTTCGATCTCGGACTCCGCGCTTTCCGCCGCGGGTGCCTGTGTATCGATCAGGGGCGCCTCCGTCGTTGCGCTGCCGGTTGTGCATGAAGCGATCAGCGCGCAAACGAGTAGCAACGCGTACGTTTTCCATTTCATGTCAATATCCCTTAGCTTGTATCGAGTTAGGTGTGGCATACATTATAGTCTATGGCGTCGAACTGGGAGTGTTATTGTTAGTTACCTCAGCCGCACTCACGATGACGCCAGCAGATAATAACGCTGGTTTAAGTGACCTGACGGGTATTCGCGTGCCCCAACCGTCAAGTGAGGACAGGCAGGCTCACGATCCCCCTTTCGGAGCGTTGAGATCGAAGAGGATATAGCGGCCATCATCGGCGTAAATCTCGTAGTTATTATACAGGATCGAGCGCAACATTGGCTGCGCTTCCAATTCGTTGAACACGGTGATGATGAAGTAATCATACCCTTGTGTTTTACGCTCGAAGATAGGCAGCCAATCCGGGTTGTCGAGAAGCGGGATTTCCCCGGTGAGGACGTCCATTTCGATATCCGATGCATTGGGCCAAGGTGCAACGAAACGCCACCCATAGTAATTCAGACGAGTGTTGTAATCGTGGGTGATGCCGATTAACTTACCAGGTGGTAGCTCCTTAGCGAGTTGTTCCCAGCCTCGAACTTCCAATCTGTAATCCCGGGCGACGAGGGAATTCCGCTCGCGCACCATGGGGTATGCCAGGCTGAGCAAGGCGACGCCGATAAAGAAGCCTTGCCACGATCTGGATAGGGAGGCAATTCTCGACAGCAGTAAATCTCCCAATGGCGCAAGTGAAAAAGCGATGATCGGAACCACGACCAGGCTGTAGTACGTATGCGAGAGGATCAGGGAGGGTACAGACATCCCCAGCAGGAGAAAACCGATCCACATTCCCAGGGAGAGCGCTCTCGATTTTGGGGCAAACAAGCAGACTCCCATCAAGCTGGGGAAGATCACGGTGAGATTGACCAGGTCGTGGAGCACCGTCATCCAGCGGACGTAGAATGCCGGCTGGAGTAAAAGTTTGATGTGGCCCAGCGTCCAGCTGCTCAAGTATTCCCCGGGAGAGTACGATCCAGAAAGCCCAAATAGATAGTATGGCGCAGGAATGAGGAACATGATGCCCGCCACTGCCCAGACTTTCGGATCTTTTATGGCTCGCTTAAATCCCCAGTTCACCAGAACGAGCAAGATGGCCGCCATGGCAAGCGGGTATACGGCGAATACTTTGATGTAGATTGCGATGCCAGCGAGAACGCCGGACAGGAGCGCCCACTTCCACGTATTTTCGCCGGACCAGCGTTGAAATGCGTAAACTGCGAGCAGGATGAACATGATCATCAACGGTTCCGGCAGGAAGGCACGACTTCCAGTGAAGCCGAAAGGGACGAAAAAGTAGAATGCCAGGCTGACAATTGCGCCGTCATCTGAAGTCGCTCGGCGGGCAATGAGAAAGAGCGCCAATCCGCCTATGGTCCAGAATAATACTGCATAAAGACGGGCGATCCATAAGTGTTCTCCGCCGACCAGTTTGTATGTATAGGCAACGAGCGTCTCGAAGACCTTCGGCTCAAGTGTTTCGAACTGGCTTCCCAGCGAAATGGCCGCCTGCCGGGTTTCGGGATCGGCGTCCGGCGTCGCGGCATAATATATGCCGCGTGCGATCGAAGCGGCGCGCAGTTGGCGCCATGCGTGGAAATCAAGGGGTGCATCCGTGATGTCTACGAGGCGTAAACCTACTCCGATCCCGAATACAATTATCAGCGCTGCCACGTATAAAAATTTCGATTGGGTGAAGAAGAAATGTTGTGTGGGATTATGATTTCTGGGGGCTTCGGTACTGCTCATCGGATGTTTCCTCTTGTACTACGTTGTGGTTCGATTGGTTCCTGATTACTATCAGTAAATATAACATAAGATAAGTAAATCACCTGTGGCAGTATTAAGGGCATTGATTAGTCGTTAACTTCTCATTGGTTAGATCCGATGGAATTGAAATTTCACATTGCATAAACAGTCTTTCGGAAGAGTACCTGTTTTGTACTGTGTTATGATAATCGCATTCCAGATTCGGGGGGGCTTCTTACTATGTCTGATTTACTCAATCGTGAACGATTTCACCAGATGTTCCTAATATTCCTATGCCTCGCATTCGGAACCGCTCTGGCCAGTTATGCGCTCATCGGTAGCCACATGCGGTACAGTGGGGATGACTATTGCTTTGGCGCTTTATTGAGAAATCATGGATTCTGGAAAGCTTCTTGGGGTCCTTACTTTGGGATCACGAGTTTTCCTGGAAATAGATATTCTATGATCCTGCTTTCGATGATCTCTGGTCTGTTTTCGCCAAAATTTAGCGGCCTCTTGCCTGGGCTTGCTATTTCACTGTGGTTGATTGGTTTGAGTATAGCGATCAGAGAGATTTTTTGTACTCTTGGAACCAAACTTCCTAGTCTGTATTTCCTGTTTATCGCTGAGATTCTAATATTTCTAACGTTGTATCAGGCTCCCGACTTGTCACAATCTCTTTATTGGCGATCCGGAATGCTAACTTACTTGGCTCCATTGATCTTATCCACGTGGTTGGTTGTCGTTGTTCTGAGACAGAGTCAAAAATCCAATGCCTCTCCAGCGGCTTTAGGTCTCATAAGCCTGTTGGCAGTTTTTTCGGGTGGATTTTCAGAAACTTCCGCTGCGTTACAAATGGGATTCTTTTTAATTTTCTTTTTCGTAGTCCTCGTTCGAAACAGAAGGCATCTAAGTGAACAGCGGCAATTAATTCTTGTATTATCCATTGCCATTATCGCATCATTGTTAGCGATTGTTTTCTTGTATATATCACCAGCTAATCAATTAAGGCGAATAGACATGGAACTGCCTTCCCCGCCTGATCTATATTCGCTTATACGAATGTCATTCACTCACTCAATGGATTTTATTATCGGCACAATAAAAGCATTACGAACGCCTTCGATATATACACTCTTTATTGGATTCTTCCTGTCTGTAGTTATCAATTTGCGTTTCTCAATACCTGGCTTCTCTCGACTTTCGCACATAATGATTAGTATGTTATTAGTTCCGTTGGCAACTTATGTATTGATTGCTTGTTGTATGGCACCGTCTGCATATGTTCAACGGGCATTTCCTGAATCAAGAGCGTTAATCACAGCCAGGGTTGTAATGGTTTGTGCGATTATGCTCTTGGGTTGGATCGCCGCTCAAGCTTTGACGAAAAAATTCGGTTTGCCTTTCAAGCAGAAATCCGTTCTTATCGTGAGTACGTTGTTCTTCCTATGTGCAATGTGTTTATACCCTCTTCGTGCCGCTGGTGTTGTGTTTAAAGATCTTCCTCACTATCAGAAATGGTCCCAATTTTGGGACACTCGCGATCGTGAGATTCGGGACGCCAGTGAACGTGGTGTTCAAGATATCGAGGTAGTCCAAATCGATCACGTCATCCCGAGAGTTGGAGAGCTTTCGCCCGATCCTGGATACTGGTACAACGGCTGTGCTTCGGCGTACTATGGCGTCGATTCGATCAGCGCAAGTTTGCCTGGGTGGGATGATTGAGGTGAAATGTCAGCTTTACGGATCCTACAGGGACCAATTCGGCAGCACGTCCATGTCGAGGGCATCGCGTTGGCCGGCAAGGAAACGCCGGTGGCCAACGGCGGCGATCATGGCGGCATTGTCCGTGCACAAGTGCAGCGGCGGCACGCGAACGGGAATTTTGGCACGCAATTGAAAAGCTTGGCGCAGCGGGCGGTTGGCTGAAACTCCCCCGGCGACGAGAATCTCGCGCGCCTGGAACTCTTCTGCAGCGGCCAGCGTTTTCCCAACGAGCACATCGACGACGGCGGCCTGGAACGATGCGGCAAGGTCGGCGATGGGCAGCCCGGGGCGGGGCGCCTCGACTCCGGCTTCGATATCCGGCTGCCGCTTGCGCACTTCTCGCAGCACGGCGGTCTTCAAACCGCTGAAAGAGAAATCCCACGTTCCTTCCAACCAGGCGCGGGGAAACTTTACAGCATCGGGATCCCCGTTTTCGGCGGCTTGCTGTATGGCCGGACCACCGGGATAGGCCAGTCCAAGTAAACGGGCGACTTTGTCGAAGGCTTCCCCGGCGGCGTCGTCGAGCGTACCGCCCAATCGCTGATAGGTTAAATGGTCGTTCATTAAAACAAGTTCGCTGTGCCCGCCGGAAACAATCAATCCCAACAAGGGAAAATTCGGTTCGGGTTCATCTGGCACCAGCCAGGTTGAATAGAGATGGGCTTCCAGGTGGTTGATCCCCAACAATGGCACCTTTGATCCAAACGCCAACCCCTTGGCCATGTTCATCCCGACGACGAGGGAGCCCGCCAATCCGGGACCTCGCGTGACTGCGATGGCATCGACGGCTTCCGAGGCAATGTGGGCTTGTGAAAGCGCGCTGGAAACGACCTGGTAAATGACTTCTACGTGGGCGCGTGAAGCCAGTTCCGGGAAAACACCGCCGTATTCGGCGTGAATATCCACTTGAGAGGCCACAACGTTGGAGATAATCCTGCGACCATTTTCCACCACCGCAGCTGCGGTCTCGTCGCAAGATGTTTCGATGCCGAGAATGCGTGTTTCTTGTTCCACTTATCGCCTCGAATTTCCTTACGGTAGATCGGCGCACCAAAAAGAACCGGCCTAGATGCCCGGCATTTTAAGCACAAGATCCTTGGGATAGTCGGCCAGGATTTCCATTTTCTCGTCCGGGCGCACCCAGATTGTATCTTCGATGCGTACACCGTAGTTGCGTTTGGGATAGTATAAACCCGGTTCGATAGTAACCACAGAACCAGGACGCAGCCGATCTTGATTGCTCTCCAGATGGATGGAGTAGGGAGCTTCATGAACGTCTAATCCCAAGCCATGGCCAAGGGAGTGAACGTAGCCTTCTTCGGTCTTGCTGTCGGACATGATCGTCGCATGCCCTTGTTCGGCGAACATCTCGCAGGCCATGATCTGATAATCACGGAAGGGCGTGTCTGCCCGCATGGCTTCCAGCACGGAGTCGTAAACGTGACGGACATCCTGATAGGCGGCCTGCACTTCATCGGGCGCATGGCCCAAACACCACGTGCGTGTGAAATCGAAATAATAGCCGCCGCCGGCTTCTGTGGGATAGATGTCGAAGATGATCGATTTTCCAACGGCCACCGGGTCGTCGTCGCTGCCGCTGCTGTGGGGCACACCGGTGTCATGTCCGATGGCGAAAATGCAGCCATGTGGATTGTCGGCCCCGCGCATGGATAGCCACGTGTTGATGCGTCTTTTTACGGCGCCGACGGTGAGCACCTCGCCGGTTCGATCGACGAGCACATCGTCCTTGACGCTGTGAGAGGTTAGAAATCCGGCGACATCGGCGACCACGCTGGTCGTAATCTCTCCTATCTTTCGTATGTGTGAAATTTCAACTTCGTCCTTGGTCTCTCTTGCCCTAAGTAGCACTGCGGTAGAACTTGTTTCACTTACAATCTCGATTTCGGGCAGAAGGTCCTCGACTATCTTGAGGGTAGAAAAAAGCGGGCCGGTTTCGGTTTTACCGTAAAGCCCGATTCGTCCGGTAACATCGAAGTCCTGCATCATGCACTGCAGTTGCAGTGCCGAGGCTCGAACTTGGTCCCCATTTGCTTCTTGTAGCAGTTTTTGGGGGTTGTAGGCAACGATGTTCTGCGTTTGCAATCCGGTGCTGGCGGCTTCGTCACGCTCCATGGGGTGGTGGAATAAAACCGGCGCCTGACCGAGTTTCTTAATCAGGAAGGTATTGCTGATGGGCTTGATGCCAGTAAAGTAGACCATCGCAGGATTGTGCGTGGTTGATCCTGCGATGAGTAAGGCGTCAAGTTCGGCCGCAGCCATAAGGTCATCGATTTCTGCCTTCATGCAAGTTGATCCTCAACGTTACGAATGAACCAGTGGATTTGTTGGGAAGGCTAGTTTTTCCCGCTCTTGTGTTGCAGTGATTGTTTCAGAACTCGAATGAGCGCATCATCTTGCTCTTCGAGCACCGTGCGTGGATCCAATACTACTCGATCCTCTTCGATACGCGCAATGACCGCTGGTTCGGCGCTGCGTATGGTCTTGAGAAATGCGTCTGGATGGGGCACGTCGATCGCCAGAACCCGGGTCGGTAGGGTTTCCTCGGGCAGACTGCCACCCCCTACCGTCGAACGACCGGCGACGACTTCTCCCCGACCGATTTGGGCTGCCCATCGATGGGCACGTTGCTGCAGCGTCCCTTCTTCAGCGGCGATCATTTGCCAGACCGGAATCGTGATGACGGCTTCTTCACGTAAATAATGCTGCAGGGTAGCGCAAAGCGCCGCCAAGCATAATTTGTCGGGCCGCAGCGCTCTGGCGAGCGGGTGTTTGCGGAGACGTTTCACCAGCGCCTGTTCTCCGAGGATGATCCCTGCTTGCGGTCCACCGAGCAGCTTGTCTCCCGAGAAGGCAACGAGCGGTGCGCCATCTCGCAGAGATTCCTGTACCGTCGGTTCGTGTCCCAAGCCGAATTGTGCCGTGTCCAGAAGTGCGCCAGAGCCGAGATCGTCGAGCACGGGGACGGCGTATTTTTCTCCCAGGCGCACCAATTCTTTCAGCGGGGGTTCGGTGGTGAAACCGACAATCTTGAAATTGGAATGATGGGCGCGCAGGATCATTGCCGTGCGCTCGTTGATGGCGGTTTCGAAATCTGCGAGATGCGTGCGATTGGTGGTGCCCACTTCGATCAGCTTTGCCCCCGATTGACGCATAACGTCGGGGATGCGAAATCCGCCGCCGATCTCGATCAATTGCGAGCGCGAGACGAGGACTTCCTTTCGACGGGCCAGCGCAGTCAGAGCGAGCAAAACCGCAGCGGCGTTGTTGTTGACGACCAATGCCGCTTCGGCACCGGTGAGCTTTTGCAGCAGCCCTTCGGCGTGGACTTCGCGTTTGCCGCGTTTGCCGCGGACCAGATTGTATTCAAGCGTGCTGTACCCGCTGGAGATTTCACGCATGGCGATCAGGGCGCTCTTGCAGAGTGGAGCGCGACCGAGATTGGTGTGCAGAATCACACCCGTGGCATTGATTACGGGTGCTAAGCTTATCGATAACCACTGCTCGAGTGTGGTTCGTGCATGCGCGAGGATTTCTTTTTCCGAAGGTGCTGCATCTCCAGCCCGGATGGCTTCCCGAGCGATTTGCAGTTGCGCTTGGATGGCTCGAAGCGTGAGTGAGCGGCCGTATTCCTGGCTGGTTTTTCGTCCCGTTTCGCTTTGCAGCAGACTCTCTACCGCAGGGAGATCGCGCAGGCTCATGATCGAGGTCTCCAACTACTGCGTTCCAGCAGGCGCAGCAGCCACTCCAATAGTCCCACGCCGGCGGCCAGGATGATTGCCAGTGGAAGCGAGAGACTGCGGTTGATTTGCAACCAAACGCAAAGGGCGGCATACAATCCAACCCACAGACCCTGACGCAGGAGCGTCGATGGAACTGCCGGCCGGTCGGCTAAAAATCGACGGTGAAGGAGCCAGATGAAGGGCAACACGGTGCCCGTTACGGCCAGCACCCACAGGAAGAAGAAAAACCAACGCGGCCCGACGGTGGGCAGGGTGACGTTCATCAATAGAAGCAATCCCAACCAGCCAATTGCGGCAAGGATTAGCGCGGCATACATCAGACTACGATAGTTGGGTGAAGGCTGACTGTCCACGGGTAGATGTTCCCTCTATGCGTACGTCGAAATTATAGCGCACTGCCCTGCAGCGTGGAAACGTACGGCGAACAGGAGCCGAAAAGGCCTGGGGTATAATCCCTCCGATGTCTCTCTTGTCTGCTTCCGACGTGACAAAATCGTACGGCGCCCAGGACGTGTTTTCGGGCGTATCCTTGGTCATCCCTCGCCGTGCCCGCATTGCACTCGTTGGCCCCAATGGAATCGGCAAGACAACGTTGCTGCGCGTTCTCATCGGACTCGAAAAACCGGACCAAGGCACCGTCCAACGTGCACGCTCGCTGCGAATCGGCTATCTGCCGCAGGAAGTCAGTTACTCGAAAAGCCGCAAAGATGATCTCTCGGAGACTGTGTGGGACTCCATGCTGCAGGCTTTTTCAGATTTGCGTGCCCAAGAAAAGACCCTGGCGAGCCTGGAAATGAAAATGTCCAATCCTGGCGACGCGGAAGAAGCCCTGGAACGTTACGGGCCGCTCCAGGAAGCGTTTGAATTAGCCGGCGGTTACACCTATCCCGCTCAAATTCGTCGCGTACTCAATGGTCTGGGTTTCAGCGAGGCCGAATACGTTAATCCAATAAAACAACTCTCGGGCGGAGAGCGTACGCGCGCATTCCTGGCAAGGCTGCTGCTTGAAAATCCCGATCTGTTGATTCTCGACGAACCGACCAATCACCTCGATCTGGAAGCCGTCGAGTGGCTGGAGGGTTGGCTGCGTGAATGGAAGGGCGCAGTCTTGATGGTTTCTCACGATCGTTATTTTCTCGACCATACCGTAGACAGGATATTGGAAATGTCCACAGACGGTCTAGAGGCATACCGGGGAAATTATTCTGACTACGTCGATCGACGCATCGAACGACACCAACGCCGGGAGGCGCAGTATCGGGCGCAGCAAGAGCACATCCAGAAAGAACAGGAGTACATACGCCGGAACATAGCCGGGCAGAACACGCGTCAGGCGCAAGGTAGACGCAAGCGCCTCGAACGGCTGCTGCAGGAAGATGCGCTCTCAGCGGTGAAAGAAACGCAGCAGGTACGAGTTGATTTTGGTGAGATTAAACGATCGGGCGACATCGTTCTCGAGACTCACGATTTGAAGATCGGTTACTCGGATTCAGACGCTCCATTGTTTCACGTACCGGATTTGATTTTGAGGCGTGGGGAATGTGTTGCCATCATTGGTCCAAATGGAGCGGGGAAGACGACCTTTCTCAAGACGCTGCTGCGCGAAGTTGATCCATTCGCTGGCGACATCCGCCTTGGGGCGAGTCTTCGCGTCGGATACTTCGCTCAGGCGCATGAGGGTTTGAATCCCAAGAGTACGGTTTTAGACACCATCCTCGATGTTGCTCCGAATTTGAAAATCTCTGAAGCGCGGAATCTGCTCGCCCGTTTTCTGTTTACGGGAGGCACGGTCGAGAAAAGCATTGAGGTGCTTTCCGGTGGGGAACGAGCGCGTGTGGCGTTGGCCGTATTGGCGCTTGAGGGCGCGAATTTCCTCATGTTGGATGAGCCCACCAATCATCTCGACATACGCTCTCAAGAAATTTTCGAGCAGGCTTTGGGCGATTTTCCCGGGACGATCCTGCTCGTCTCTCACGATCGCTACCTGATCGACATGCTGGCTACGCAGGTGTGGGTCGTCGAGCCCTTCGAGCGAGTCTTAGTGGTGGTTAAGGGGGGATACGCCGCCTACCAGGATGCCCGGCGTGAGAAAGTCGAGAAGCGAAGGGACAAACCGAAACGCAGTACAAGCACGGTTGAGAAGCGCCGGTATCCTTCCCGAGCCGGCATCGAGCGACTCGAGGCGCAGATTCATGAAATCGAGACTGCGCTGGCGAAAACAGCGAGCGACATCCAGGCTTCCCTGGACGACCACGTGAAGGTGCAACAATTGGGACGAACCTACGCGGAACTCGAGAAGCAGTTGAATGCGTTCTTGGCTCGCTGGGAGGATTTGGTGCAGGATTAAATCGTAGAACGAAACCGAAAACTTGCGTACATTTACGCATGAAAAACGTTGCTGTTGCTGGCTCGATCGTGCATGAAGAAGACAAGTAGGTTGCGTGATATAATCCGACAGAATTTCAAATTGGGGAGCGAAATGCGCTGATTTCAACCAATGCCACTCAAGATGATGCTCGATATTTTGTGAGCACAACGGCAACTGGTCTGAAGTCTGGGAGCATGGATACAGCAGTATGAAACCGAGTCGAAAACCACAAGCGAAGAAGCGCCGCAGACCCTCTAGCCGGGTCATCCGTATCCTGGCTGGAGCGTTTCTCGTTGCGGCCGTCTTTTCCATCATTCTCATCTTCAGCGCGGTGCGTGATTTGGCCGCCGCTTGGTCCGGGATGGGTTTGCCTTCTTTCGAAATTTCTTCAAATGGCACGGCGGCGCCCGGGACGACGCCCACGGCGCCACTGCTCGAGGAATTGCCAGACCCTTGGAATGGAACCGAGCGAGTGACCATCTTGCTGATGGGGCTTGATTTCCGGGATTGGCTTTCGGGAGAGGGCCCGCCGCGTACGGATTCGATGATGTTGGCAACGTTGGATCCGGTCAGCATGACGGCGGGGATGCTCTCGATACCGCGTGACTTGTGGGTCGAAATTCCGAATTACGGACACGGCCGCATCAATACGGCTTACTTCATTGGGGAACGAGATCGCCTCCCCGGCGGTGGGCCGGCGCTTGCCGTGGCGACGGTGGAGAAATTCATCGGCGTTCCCATTCAGTATTACATGCAAATCGATTTCAGCGCCTTCGAGAGAATGGTCGACGAAATTGGCGGGATCGAGGTGGATGTTCCCGAATATATAAAGATCGATCCCATCGGACCGGATAACACCATTCGCCTGGAAGCGGGTACGTACACATTTGATGGTGAGACGGCCCTGGCTTATGCTCGTTCGCGAAAGTCGGAAGGTGGGGATTTCGACCGCGCTCGCCGCCAGCAACAGGTGGCAATCGCCATCCGGGACAAAATTCTTGATCTGGGGAGTCTGCCTTCACTCCTTTCAAAGGCGCCCTCACTTTATCAGCAGTTAGCCTCCGGCATTCGCACAAATTTATCGCTGGATGAGATGGTTTCGCTGGGATTGCTGGCGCTTAAAGTGAAGCAAGAGGATATTCATCGCGGGGTGATTGCGCCGCCGATGAACGTCACCCTCGAGACTGTTCTCTACGGCGGTGAGGAAGCCGAAGTACTCAAACCAGTTCCGGATCAAATTCGGTTATTGCGCGACGAAATCTTCACTTCGTCTGGCGCCATCGGACCTTCCATCAATGCGGACCAGCCCGCTGAGGCGGCACAGCAGGAAGGTGCTCGCATCGCCGTCTTGAACGGCGCCGGCGAGGAGGGTTTGGCTGGACAAGCGGCTGATTTGCTGCGTCAGTTTGGTTTCAATGTCGTGGAGGTATCGAACGCAGATCGCATGGATTACCCGCAGACCCACGTGGTCGACTACACAGGGAATCCCTACACAACGCAGTACTTGATGGAATTGGTCGATCTGACTCAGAGTCAAATTCTATTCCAGCGCAGTCCAGATTCTGAGATCGATGTGGCCGTTATCTTGGGCTACGATTGGGTTCAAGTACTGTCCATGCTCAGTGCGGCCCTTCCGTAGTGGAAGGGTTTTTCTGCGGCGAGTTGCTTCCAATCCCAACTGTGATCCATCAGTAAGAACAATTTCATTGTCGTGAAACCTTAATATTTCTTACTCTTTAGCAGGGGGCAACAGTCCGCGGGATTGCATCCAGGCTGCATCGGGGTCCCAGACGTAGCGCTTCATATCGATTCGTCCTTTCTCAGTAAAGACAATTCCTTCATCTTCAAGCAGCTGTCGCTGTAAGTCGGGACCGAACCCCGGTCTCTTACTGACGCCTCCCTGCGCGTTGACGACGCGATGCCAAGGCAATCCTTCCGGACAGCTCGCCATGGCATATCCCACCCAGCGTGCACGCATTGCGCAATAACTTGCGTAAGGTATATCCGGCGGCGGAGGTATAAAAGCCGCGATTCGGCCGTAGGATAAAACCTGACCGGGCGGAATTCCCGCTACGATTTGATAAACACGCTGGTCGAACTGGGCGCGGTTCGTCATTTGTACCCCCGGAATTTCATCGTGAAAGTAGATTCTGCCGACGTAGGATTCAGCCATTGCGGCTACATCTGCCAATCCGGCTGCTAATCTTTGCGATGGGAAGTATCTTGCCGTGATTGATACCATATTATTACCGTTTTTACAGTAAATTACCCTGCAATTTGTCTCCCCCGATCCAGCATCCATGGAATGATTTCTCGCGCTTATTTACCCGTCATACCATTTCCCGACGGTCGTAAATTGTGCTTCGCTGGTCTTGCATAAACAGCAAGATTAGCAGCGCTCGATAGATTAAGATATGATTAGCGATGGATAATGTTTTGAGGCCGATAATCTGACGATTTGTGAAATGGCTTTCGTTAATGGCTAGTCACTTTTACGCATTCTGGTAGGTTGTTATCATGACGCAGCTTCGTATTGCACTGGCTCAACTCAATATGACCGTAGGTGATATTCGAGGGAATTGCCAAAAAATTGCCGCCGCGATCTCCGAAGCGCAGGAGTCGCAAGTCGATATCGTCGTGTTTCCCGAAATGGCGGTGACCGGCTACCCTCCGGAGGACCTGCTGCTGAAGCCGGATTTCATCGAGGCTGCCCGGAACGGCCTCACAGAGCTTGTGCCAATGACTTCAGGCATTACCGCGATTATCGGAGTACCGTTGGCCTTCCCTGACCTTTATAATGCAGCTGCGGTGATCCATAATGAGGAGTTGGTAGAGGTTTATCCCAAACGATTTCTCCCTAACTATGGGGTTTTTGATGAAAATCGATATTTTCAATCCGGGAAAATCTCGCCGGTATTTAACCTGGGTGAGGTTCGCTTCGGTGTGAGCATTTGCGAAGATATTTGGTACCCGATTGGCCCTCCCGAAGAACAGGCTTCCCGAGGTGGTGCTCATCTACTGATTAATATTTCCGCATCCCCGTACTACATGGGTAAGGGTGTGATCCGTGAGCGTATGCTTTCTACTCGCGCAGTAGATAATGCTGCTTTCGTCGCCTACTGTAATCTCGTCGGGGGACAGGACGAACTTATCTTTGAAGGGCAGAGCGTGATTTGTGATCCGCAGGGGCATGTGTTGGCTCGGGCACCACAATTCGAGGAGTACATTCTCATTGCGGATATCGACATTGGGTTGGTGATCAACCAGCGTCTCCTAGATCCTCGCAGAAGAAAACTCGCCGACGTCGACAGTACGGAAGGACTGAGACAGGTGATTCTTCAACCCAATGTTCACGATCAGGCAGTTCGCGATCCTATCGAACCACGGTTGAACACACCTTTAGAACCGTTGGCCGAGGTGCTGGAAGCCCTCGTCCTCGGGACGCGCGACTATGTACGTAAAAATGGTTTTGAGAAAGTTGTCGTTGGGCTTTCGGGGGGAATCGACTCTTCTATTACGGCAGTAATCGCCTCTCAAGCGCTTGGAAATGAAAATGTTATCGGGGTTTCGATGCCTTCGCGTTATTCATCCCAGCACAGCCGCGACGATGCCCGCCTTCTTGCAGACAACATCGGCATCGAGTATCTGGTGATCCCTATCGATGACACGTTTCAGGCATTTTTGGACACGCTCGAACCGCAATTCAAGGGAACAAAGCCCGGGGTTGCCGAGGAGAATATACAGGCGCGCATTCGCGGTGCCTTGCTCATGGCGTTATCGAACAAATTCGGTTGGATGGTCCTCACTACAGGGAACAAAAGTGAGGTGGGGGTAGGCTACTCCACCCTCTATGGCGATACCGCAGGTGGTTTTGCCATTTTGAAGGATATTCCCAAGACCATGATCTATGAATTGAGCAAACATATCAATCGAAACGCACAAAGGTCCGTCATTCCGGAGCGGGTACTGACAAAGCCTCCTTCGGCAGAATTACGACCCAATCAGAAAGATAGCGACTCACTACCTGAATACGACATACTCGATACGATCCTGCTCAAATATGTTGAAGAGAACAGAAGCGTTGAAGACATCGTTGCACTCGGTCTGGATCGAGACGATGTTGAAAAAGTCGTAAAGCTAATCGATAAGAGCGAATACAAGCGGCGTCAGAGCCCGCCTGGCATCAAGGTTATGACGCGGGCCTTCGGGAAGGATTGGCGCTTGCCCATCACCAATTTCTATCGCCCATACCGCTGAGGGCGCCTCGCAAGACGCCGATTTGCCCGGCATACATCTCCTTCGATTCAAGCCTCATTGCTGTCGTGGGGGTAATTCTGTACCGGTGATCGAAGGACGGGGCAAGCTGCACGTCGATTACTGCGTGGTTTTAGCCTTTTGTAGGTTAGTTTTCTTCGATGTGCGATAGACGAGCCCAAACAATGCCGTGAGCAGCACCAACGCAGCGCCAAGCGTGTCTAAGCGCAAGCCGCGCAGCAGCAGCACCGGATCTGCGCGCGTATAACCGAGCGCCAACGCCGCGGCGGCGATCATCGTCAGACTGAGACTTCCCAAAACGCCGCCTTTGAGCTGCAGATTGGATAGCACATACAACGAGAGCAGTGTCACCGCGCTGGATACGATCCCCACCAGCTGTGTCGGCCAACGGGAGGTGTAGCCGCCGAACATGTCCCCAATTGCCGGTGTCCACGAGCTTTGCGGCATTCTGATGCCGTATGCGCAGCCATCGAGATAGCATCCCGACCAGGCGGAGAGTGCGATAAATCCCGCGGGAAGCGCCAAAGCGTCGGCCAATGCCCAAAAGGACTGATCGCTGAATAGCGCATAGATACCAATCCCCAGGATCGCCGCCAAAGCGCCGCCAGCCCAGGACAGACCGCCCTGCCAGAGCCAGAGCATCTCGACCGGGTTACTCGAGTAGTATTCCCAATGCAGCGCGACGAAGCCAGCACGCGCACCGAGCAAGCCGAGAAACAAAGCGATGAGAGCGGCATCGATGTGCCCAAGGCGCGGATCACTCCGTTTGGGACCTTTCGTCGAGCGCCCCTGGGAAGGCTCGATCCATCCCAGCCAGAGAAAGCCGGCCAGGATTCCAATTGTGAAAATCGCTGAATATGCGTTATGCATGTGCTTACCTTGTCAATCAAAATGATACCATCGACGGATGCTGCAGTTCAAAGCATCTTGCAGGACTCATCTATGGCGGTCTCGACATGAAACGTCGCTCGTCCGACCGTGATTCTCGCAACTCGATAACCTTTGCGGCGTTGTATAATCAAATCGTCAATTCTCTGGAGGCGAGCCATGTCTGATTTGCAGATCACCAAAGTCACCAACAAAAACGAACTGATGGAATTCATTCAGTTCCCCTGGAAGGTGTACAAGGATAACCCTTACTGGGTTCCCCCGATCATTTCCGAACGCATAGAATTTCATGATCCCGAGAAGAACCCGTTCTTTGAACACGCGCGCGTCGAGTACTTTCTCGCTCGACGCGACGGTGAAGTCGTGGGTACGATCGCGGCTTTTACCAACGATGCCTACAATGAATTCCATAATTCCAATGTAGGTTTTTACGGCTTTTTTGAAGTGCTCGACGATCCGGAAGCGGCCGCACTTTTACTGCGCACTGCTGAGGACTGGGCCCGGAATGCAGGTCACATTTCCATCATCGGACCGGCGATGTATACCACGAACGACGAAGTGGGCTTGCTGGTGGACGGCTTCGATGATTGCCCGCGTGTGTTGATGACCTACAATCCGCCGCGCTACGTGGATTACATGGAAGCCGCTGGCTTCGTGAAGGCTATGGATCTGCTTGCATATTCCACCAATATCGATGAATTCATCGAGAACATGCCGGAAAAACTCGTACGCGTGGTTGAAAAGGTCAAGCAGACCAAGAAGTTAACCGTACGATCATTTCGTATGAAAGAATTCGACAAGGAAGTCGAGCGCTTCAAACGTGTTTACAACAGCTCCTGGGAGCGGAATTGGGGTTTCGTGCCTCCGAACGATGCTGAAATCGAACATATCGCCGCCGGACTGAAGCAGATACTGGATCCCGATCTGGCGTTAATGGTAGAGCATGAGGGCGAGGTTGTGGGTGTGGGTCTAACCTTGCCGGATATGTGTGCGCCGTTACACCTTGCTTATCCCCGTCCCGGAGAGCCCGAGTTGTTGACGATGCTCAAACTCGTCTGGCATTGGAAGATTCGCAGCAAGATGAAATGGATTCGCGTTTTTGCTTTGGGCGTGATGCCCGAACACCGGGCCCGAGGTATTGATGCGATGATGTATCTCGAGACTGCGAAACGGGCGAAAGCGAAGGGC
Organism: uncultured Anaerolineaceae bacterium; assembly: GCA_964475265.1. Lineage (GTDB taxonomy): Bacteria > Chloroflexota > Anaerolineae > Anaerolineales > E44-bin32 > WVZH01. Next base: position 1,750 of record CAYYVY010000047.1, on the reverse strand, counting down.
TACAAGATGGCGGAAAGTAGTTGGATCCTCGAGAACAACGAAATGATGAATCGGTCGATGCAAATGCTTGGCGCGAAAGTCTATAAAACCTATCGCATGTACGAAAAGCGATTGTAAAACAACCCCAAACACGAGGCAGGTAGGAGAATTGCGGTGCCTGGCGCTTCCTGCTGGTGTGGAACGGCGAAAAGCTCCCACCTCGAAATCGACACCCGGCTTGTGTGAAATGTCGGCTGAATGTCGGTTAATCGGTATGTCGGATTCAATATGCCCGATATGCTGAGAGTGCTGAGGCGAATTGTATCCTGAAGGAGGTTTGACATGGATTTTCCCGGTTCTCCTTTATTCCCGAACTTGTTGTATCTCGTGCTGGTGGCCGGCTTGTGGTTGACCGCCCTGGCCATCGTCAGCCCCGGCACGGGCACACTGGAAGTCCTGGCATTTTTTACTTTCGTTGCGGCGGGTTTCGGGATGCGATACGTAGAGATCAACTGGTGGGCGATCATCGTACTCTTACTCGGCATCGTCTTTCTCTTTTTGGCGCTGCGTTTATCGCATGAAGAAGTGTGGCTCTTGCTCTCAGCTGCCGCGTTCTGTGTGGGTTCGGTATTTCTCTTCCGTTCGGAAGAGGGTGGTGTAGCGGTGCATCCCGCGGTGGCAATATCCGCATCGGCTGTGACCATGGGTTACTTTTGGATTGCGCTGCGAAATTCCATCGTTGCCTATAAATCGAGTCCTGTGATGGATTTATCTAAACTCCAGGGCGCAATCGGTGAGGTTCGTACACCGCTCGATCCAACCGGCTCGGTTTACGTTTCCGGTGAGCTATGGACGGCACGGGCCGAATCGCCTTTAGACGTGGGAACGAAAGTGCGGGTTTGCGGCCGGGAAGGACTTATTCTTATCGTAGAATCCGCTGAATGACTGCTTAGCTTGTTCAACCAAAAAAAAGGAGGAAGATATGGGAAATTGGGTCATTTACTGTATCATCGGCGTCTTCGCTTTGTTCGGGTTAGCGATATTCTCGAGCGCTATTCGTATCGTTCAGGAATATGAACGCCTAGTGGTCTTTCGTCTGGGTCGCTGTGTGGGTGAACGTGGTCCTGGTTTGGTCTTGCTGATCCCTTTTATCGACAGGGGCGTGAAGGTGGAGCTGCGAGAGCAAGTGCGTGAGATTCCCCACCAGACGTCGATCACGTTGGACAATGCACCCATCGCCATCGATTTCATTTGGTATTACAAGATTGTCGATGCCCAGCAAAGTGTGCTGAATATTGGCAATTTCGAGGTTGCTGCGCAGGGTATGGCTACCACGACACTACGTTCTGTAATCGGCGCCATCCCGCTCGACGACGTGCTTTCGCAGCGCGACCACATCAACCAAACCTTGCGCGTGAAGCTGGATGAAGTCACGGAACGCTGGGGTGTTAAAGTCACCAACGTGGAAATCCGGGAGATCATCCCGCCGCGTGAAGTGCAGGATGCGATGAATCGCCAAATGACGGCAGAGCGTGTACGTCGTGCGGTGGTCACGGAATCTCATGGAACGCGAGAAGCGGCGGTGAACGTCGCGGACGGCGAGAAACAAGCTGCGATTCTGAAAGCCGACGGTGATAAACAGGCGAACATCCTGCGTGCGGAAGGCGATCGGCAATCCCAACTGCTGCGAGCGGAAGGTTTTGCGGCGGCATTGGACAAGATTTACAGCATTGCCAACACCATCGATCAGAAGACAATGACCTTGCAGTAT
>CAYYVY010000046.1:0-23690 GCA_964475265.1 uncultured Anaerolineaceae bacterium | reverse complement strand
CGCGCGCGTTAGGCCGGACTACGCAACCTCTCCATGTAAGAATATGGGGTCTTTCGTTCAAATACGTTGGTGATTATAACATGCCGCCGTCAGCGGTTGGGCAGACGCAGCACCCACAAATTATGATCCTCCGCGGACAGGTAGACCATGCGCCGGCCGTCGGGAGAGATCTGCCAATCGTTGTTGGCGATCGAAATCGAAGTCAATTCCGGATAAGTGAGTTGGACACCTTCCCCCGAGGCGGCATCGACCTGCCAGAGGGAGATGCCCGGGGCTTCCATTTCCAGCGGGATTACCACGAGCATGTCGTCATAATGCCAGCGGTATGCCCCGAAGAGATCGAGCTTGATCCCGGGTGAGCCGTCCGTGGGCACAATCCACAGGCCATTTGCGTCTGGATCGGAGGACAAAGCGACGTAATACGCGATGTAGCTTCCATCCGGCGATAACAGCGCGCTGCGGGGACGTTCGGCTTCCACCACCAATCGGCCTGCGCCCGTTTCGGTATCGATGCGCCAGATTCCCGATGGCATGGAGGGACCCAGTCTGCCCGTGACGTATATGCCTTCTTCCCCCTTCTCCCAACCAACCAGATAACCACCGTTAACCGTAATTACTTCGTGAGCGTTGTTTCCATCGTAATCCGCGACCCAAATCGTGCTTTGGCGTACATCCGGGTAGCGGATGCTGCGCGATCCCACCGACCATGAAATCGAACGTCCGCTCGGTGAAAACTCGACGATGCGCCCCTGGCTGGGGATGATCCAGCGTGTATCATCCGCCCAGCGTTCAACGTACGTTCGACCCGCCTCCGGGTAGGCGACCAGGGTCATCGATCCGGAGTACACGCCCACTCGATCGTGGACGATGGTGCGCTCTCCACCGGCAATCGGAACGCCGTACAACCCGGCGGGATTATATTCGCCGGGTTTATCGAGGAAAAGAACCCATTGGGAATCTTGCGACCACATCGGAAGCGAACAACATCCGCCTTCCGTCAGGCGCACCGGCTGCGGATTGGGAGGCGTCGGTTCAACGGGCAAGAACGGAGTTGCCGTTCGCAAGCTCGCTTCTTCCATCTGGACATCCCCCAGGATAACCGCTTTCTCCAGGCCCTTCGGAGAACCCCGGGAAGGGCTTAATGCCGCATACGGCGTGCTGGTCTTTCCCGCACATGCAGAAACAAGAATCGCAGAAAGCAGGAACCCCATTCGCAGCTTCATCAGCCGGTCCTTACCAATCGGGAGGCCAAGCATTTTTATACTCGTTCAAGGGAGGATAGCCGAAACGAACGTCGGGTTGATCCAACATGTCTTGCCATTGGCGTGGGTGATCCATATCCATCTCGAAAATCAACGGCGCTCCGCCGACGAGTGCAAGCCGCTCCCAATCGGCGTCAATCAGCGTGAGTGGATTGTAGGCACGCGTATGACCTTCAGAGCGAATTTCCAGATGCAGATGGGGCCTCGAAGCGCAGGTTAAATCCGGATCGCCAACCTGGCCGACCACCTGCCCCTGCTTCACCTTTTCCCCGCGCTTGAGATGCGAGCGCACCAACAGGTGGCCATAGAAGGAGGCATAGCCGTTGCCGTGGTTGATCATCAAATTGTGGGGAGCTGCACCATGCCAGCTGTCGACGCTGTAAACTGTGCCATCGCCGATCGCCAGCACAGGTGTCCCACAGGGCGCGGCGATATCCACACCGAAATGAAGTCCCTGTCCCGCTACGTATGTCGTGTCCCGAAAGATATAGGCGAAGTCCGTGTTGCCGTATGGCTGAATGAAATACCAACTCCCTGGACCCGGGTCACCAGCGAACGGCAGGATAAATGGTCTCTGCTCTTGATCGGCGTTCGATCCGCCGGTGGCATCCAAGAAGGATACGGCTCCGATGGCCGCGACCATCACAAGCAGTAATATTGCCCGAAGGAACCGCAGCGATAACTGCTGTCGAAATCTAGTGTTCATAAAGCGGCGTTCATCCATCTGCGATCAACTCTGCCGGTTTTCTTGGTGGGAACAGCAGGTCCAGGACGTCAGGGGCGTAGCGCGCCACGCTTTCGGAGGAAAGCCCATTGCGGTCGCAAATCTCCGCGTAGAAATCTGCACTCTTACGCTTGCTGCGAGTTTGCGACTCCACATCCAAACCCCATAGTCCGAATTTCTGCGACCATCCCCGTTCCCACTCGAAATTATCGACCAGGGACCAGTGGAAGTACCCCCGCACGGGCCAGCTGTAGTTCACCGCGCGCCAAACCTTGTGGACGTGCAGGGCGAGATAACGCCTGCGGAAATCATCCTGAGCGTCCTCTGTACCATTTTCTGTAATGTAAACCGGCGTATTATAGCGCATTGCCCAGCGCAAGGCTTGCCACAGTCCCGACGGTTCGTTGGCAATGAAACCTTGCGGACTGAGATCGGCATCCTTGGCAAAGGTTCCCGCGTTAAAGACCTGTTTGGGTTTCAGCAGGTTGAAGGCGGACTGTTCCGTCGTATAGTAGTTCAGGCCAAAAAAGTCTTGCTTCTGAGCGGCATGCGGCAGGCTCAAGCGTAATGACGAAAATTGCGTCCGGCCAGTGTGAAATGCCTGGGGGAACAAGTTGTTGAACGCTCGATGCTTCATCGCGGCAGCCCAGCGATCCAGCGGATTGCGAGGGTTCGCCGGTCGAAAACCGCGATAGTGATGGGCCAAGCCGACAAGGCTTTGTGGTGATATTTCGTGAATGATTTCGTACGCCGCCGCATGCGCATTAATGATATTGGTGATTACTTCCGGAAGCCGGCGGATACGTCGGTCCCCAGGCGGCCAGTCACCTTGCAGATAACCGAAATATAAGAAAGTGTTCGGCTCGTTTATCGTAACCCACAGGGTGACCAGATCGCCCAGCACCTTGACGACCTTGCGGGTGTAGCGCCTGAAACGGCGCACGATATCAGGATCTCGCCATCCCCCCTTATCTTGAATCCACTGCGGTGTTGAAAAGTGGTGCAGCGTAAGCATGGGCTCCAACCCACGATCGAGGGCACCCTGGATGATCTCGCGGTAATACGCCAGCGCATCATCGTCCCAAAGCGCTGGATTCGGTTCGATCCGGCTCCACTCGATGGAAAGTCGATGGGCATTTTGACCCGCTTCCGCGGCGCGGTCGAAATCTTCCCGCCACCTGCCGGACCACCACTCGCAAGCCTTGCCGGAGCGCTGGTTTTGAAAGATATGACCGCCTTCATGCTCCCAGGCCCACCAGTCATTGCTGCGGTTATATCCTTCGACTTGATGCGAAGATGTTGCGGTGCCCCATAAAAATCCACGTGGAAAATGATACGTGGCGTTTATCATGCATGCCTCAAGAGCGATAGCGAAATCATCGCGATGTCGATCGACGTCTTTTTCATGATCCGGGCCATTGTAGACTCGACTCGAAATTCCGCCAAGTCCGTCCGAATTCGACTGATGCGCGCATGTCATCTTTCGATATTTATTCACGCTATGTTAGTCGAGCGCGGGGATGATCAAGCGTAAGTATCGTCAAGGGATGACGCGAGCCTCGGCCATGACCTCGAAGGCATCGATTGCGGTGCTGAAACTGAACACCGTGCAATCGAATGCGACAGTTTCTCCCAGCGTGGTCGAGGATTCAGGTTCCCAAATGCGGAAGCCGATCAGCTCCTCGTTCCGATCGAATGCGATCAACAACAACCGCAAGCCCACCTCGGTTTCTCCGTCCTCCGCTGGCGTTTCTAGCTCACCGCGCACCTGCAAGCTCAACCCGTCCGGACTTTGTGCTTCTGAAAGGATGCGCACATCTACTTGCCGGTAACGCGATGCTGCGTCGTTCACCGGAACAGCACTGAGCAGTGAAGCGACGGCAGTGTGCGAACCTTCTGGGGATGACGAGAAGAAACTCGCCAAAGGCATGCGGGCACCGGCTTCAAGACGATCTACCGGTCCATAAGCTGCGCGTTGATCCAACACCTGACCATTCTCATCCAGGAGGTTGACGAGAGCGACGACTCCCTCAACGTCGTCCGCCGAATCGTTGCTGACTTCCAGGAGACACCACAATCCGTTCGAGTTGGTGGAGAAGCAGTGCACGGGCGAAAGCGCTAGCGGTACTGGTGTGGGAGTCGGCAAGAGCATATCGACAGGCTGCCCTCCCTCATTGGGGATGATCAGCTCAGTGCCCACGCTTAAGAACTGCGGATCGATGCCCGGATTTGCCAGCAGGAGATCCTCCAGATCAACTCCATAGAGGATGGCGATGCCGATCAGCGTTTGATTCTGCTCAACGACGTGAATGAGCGGCGTCGGCGTGGGACCGAGTGGCGCCTGCGATGCGATCGTCGTTGGCTGCGTTTGCGGGGTCGCAGATTTTGTGGCGCGATATGGCCGCAGCGTACTCGTCGCCAACTGAATATCCCCTGCATCGGATGCCGCACATGAGGCAAGCATTAGCACGAGGACGAGAACTGTAGCCCGATAGCCAATGGAAGTCACAATGCGGCGATTATACCAATGTGGGATGGTGTTGTGCGAAGAAAAGCGCTATGCTAGACTTCCAGCGATAGACCGAGGAACATCACGTGGCGGATTCGGCTAGTACAACGCTTACAGAAGCTATTGCAGCAGCACGAGCAGGGAACCGCTCAGAAGCGCGAGAATTACTCGCCCGATTACTTCGAGCGGACTCATCCAACGTCGAGTACTGGATTTGGATGAGCGCCGTCGTGGAATCGCCACGCGAACGCAAATATTGTCTCGAGTCTGCACTGCGCCTCGACCCGACCAACCGCTCGGTGCTACGCGGCCTCACCATTCTCGGGGCTCGAAAACCGGATGATGCAGAGCTTACATCCGCGGCACAGCTGCCCCGCAGGAGATTCAAGTTTGGTCTGGATGAAATCGAGGAAGAAACCCCCAAGGAAGAACCGAAACCCACGCTCGAGATCACCCCAAAACCAAAGCCGAAACCCGCTGCGGACGTTCCCTGGAAAACCGTCGGAATGGCCTTCGCAGGTATCATTCTGATCGGGGCAGTGGCGATCTTCTTGCCGCAGATAAAATCCGCCTTCCAGTCGATCTTTGGCACGCATTACTCTGGCAGCGCTGCAGCACTACCACCTGTCGGTGGTTCGCCGACCAATACTTTCGAACCCGGTACCCCAACCGCAACGCCCGTTCCCGCCGCGACACGTGTCATGCGCACACCCATTCCGACTGAATTTGCAGGCACACCGTTGGCATTACTGGTGGAGATTACACCGACGCCGACTCCCATGATCGGTGTAACCCCGCACCCTGAAGAAGCCTACGATGCGGGAATCAACGCCTTGCTCAAAGGGGATTACGAAACCGCTTTGAGCTACTTCGATCAAATAATCGAGAGCGTTCCGAATGCATCTGCGGATGTACATTACTTTCGTGGGGAAGCGCTGCGGCTGAGCGGCAGTTTTGGCTCGGCGCTTCTCGCTTACGACAGTGCCGTCAATAAAAACGCAGACTATACACCGGCTTACATCGGACGGGCGCGGGCATTCCTGGCGCGAGATGATGACGAGAACGCGTTGGCCGATTACGAGCGCGCCCTGCGTCGAGAACCATTATTGGCAGAGATCCACATCGATTTGGGAAAATACTACGCTTCCCGAAAACTTTGGTTGAAACTCGAAAGCACGATGCAGGAATCTCTCGAACTAGGGGTGACTACGCCCTGGATTTACATTTACCTGAGTGAAGCGCAATTGAACCTTGGGAATTACGATGGGGCACTAAAGAATGCGCTGGAAGGGAGTGCCGACGATCCTTCCTTGCTGGAAGGATACCTAGCCATTGGCCGCGCCTACATTTCCTGGGGCGTTAACAGTGTTGATGCCTCGTATTTTAATTCTGCACTTTGGCCGCTTCAAACTTATACGAACTATAAACCTGATGATCATCGGGGTTGGGCGGCCTTAGCGCGTGCGAACGCGGGTCTGGGCAATCTGGATGACGCATGGGAAGCTGCGAATCGGTCCATTCAAATTAACGACCGTCATGCGCCGGCGTACGTTGCACGCGCGATCGTGAACATTCAGCAAGGCAACTACCAGGCTGCACTGGATGATTTACTGCTCGCTAGTCGATATGGTTCGGAAACCTACGATCTTCTAATCCACATTGCAGAGACGCACTTCCATCTGGGAAATTACGAGGATGCAATCAATTCGGCGAATGCAGCCCAATCGGCAGCTAACGACGAACCCATATTCGTCAACCAACAGATTAAGACCGCTGAGGTGTACGCTCTCTTGGGCAAGATCTACGAATCCAATCCAGAGGCCATCGACGACGCAATTATGCGCTGGCGTTGGATCCTCGGCCTGGAGCACGCTCGTCCCGAAACCCTCGCCCTCGCAGAAACGCATCTCGCCGAGCTGCTCGGTGAGGGACCGACGCGCACACCTACGAAAATCCCCACGATATCTTCGACCGGTGAGACGCCTGGCGGCGAGGCATCGCCTACTCCTACGCCCTGATGGTTTCTTGACCCATGAGTTCGCCATGTCACGCTTCACCATACGCTCCAGCAGATCAGGCCGATGAACAATAACGCGGAAATGAGGGTATGGCCGCGTCACATCTGGTGGATCCTGGCCGTAGCCAGTCTGGTCACACTCGGCCTGTGGCTGCGTCCTTCTGCAGGATTCGTACCCCAATGGGATGCGATTTTAATCGGCGCAGCTTTCACTGCCTTCCTGGCGAACTTTCCCATCCCGGTTGGCCGGGTGCAGATCAACTTTACCCACGCCATCGGCCTGACTTTAGGTGTCGCACTCGGTCCAGGCGCCGCGGGACTGGCAATCCTGATCGGACTGGCGATCGGTGAATCGATTCGTTTCCTTCGAGATTTTTATCATTCGGAAGGCGTGTTCGATTTCTGGCGAGGTTTCAAGTCCTGGACACTCAGCCTCAGCCGGCAATTGTTGAGTATCTCCGGCGGATTAACGGTTTTTAAGTTGCTCGGTGGAAACCCGCTCGTTGTGACCCATCAGCCACCATCGATCCTCTCCAGTATTGGATTAGGGGTAACATTTACGACGTTGTTCATATCCCTGCATTGGCTCGATCACATCCTTTTCGATTCGCCAAAAGCCCTGATTCGCGAATTCCCGATCCCATTCCTCGTAGCCCTGATCCCGGTCCCATTCGGCATCATCAACGCCGCAGCATACATCATGCTGGGTTTCCAAACATTAATCATTTACGGCGCCATCGTCGCCCTGTTTTCACTCGTCGTCAGCCGCCTCATCTTCGCAGACCGCAACATTAAACGCAGGATAAAAGAAATCTCAACGATCAGCAGCATCAGCCAGGCGATGCGTTCGAGCCTCGACCTGGATGATTTGCTGGGTACCATCTATACGCAGGTGTCCCAACTGCTTCAGGTTCAAAATTTCTACATCGCCCTGCACGACACCGTCGATGATCTGATCACCTACCCACTGGCGATTCGGGACGGTGCCATCCAGGAATGGCACGAACGTAATTTCATGGACCGCCTCACCGATCGTGTCATTCTCCAGGGGACAGCGATCCTCATCGCCCACGATGCACCTCAGACTCTACGCACGATGGGACTTCCGGAGCTCGAAAACGCTCCCGAAGCATGGCTTGGTGTACCCCTCCTGAGCCCGGAACGGACGATTGGCTGCCTCGCCGTCTTCCATACCGATGAGGGAAAAACGTTCGAAACACACGACCTCGACATTCTGACGACTCTGGCCGGTCAGGCTGCTGTAGCCATTGAGAACGCCTTGCTCTACGAACAGACACGCAATCGAGCTCAAGCGTTGGCATCTTTAAATGAGATCACGGCCTCGATGAGTTCAACGCTCGATCCCGAACGTGCCCTCGAACTGGTCAGCCAATCGATCATCCGCGTAGGTGGAGGAGAGAAGTCCGCCATATTCCTCTACGAGAAAGACCTGGGAGAGCTTTTTCTAGCCCACGGGCTTAACCTCACCGACGGTTTCATGAAGGCCTGGATGACCATCCCAATGGAGGAAGAAGAACGAATTCAGGCTTTCATCCTCGAACGCCCAATCCTCGTCGCGGACGTTGATGAATCGCCTCTGTCGCAAACGATAAAAACGCAGCTGAAAGAAGAAGGCATTCAAGCTTTCGCCGATTTCCCCTTGATTACGCCGTCCGGTACGATCGGGCAACTGTCCGTTTATTTCGCGGAGAAGGAAAGTCTTCAGCAAGATCAAATTGAATTGTTAAAGACCTTCGCTGCTCAAGCCGCTTTGGCCGTGGCGAACGCCCGCGCACACGCTGCGACGGACCTTGCCTTGCGCAAACAAGTCGACCAATTGGCCACGCTGGAAACTATTGGCCTCGAGATGAACGCCACACTCGACACCAAAGAACTTTTCGAAGCTATCTTGAAACATGCGCTCCGCATTACCAATGCATCCCAAGGGAATCTTTCCATCTTCGATCCCGAGCAGTACGCATTGCGGATCGTCGCGCAACGCTTCTATCCGGACACACCCCGCAGCAATGAAAATATCTTCAACATCAACGACGGCGCGCCGGGCATCGCCTACCAGACCGGGAAAATTTGCCACGTCGTCGATACGCAATCTGACCCGGATTACGGCAATTGGATAAACAGCCAGACACGCAGCTTGCTAAGCGTACCGATTACACGTCAGAGCAACGTTCTTGGCGTGATCACGGTAGAGAACACGAAACCTTCGGCGTTTACTGGAGAGCATGAAAAATTCCTCGCCCAGCTTGCGGCGCAGGCCGCAGTCGCAATCACCAACGCCCGACTGTATCAACAAATCGAAACAAGACTCCACGAGCAATCTCTTCTCTTCACCGCAAGCACGCACATCGCCTCCACACTCGACAGCGATGCAATTGCGATGGCCATTGCGGAGAGCGTGAGCATCGCTCTGGAGAGCGATGGCGCAAAAGTCTCGCGTTGGAATCCCGAGGAGAACACGCTTTCACTCCAAGCCGGTATCTGGAACGGCACGCCTGAGAAGTCCGTAGCGGTTATCCTGCAGGCGAGTGAGATCAATGCCATTGAGACCGCCATCCGGGAATCTACGACGGTGCAGTGGACGTTGAAGGACGCGCCGAGTCCGGCAGCAAAAGTCTATCTATCTGGTTTTCATGGGGCAGCGAGCATCTTGATCGTTCCCATCATCGCCGGGGATCAAACCTTGGGGACGATCGAAGTATTCTCCGCCAAAGAGCGTCTGTACGTTGAGAATACGATCCGCACTGCTCAAACGATCGCCAGTCAGGCTGCAATCGCCCTCGAGAACACGGAATTGTTCCGGCGCATACGCGAAAGCCATAACCGCCTGATGGCGATTCTGAACTCCACGAGAGAGTCGATGCTGATGATCGACCCGCAAGGAAAAATCATCCTCGCAAACAGCCAATTCGCAGCGCAGGCAGGTCTGCCCGTCGAACGACTGATCGGAAAAAATCTGACCAGTGCAGAATTTGATCTGACCAGGACGCTTGGATTCGGTCACGAGGAGTTGCGGGACTTCATCGTTCGGCTGGAACGCGGTGACGCCGACCGGGAAAAAGCCACTGTGTTCGAGAGTGCCAAATCCCCGCGCCGCACCTATCAAAGATCGATCACGCCCGTCCGGGAGGCCGGCGGTCTTTTGATCGGCTCGCTGCTCGTTTTTCGAGACGTAACCGAAGAACAGGAACTGGAAGAAGCACGCAAACAATTGACGGAAATGATCGTCCACGATTTACGTGGACCCCTGACGGCGATCCTCGGCAGTCTCAAATTGCTCGAAGACACCATTCCGGCAAAATCTCCCTCTCCTGTCGCCAAACAGGCGATCACCGTCTCTCACCGCAGCGTCCAGCAAATGCTCGATCTGGTCAACTCCCTATTGGATATCGCCAAACTCGAATCCGATGAAATCGATCTCGCTGTCGAAAGCGTTTCGCTCAAGCAATTATGTGAAGAGATGGTGGAAACCTACGTTCACGAGGCCAATGAAGCTGGCATCATTCTCAACTGCACTTGCGCCAAGAGATTGTCGAAAATATCCGTAGACAAAGAAAAGATTCGACGCGTGATCGGCAACTTGCTCGATAATGCACTGCGCTTCACGCCAACCGGCGGCCGCGTGGATTTAACCTCACAGAAGTCGGACGGGGGAATTCTCATTCAAGTGATCGACACAGGACCCGGCGTGCCTGAGGAATTTCAGGAACGGATTTTCGAACGCTTCGGGCAAGTGCCAGGACTTGACGGCAAGCGCCGGGGGACGGGTTTAGGACTCGCCTTCGCACGTTTGGCTGTCGACGCCCATGGTGGCAAGATATGGGTGGATAAAAATCCAGTCGGAGGAAGTATCTTCTCCGTTTATCTGCCGTACCACTAAACCTCACTTCATGGATTACAAATCGAACAGCTGCTCCGGCGTCCACGTTTTATAGAACCTGCGGAACGCCGCGGTTTCGTCAATCAGTGCCTGCACTTCGCCTAACAACCTGCCAGCGGTGTCTTGATCGCCTTCACCTGAACCGCGGATCACGGTTATTTCATCCAATTCGGAAGCACAGATATCCAGGTCGCCGCGGGCAATCAGCCAGGCGATTCCCTTGTGGACGGTCAGTTCACGCTGCGCCGTTGCGGCGGCCAATTCCCAGACGTTGATCTTTCCATCTTTCTTTCGCAGCGCAAATTTGATCATCCCCATCATTGTGTTCAGGAACATCTCGAGATCGTCATCTGTACGGCTGGAAAACAAATAAACGGCCCGAGGTGAAACGGATTGAACGGCGTTATGCAGCTCTTCCAGGCCCGGAGGCGGCGTCCAGATGGCCAATTTCTCCGCACGAGACAAATCAAAGCGCGAGCACCCTTGCGGGATTTGGCCAGCTTTGCCCTCACGCCAAATCTGCACCCCGCTTTGCTGCAGCGCCTTGACCGCTTCAAGCGGATGCGCATCGCTGCGAAGGTCGACATACTCGACGCGCCGAGGCCTTCTTTCGAGAGGCGCTCCTTCCACCTCATGGCTGCGGGCGTCGACCCAGGTAAGCTGCAGCGCTCTCTGCCCGCGATACTCTGTGGCACGCAAGTGATAGGCCAGGTCAAAGGCATCTTGCGGCATATTTTCCGCTGCGCCACCCCACCAGATGACTTTCCGGGTGGTGCCTTCGCCGTCGCTCACCGTGAGCGAAAGGTGTTCCCTCGCTCGACCGATCTGCTTCTTCTCCATAATCCGAACTTCTTTCGATGCCAATACGAGTTGCGGATTTCCCGGCCCGAAGGGCGCGAGACGTTCCAGTTCGTCCGCAAAATCCAATGAAAGTTGTCTGAACTCCGCGTAGGCGTCGATCATTACCTGCGGCCGCGTATCGATTTCTCGCATGGACTCCGCGACGGTTTCGCCCAATTGCTGGCGGAAGACGTCGAGCCGGTCCACTTCGATCGCCAGGCCGGCCGCCATTGGATGTCCTCCAAAACTCTCCAGGAGCGATTTATGGCGGGCAATCGCCGCCGAGATGTCCACGCCTTCGATCGAGCGCGCGGAACCTCGGGCAATTCCATCGTCTTGGATGGACAGCACCAGCGCGGGTCGATGAAAATGTTCCACGAGACTGCTGGCCACGATGCCGACGACACCTGTAGGCCAATGCTCGTGCGCCACAACCAGTGCTGCGTGATCGAGCAGCGATGGATCCGCATCGATTCGCGCCATGGCGGCCTGGGTTACCTGATCGCAAAGCATACGGCGCCGCGCATTTAAACCTTCCAGTTCCGTGGCGAAGATTTTCGCCTGTTTTTCGTCCCTCGTGGTCAAAAAATCGACGATGCCGTTCGCGTCCGAGAGCCGACCAAGTGCGTTCAAACGTGGAGCAAGGACAAAACCGATTTGCTCCTCGGTGATGTTTTCGGGCGAAACCCCGGCCACGTTCATCAAAGCTCGTAAACTCAAGCGAGGTGCGCTGCGTATACGATCGAGACCGCGCTGCAGCAGGTAACGCACATCGCCATGCAATAATGCCAAATCCGCCACGACTCCCAAAGCGACCAGATCGAACAAGGCCGTGGTGCGCTCCGCACCGAGATTCATCGCCTCGATTAACTTATACGCCACACCAACACCGGGCAGATTCCGCAAGGGATGCTCTTCCGGGAGCAGCTTGGGATTAACGATGGCCAGGGCATCCGGCAGTTGTTCCGGCAAATCGTGGTGATCGGTGACGATGGTATCCACACCGCGGGATTTCGCAAAAGCGACGGCCTCATGCGCCGAGACACCCGTGTCGCAGGTGAGCAGCAGGGAAATGTCCTGTTCGAATAGCCGCGCCAACGAACGAACATGAACGCCGTGCGATTCATTTTGCCGCACGGGAATGTAATGGGATACTTTGGCACCCATCTCCCGCAAAGCTTGGACGAGCAGCGTGGTCGCCGTCTGACCGTCGACGTCAAAGTCCCCCCAAACACAGATCGCCTCACCTGCGGAAATCGCCTTTTCCAATCGCCGAACGGCGTGTGCGAGATTGGGGATCTCTTCTGGGTTCGCCGGCCGATAAAACGCAGGGTCGAGAAAAGCGCGCGCCTCGTCGACGCTCTGGATTCCACGCCGCTGCAAGGTCGCCGAAACCAGGGGATGGCCGCCGATCGCAGCCCGCAGCGACTCGTCGACCCCATGACCCTCGGGTTCGATCCACTGCGTATCCCGGGACATTAGAATTCGATTTCCGCGATTTGATCGAAATCGAATTCCATTTCCACATCCACCTCGGCATCCTCGTTCCAGGCTTGATACTCACCCGCACTGTCGCCGCGCCGGCAGAGGGATCGATAGGGACAATACGTACAGCGTACGACCTCGGTCGTACGCTCGAACTCTTTTTCTTCGAGTCGATCTACCTCTTCCACGAGCGTCGTCAGGATTTTTTCATCGGCCTGAAGCTGCGCCTTCGAGTAGGTAAAACGATGCGGCTCTCCAGGATAATCTGAGAACCAGTAGATCATCTCAATCTGCTCGGGCAGAATCGTATCTCGGAAACCAACGTCCTGAGCGGTTTGCGCCAGCAGGAAGGGATACACCCTGGACTGCAGACGGTCGGCGAGGTACTGCGGAGAGGGGCGACGCCTGCTGGTCTTCCAATCCACAATCACAGCTCTTTCACCGGGATCGATGGCGAGCAAATCGAATTTCGCTTCCAGGCGGCGATCGGCCAACGGCGCGCTGACCATGACTTCCGCCCGGCGCAGATCGGGCAAATCCGCTATGGGATGGCGTAAGTAGTTTTCCCACCACCTGGCCAGATCGCCGGATAGACTCTCTCCCAGAATATTTTCCGGTATACCGAGGACGTGCTGCTGAATCAAGCGATGGAACAAATTTCCCAGGCGCATGAAATTCTCGCGTTCCGCTTCAGGCTCGGTCACGGCCGCCGGCCAGGCCAGGCGGAGAACATAACGCAGGAAAAATCTGCGGCGGCAGTCAACATAATCCTGCAGGCTGGATTGGCTGTATACAAAATCATCCGGCAGCTTCATCGTGTTCCGACTCCCAGTGGGTTTGCAGCGCGATGAACGGCGCCGCTTGCTGCTGGTCTCCCCGGCGTCCTGTGTTCCAGGTCATAACCAGTTCTTTCTTTGCACGCGTGATGCCGACGTAAAGCAACCGCAATCGCTCGGATACATAGTCGAGGCGCGCGGTGTCGCTCGCGGCACCTTGCCGGTATTCGAATTCAGTTTCCGAAGCAACGATCGTCGTTAACTGCGCCAACGCCTCCGCATCCAGGCTCAATCTATCGCGCACGAACCATTTCTCAGCAATGTACTGATCGTGGGCCAGACCAGAGGGAAAATCGTAGTTATTCACCGAGGCCAGATACACCCGATCCCATTCCAGACCCTTCGCCTTGTGCACCGTAGCCACGACAACCTTGCCTCTGTGTTGCTCGGGATCGAAGCCCAGGTCGTCCGGACTGAAACCGATAAACCTTCTCTCGTTTTTAGCGATCACGCCGAGTTCATTGCTGAAAGCGCCGAGGTCCCAATCCGGATTGACCTCCTGTGCCCGGCGCAAGATGGATGCGAGTTTATACGCCAAGGCCAAATCCTCGGCCTGCTGGAATAGATGCTGGGACAAGGTCAGGATCAATTGATCGATGGGCAGCAGTACAGCGCGATGCCAGCGTTGAACATCAAGTCGGAAGGAGGTTAATGTTTCTATGACCTCAGGCGGCTCGGAGGGCGCTTGTCCGTCCAACCAATCCAGCTCGGTGCGAGGCCAGAGAAACGCTTCCGTATCCGCACACTGCCGCAGCAGCTGCGCTCCGCGCTGCATGACTGGGCCGCGTTCCGCATCCTGGCGCGCCGCCCGATCCCATACTTGATAGGCTTTGGCAAGATCACGGGCGGAAGTCGAATCGTGAAGATGCTTGAGGACGAGCGTCAATGCCCCGGCAGTCTCTCGGGTCGAACGGGAGCTTTTAAGAATCTCTACGTACGGAATTCCACGTTTCTTCAACTCGTTCACGATTTGAAAGCCACGATTGTTCGTCGGCACGAGGACGGCGACCGTCTGGTCGGAGTTTTCCGGCAACCAATCCGAGAGAGATTTTCCGATTGCCGCAACCTCCTCCACCGGCGTATAGGCCAAATCGACGAGGTGGATCCCGGCCGGACGATCTATGGGATTGGGCTGCGGATCGCCCGGCGGCGTCGGTTCGATATACGGCAAGGCAAGCGCCCCGCGCACTTCTTCACGTGGATGCTCGTCTATGGTCCAATCGATGAGGTAATTGGCGAGCGAAAGAATGCTATGTGTGGACCGGCCCGAATTGGGAAGCTCACGCGCCTGAACGTTGGTCTCGGTCAAGAAATTACGCAGGAATTCTGGGCTGGCCGTCGTGAAAGTCTCGAAAATGGCTTGATTCGGATCGCCCACTCTCACCCAGTTGCCTTCAGGACCGACCAGTATGCGCAGGATCTGCTCCTGCAAACGGCTGCTGTCCTGGGCCTCATCCTCGAGCACGTACGGCCATCGATGACGCAGACGCTGCAGATAACTCGGATCCGCTTGCAAGGCGCGCAACGCCATGACGATCAAATCATCGAAATCAACACCTCCTCGATAGTGAAGTGCTTGCTGATAGTCTGCAAAAATATCGCTGCCCAATTTAAGGAGCGCACAGTTTTCATCCAGGCGTTCCAATCTCGTCTGAATTTGAGCGGGAGAAATCTGCAAATCCTTTGCCGTACGAATGAAATTGGTCGCCAGTCCGATGACCAAATTCGGCCACTGGTATCTGCGCACGTTTTCGATCCGATTTGCATCAACATCCGGATGCAGAAAATCATCCAGTAAATCAGCATGGCCTCGCAGCCATGCCTCACACGCCCCACGGATGATTTGATCTCGGGCGCGATCGTCCACGATTTGGAAATTCTCCGAAAGACTGGCGAGTTCGGGTCGTTCGCGCACGATATCGTGCGCCAGCCCGTGCAAGGTGCGAATGCGGTAGCCGATTCTGGGCATCAGGCCACGGTCCATCATGAAGGCAGCCACGCGATGGGCAAAGTGATCGACGGCGGAATTAACGAGCGTCACCACGAGAACCTCTTGGTCACTGTGAAGCGCGCCCGTCGCAATCAATTCCGCAGCCAGACAAGACAACGTGTGCGTCTTTCCGCTGCCCGGCACGGCAGACACGCCCATCCGGCCGTGGCGATACTGCAGCACTTCCATTTGCTTCGGGCGCGGCTCAAACATGCTCGATTCCCCCGCTTCCAGGATTGGCAAGAAAAACGGCTTGTAAGGCGCGCAACAATGGACCACGCTGATCCAGGCCATCATCTCCCAGATCGCTCATGCCGAGAAAAATCCCTTCACGACAGCGATGCACGAGCCCCTGCGTCAGGGTGTTGAGGGTTTCCTGCCGGGCGGCATACTCGTCCTCATCGGTCCACAAATCACCCCGGACCCAATTACGGCTGAGGACGTACGGATGTGTGAGGGGTTGGTAAAGCCGCTCCCACCATCCCGGACTGCCGATCTCGAGCCAGATCTGATAATCCACGACCCGGTTCGACATGAGAAACGTAAACGCGGGCGCCAACAGCACGGCGTCCTGCGGGTGCTGCTCCCAATCTCGAAGATAATGCGAGGCAAGCACACCGTCGTGGACCATGGTGAGATACAATTCACCCGTCGATCGCGGCTGCGAGGTCGACTCGTGCTCGAGGACCCAGCGGAATTTCTGAACGGATTCGATTAAGTTATTTGCCACAGCTCCAGCATCGTAATCGCCCCAGAAGTGATATTCGGGCTGGGAAAGCAGCTCACCGAAAATGCGGCGGAAGAAATGATCCAGTTCAAGTTCAGGACCGGCTTTGTATGTCTCCAGCCAGGTACGCATGCCCTCGTAGCGCTGGCCAAATGTAAACGTTATCCTGCGCTGCATTTCCCCCTGGACCTGATCGAAAGGTCCAAAGGTCGCGACACCTTCCTTGGAACGGTACAGCACCTTGGTGAGCAGACTGGCGCGAACCAGATCGACTTCTCCAATCACACTCAACAATGCACGCGTGACCTCGAAGGCAGGCGGAACGATCTTCCATTGGGGATGGGCAAGGGCAGCCAGCGTGAGCAGGCACTGCGCTGCAGGCTCGTCCCGCAGTGCGCGCGAGGGACGATGCGAGCGGGTGGGAATCCCCTTACGGGAGAGATTCTCCGTGAGCGAAAAGCGTAACGCATCCCCCATGAATGGCGCCAGCACGACGATTTGATCCGCTTGAACGCTGTGGTCGTTAATTAACCTTGCGATCTCATCCGCCGTCCAATCCAGCATCTGGGGATGATAGCGCTGATATTTAATGTGCACGTTTTCAAACGATGACCCTTCGAGTTCGACGGAATCATCAACGAGTTCTCGTTTCAGATAGGCCGCGAAGCCTTTCATGTTCTGCGAAACGTCATAGGGTTCGGAGAAGGTCTTCTGTTCGTCAGTGAGATTTTTAAACCTGTACGCACTCTGCGGATCGGCACCCAGGAAACGGCGGTAACCTCCTGCATCGTCGTAAATCAAGAGCGCCGATTCGAATGCCGGAAGCCACGCCTGCAGCACGTCGTGGCACACCGGTACGTCCTCCTCGAGATTGTCGGCCACGAGATGGTGATAGCGTTCCTGGATGTACGTCTGGAATACAGGATGCGGCCAAAGCGTCGCTTTGAAAACCTGCATTTGCAGGGAATAATCCAGCAAATTGCGCTCGAGGCACGCCTCTCGGAACCGAGTAGCACACGCCTGGGCTTGCTCGTAGATGATGGCTTGCTTCGCGTCCCCGACCCAAGCCTGCCTCAATCTGTCTCCGATTTCATCGAGATCAAATCCGACGACAGCCGATTTATTCATGTTGTCGATGATCTGGCTGAGTATCCGATTGCGAGGGATCGAGACACTCTCGAAAAAACGTTCCTCATCGATAAGCGGACCGATGGTGTGCGTCATGTAGTACTGCGTGGTTTCCAGCGTCAAGAACAACGGTGGTTTTTGCGGATTCAGGAACCCGGCATCTTCGGAAACCAACGGCCAGAACAGGTCGATCATGCGCCGTGCAAATCCGCCCAGCGTGACGATCGTGACCTCGCCCCCTGCTTTCCGCTGTGGGCGGGAAACGAGTCTGCGGTAGGGCTCCGCTAAAGTGCGTTGAGGGACGAGGATTAAAATCGAATCCGCACGAACCCCAGTTTCCAGGAGATGGTCAACGCGTGCGACGCCGCAGGTTGTCTTGCCCGTGCCGGAGATTCCTTCCAAGAACAGCGAGCCGGACACGGGTCTCTCGACGATACTTTGCTGCTTGGCGGATAATGTATCAGGCAACATGTGCTTCCAAGTGATTGGTCACTTCCATCCCCATTTTTCAATTGTCCTCTATCATACTCCATAGCAGGCGTTCGTGGATTGTTGGAGTGAGATGGATGCTGCTCTCGAAGGCCGAGGCGAGCGTTGACGAGCCACTAGACAGAACGCATCGCCTACGATAAAATTGTGTTTCGTAATTCGTACAGGACTTTTAGGAGGCAACATTGGCCAACACACGTTCGGCGAAGAAAAGAATTCGCCAAAACGTCAAGCGTCGGATGCACAATAAGTATTACCGCACACACGCTCGCACACAAG
The DNA here is from genome assembly GCA_964475265.1 of uncultured Anaerolineaceae bacterium. Classification (GTDB taxonomy): domain Bacteria; phylum Chloroflexota; class Anaerolineae; order Anaerolineales; family E44-bin32; genus WVZH01. The sequence continues at coordinate 5,506 of CAYYVY010000046.1, read as the reverse complement.
TTAAAGCCGCACGTCAGCTAATTCAAGGCGGAGAGCGGGATGCCGCCGTTGAAGCCGTTCAACAGGCTGTCAGCGCATTGGATCAAGCGGCCAGCAAAGGTGTTATTCACCAGAATAACGCCGCACGCCGCAAGAGCCGATTGCTGAAACGCCTGGCGACAATGGAGTGATTACAGGTACTCCATCGCCACAGATGAATCGTTACAAGACGAGCGACGCACCAGCAGGTGCGTCGTATTCGCGCAAGCAGGCTGTGTGCTATAATCACAATCCCCTGGGAAGACGCTGATGTTCAAAATCGAATTGGATCAAGTTGCACAAAGCCTACGACAAACCTGTTCGCAGCTCGGGATCCCGGTCAGCGAGCAAATCCAATGGCAACCCGTACCCTTCAAAGGCCAATGGGGGTTTGGAACCAACGCATGCTTTCAGCTCGCAGCCGAAGAAGCACGCAGCGGCAAAAAGATCAATGTCCCGGAACGCGCCCGCGAAATAGCCGCCACGCTGGCCGATGAAATCGAGAAACCGCAAGACTTTACCCGCATTGAAGCCGAAAATGGCTATTTGAATCTGTATATCGATCCCTCGATCTATGCCCAACGGGTCACGGATACTGTGATCGAGTTGGATGCAGATTTTGGACGCGGCCTAGCCAAAGACGAGCGCGTGATGGTGGAGTACGCACAGCCGAACACGCATCATTCCTTCCACATCGGTCACTTGAGGAATACCGTTCTCGGAGAAGCGTTGGCGCGCATCCTGGAATTTGCCGGATTCGACACCATTCGGGCTTCCTACCCGGGGGATATCGGCTTAGGCGTAATCACCTGCATGTGGGCATACGATAAATTCTACCGTGGCCAGGAACCGGAAGGCATCCACGAGCGCGGTCAATGGCTGGCAGGCATCTACGCCGAGGCCAATCAACTCCTCACGCCGAAGGAAAACGAAACGCCGCAAGAAAAAGAACGCAGAGAAGCATATGATGAGGAACGGCGGCAGATGTACCAGCGTTGGGATGCCGGAGATCCAGAAGTACGAGATTTGTGGCGAAAAACCCGCCAATGGAGCCTCGATGAACTCGACGACATCCTGCGGCTACTCAACGTCGAAATGGATGTTTACTTTTTCGAAAGCCAGGTCGATGAACCGGCGAAAGAGATCGCCGAGGAATTGATCTCGCTGGGCATCGCCGAGGACGAACGTCCGGAGGGACCCGTCATCGTCAAGATCGACGAGAAACTCGGCTTGAAAAAAGAGAAATATCGCACTGCGGTGATCTTACGCAGCGATGGGACAACGCTCTACTTAACAAAAGACCTCGCGCTCGCCAAGGAAAAATTCGAGAAATACAAAGTCGACCGTTCGATTTACGTCGTCGACGTTCGCCAGAGTTTGCACTTCCAGCAGGCATTCCAAATCCTGAAATTGTGGGGGTACAAACAAGCGGGAAAATGCTATCACCTGGCGTACGGTTTCGTGACGTTGCCGGAAGGTGCGATGTCCGCCCGCCGAGGCAATGTGATCCTTTTCATGGACGTCGTTGAAGAAGCAAAACGGCGCGTGCTGGAGATCATCGCGGAAAAGAACCCCGATTTACACGGCGAAAAGCGCGCCGACGTGGCGCGGCAGATCGGTTTGGGGGCGCTGATCTACAGCATGCTCTCGGTCGACAACAACAAAGACACGGTATTCGATTGGGATTCCGCCCTGAGTTTCGACGGTCAGTCCGCTCCGTATATACAAAACGCCCACGTGCGGGCGAACAGCATTCTGCGGAAAATTACTCAGCTTCCCGAGCAAGCGTCGTTCGATTACGAACTTGATCCGAGCGAAGTCGATTTGATCGAAAACATCTCGCAATTCCCCACCGTCATTCAGAAGGCTGCAGAAGATTACAAGCCCTTACACATGGCGACTTATGTTTTCGAATTGGCAAAATCCTTCCACACTTTCTATCACAACGTGCGAGTCTTGCAGGCCGAAAACGACGAGAAGGTGAATTCCCGTCTGCGAATCACGGCTGCAGCTCGGCGCACGCTAGCCAACGCGCTCACCCTGCTGGATATCGAATCACCAGAGATGATGTAATCCATTTTTTCCGACCGTTGGCTTGTTGTTTTGATACCATTAATCAAAAAGGGAAACGGTCAAAAATATGACACAAAAAAACGTGATCATCATGGGAGCCGCCGGGCGCGATTTTCACAATTTCAACACCTACTTTAAAGACAATCCGGATTATCGGGTTGTTGCCTTCACAGCAACGCAGATTCCCAACATCGAAGGACGCAGGTATCCGCCATCTCTCGCCGGCGAAGCGTACCCCGAAGGTATTCCTATCCACCCCGAAGCACAGCTTGCGGATTTGATCGTCGAACACAACGTAGACCAGGTAATTTTCGCCTACAGCGACGTGCAGCATGAATACGTGATGCATAAAGCCTCGCTGGTCCTGGCGACTGGAGCCGATTTCCGCTTGATGGGACTTCACAACACGCAGCTGCAATCCGAAAAACCGGTGGTTTCCGTGTGCGCCGTGCGCACGGGCTGCGGTAAGAGTCAAACGAGTCGCTACGTACACGACGTCCTGCAGAATCTCGGATACCGCGTCGCCGTTATCCGCCATCCAATGCCGTACGGCGACCTGGCCAAGCAGGCTGTGCAGCGTTTTGCGAACTATGACGATTTGCAAAAACACAACTGCACGATCGAAGAACGCGAAGAATACGAACCACACCTTCGGCAGGGGTCGATCGTCTATGCAGGGGTCGACTACGAAACCATCCTGCGCCAGGCTGAGACGGAGGCTGACATTATTCTCTGGGACGGGGGAAATAACGACCTGCCTTTTTACGTCAGCGATTATCACATCGTCCTCGTCGATCCACTGCGCCCCGGACATGAACGCAAGTATTACCCCGGCGAATCCAACGTCATCGCTGCGGACGCGATCGTCATCAACAAGATGGACTCCGCTAAGGAAGAAGACGTCCTTGTGGTTAAGGCGAACCTCGAGAAGCTGAATCCCGACGCCGCCGTAGTGGAGGCCAACTCCCCGATTTCCGTCGACGATGCGGAAGCCATACGCGGCCGCCGGGTCCTGGTCATCGAAGACGGGCCGACTTTGACGCACGGCGGAATGTCGTTTGGAGCCGGCTGGACGGCCGCAAAACGCTTTGGCGCCGCTGAGATCGTCGATCCGAGACCTTTCGCCGTAGGAAGCATTTTGGAGACGTATACGAAGTACCCCAACGTGGGCGAAGTTGTTCCCGCCATGGGATACAGCGCCGATCAAATTCACGAATTGGAACAAACGATCAACCAGGCCGATGCCGATCTCGTGCTGATCGGTACGCCGATCGATCTCGGACGCCTGCTGGAAATCAACAAGCCCAGCCAACGCGTTCGCTACGACATCGAAATCATCAGTCGGCCTACCCTGGCAGAATTGCTCGAACGAAAATTCGGAAAAAAGTGAATCTGCAACGATGAGTAAAAAGGCCCAGCGCGATCCGTTTGCCCGTTTGAAATGGGAGCAGCGTCGAGAACGCGATAAAGCGGCAAAACTCGCATTGACCGCCATAGTTAATTGCCGCCCCAACGATGAACCCGAAGGAAGGATTTACCAAGGCGATAATCTCGGGGTGATGCGTGCTTTGCTTCCGGAATGGAGAGAACGCCTCGACCTTATTTACGCCGATCCTCCGTTCCTTACTGGAAACGCCTACACAGCCCGTGTAGGACGAGGGGAAGATTCGCGCAAACCCGATACCTGGCAAAAAGTAGAGGGATACGAAGATTCATGGCCGGACGGTGCGGCATACCTGGACATGCTTTACCATCGCCTGCGGTGTATGTATGACCTGTTGGCCCCGAACGGAACGCTGTATCTGCATCTCGATTGGCACGCCTCCGCCTACGCCCGCGTTCTGCTGGATGAAATCTTTGGACCCGATCGATTGCTCAACGAGATTGTGTGGGTCTATCACGGTCCGTCTCCCATTCGTTCCGCTTTCAAACGCAAGCACGACACGATTCTGGCCTACATAAAATCCAGGGAATATACCTTCAACGCCGATGCCGTTCGAATTCCGTATGCCGCTTCGACGGTGAAAACTTTCCAAAGCTCCGAGAAAGCCGGATTCGGGAAGAAGCCAGATTTAGCTCAGGGGAAGGTGCCAGAAGATTGGTGGTACTTCCCGGTAGTGGCGCGGCTGCACAACGAACGAACGGGATATCCCACGCAAAAGCCAGAAGCGCTGATGGAACGGATCATCCTCGCTTCGAGCAACGAAGGGGATTGGGTGGCAGATTTCTTCTGCGGCGCCGGCACGACCGCGGTCGTCGCCTCCCGACTGGGACGTCGCTGGATCGCTTGTGACAACGCGCCGCTGGCCATCCAAAGTACCTACCGCAGAATGCTACTGGAAGACGCGCCCGTGTCGTTTGACTTGTGGCAGGCTCGAGAATCGATCTGCGATCACCAGCTCGAACTTGATACATCCATGCGGCAATCCGGAAAGCATGTTGAGATCGAATTGACCGACTTGTCGCCTGTTGAAGAGGAACCAGAGTCTTTCCCCGAGAACGTCATCCTGTGGGAAGTCGACTGGTCGTACGATGGAGAGATTTTCAGAAGCGCATCGCAGCATGCCCGCCCCTGGCGCAAGGACGACTTAGATCTCCATATAGCGCACTCCTATCCCGCAGCGGGAAGTTATAGAGTCGCTGTCCGAGCTTTCGATGCCACGGGAAAGAGCGGTTTTGCAACGCGGGAAATCAGCCTTTCTCAAGACTAAAGCGATCTAGAATTGGCATATCCCCGAATCCCCCAGCATAAGAGCCGTTAAATCAAAACAGCGGGGTATCCCGCTGTATGAGCAGTTTTGGACTGACCGCGCTACGGAATGTCGAAGCGGTATCCCATCCCGCGGATGGTTTTGAGAAAACGAGGGTTTTTCGGATCCGGCTCGATGGCATGGCGCAGCCAACTCATATGCACGTCCAAGGTACGCGTATCTCCGGTGTAATCCGTATGCCACACCTGTCGGATAAGTCGTTTGCGAGTCATCAATCGGCCAGGATTCTGCATAAACACTTCCATTAGCTGCGCTTGCTTCGGTGTCAGCCGGGTTTGCTTATCCAGGCAGTGCACTTTACACTGCGCCAGGTTCAGCTTTATCGGACCGACCTCCAGGCTGTAGCGTTCGTCCCCGGGCAATAATCGAGCGATGCGGTTGAGTAATTTACGCGGTGTAAATGGATAGACCAGCGTGAGGCTTGCCCCGCTTCCCGGATCCGGACGGGTTCCGTCTGATGAAACCAAGATGATGGGGATGTTCCCCAGCGCTGCGCGAGCACGCCGGGTAAGACGGGTTCCGGCCATTCTCATAGAGGCCGCATCCAGCACCACCATATCCAACTTCTGCTTTGCGGCGCAGGCCAAGGCGTCATCGACTTTATGGAAAACAGAAACGGCATAGCCCTTCTTCTCGAGCGCAGG
>CAYYVY010000045.1:0-24397 GCA_964475265.1 uncultured Anaerolineaceae bacterium | reverse complement strand
CGAGGTGCTACCTGACCATCGACATATGGGACTCCGTCGACCAGCGGGAACAATGGCTGTCCGAACGCAAGGACGAATACACGGAAATGGATGCGGCCTTCGCGGAATGGACCGAATCTGAGAAGGACCTGGGGACCTTCCGGGTGCTGGCTGAGGGCACGGTGCGGCCGCGGGGCGCCTCTCGACGCAGTAGGCGTTGACCGTAATACAGAAGCCAAACTGAATTGCAGGTGTAGCATGAATCCCATTTCTCTCAAAATTGCTTACATTGGCGGCGGAAGCCGTGAATGGGCGCGCAAATTAATGATTGACCTTGCACTCTGCCCCGACCTCACAGGCGAAGTTGCACTCTATGATATTGATATGGATTCTGCGCGTCTCAACGAACAACTCGGTAACTGGATGCAATTGCAGGCGGGTGTTGTGTCAAATTGGCGATATCTCGCCGTACCTGCGGTAGAGGATGCATTGCAGGAAGCGGATTTTGTCGTTATTTCGATCCAACCCGGCCCACTGGAATTAATGGCGGATGAGATTGCGTTAACAGAACAGTATGGGCTCTTTTTCCCGGTTGGCGATACAAGCGGTGCGCCCGGTTTGATACGTGGGCTTCGCTCCGTTCCCATTTACGCGGAATTTGCTGAAGCGATAGCGACAATCTGTCCACATACCTGGGTGATTAATTACACCAACCCAATGAGCGTCTGCACACGGACTCTCACTCGCGTGGCCCCCGGGCTGAAGGTCTTCGGTTGTTGTCATGAGGTCTTTGGGACACAGGAGCTTTTGGCGCAGATTGCAGGGCAGTACCTGAACGTCGAAACGCCCCCTCGAAGCGAGATACTTGTCAACGTGTTGGGGATCAACCACTTCACTTGGGTGGATTGCGCAACATTTCAGGAGAATGATCTGCTCGAAATACTGAAACATCACTTGAAACAACCCGAAACCCTGCGGAAATATTCACAGACTGAGGTCGAAAGCTGGGATGACTGGTTCAAAAGCGCTGAACAGGTCAAGTTCAACCTCTTCCAACATTATGGCTTCCTTGCAGCGGCCGGTGATCGCCACCTCGTGGAATTCTTGCCGGGTTTCGTCCGTTCTCCTGAAACCTTATTTGAATGGGGTGTTATCCGTACGCCTGTTTCGTGGCGTATCGAACGCTGGACAAATGCCCCACAAAAGACTCGTGACATGATCAACGGCGTCACGCCCCTTGTATTGGAACGGTCAGGAGAAGAGGGAATTAATATGATCAGGGCTCTCCTCGGCCTGGGTGATCTTGTCACGAATGTCAACATGGAGAACGTTGGGCAGATATCCAATGTGCCTTTGGGTGCAGTAGTAGAAACCAATGCCCGCTTCAGCCGCGGGGACATTCGCCCGATAAGCGCAGGCATGCTTCCCGCAGGGATTGCAGCGCTGATCAACCAACACATCGCCAACCAGGAACTGATCATCGAATCCATACTGACGGGAAATCCGGATGTTGCTTTCCAGGCATTCTTCAACGACCCGACCAATCCACTTCCCATTGATGTCTCCTGGGAATTCTTCAACAAGATGTTGAGACTGAACCGGAAATATCTGCCGTTCAAGGCAGATATACCCGAATAACCCCAAATTTTCACCTCTCTGGCGCTTGTCTTGGATATTACCCATACGGGGTATTTCAGGGTGGGAGGGGTCGACATCTTTGTACCGAGATGTCAGATCCATGAGCTGTTGGATCCCCCATATTCTTACCTGGAATACATCCGGGTGCGTAAATCCCACTAAAAATATCAAATATTGACAAAGAACTACAAATTATATATGATGATTTGACAAAATAATTCAATATTATCCAACAAATTTCAACAAATATCACAAAAATGGATAATTCGTGACTACCTACGAGCGTCGCCAGTCCTTGCTAGACTTACTTCGCAAACAACCTGGCTTACGAGTCTCTGAATTAGCAAAATCATTAGGCGTTTCTGAGGGAACGATTCGCAATGATTTCAATGCTCTTGAAGGCGAAGGAAGGCTAAAGCGGGTTCATGGGGGGGCCGTATTACAACAGCAGGACCAATTCCAAAATATATCATTCATGAAACGTTATCAACAAAACGCAGCTGCCAAAATTGCCATTGCAAGTGTGGCGGCCGGCCTCGTTGGCGATGGTGACTCGATCCTGTTGGATGCCAGCAGCACCAACTACTACTTTGCCAAAGCCTTATCCAAACATAACCGCCTGCGGGTGATGACGAATGGGTTTGAGGTAGCCCGGGAACTGGCACAAAACACAACAAATACCGTCATCCTGGTCGGGGGAATCGTGAACAATGAATCTTCATCCGTAACAGGATTATTAAGTGAACAAATCATAGAGGATTTGCATATTCAAAAGGAATTTCTTTCCTGCAGCGGATTCAGTCTGGAGAGGGGCATGACCGAAGTCCACCTGGCTGAAGCGCAAATAAAGCGAAAGGTTATCGAGTCCTCCCAACAGTTGTTTGCCCTGGTGGATTCCTCCAAGTTTGGCAAGGAAGACCTGACTTCCTTTGCGCGTCCGGAAAAAATCAACCACCTTTTCACGGATCAGAATTTGTCTTCAGATTGGTTGGAACGGTTGCAACAATCAAACATTGCGTTCACGATTTGCGAGGAAGAGGTTGCCTTGTCTGAGGATCGACCAGATTATTCACGTAGAGGAGCTTCTTTATAAGCAAGAAGTCCGCTATCGTAAAGGCTTTCAGGCGGAACGCTACCGCCTACATGTTCCTCGCTCCGTGGCTGGTGGGTTTCCTCGTGCTGACACTTTACCCGATGGCATATTCGCTGTGGCTTGGTTTTACGGATTATGACTTCACCATGCCCGATGCGACTCAATGGATCGGTTTTGGCAACTATCTGAAAATGTTTGGGCCGATGTTCGGACAGTCGGAGTTCACTGCATCCTCAGGTGAACTGATTCGAGCAGATCCTTATTATCTGAAGTCGCTATCCGTGACGTTCACCTATGTGTTCGCCTCCGTGCCCCTGAAGCTGATCGTCGCCCTCGGCGTAGCAACGTTGCTGAACCAGAAAATACGGGGGGTATCTTTCTACCGCGCCGTCTACTACATCCCAACTCTACTTGGCGGTTCGGTAGCGATCGCGGTTCTATGGAGGAAACTGTTCGAGAAAGACGGACTGGTGAACGCCTTGTTGGGAGCCATTGGCTTCACCGACCTCCCAGGTTGGGTAACCAACCCTAAGTATGCACTCTGGACGCTTGTTTTACTGACTGTGTGGCAGTTTGGCTCGTCGATGATTATTTTCCTCGCGGGGCTTAAACAAATCCCGCAGGAATATTATGAATCAGCAAGTGTGGACGGCGCGACCAAAGTGCGGCAGTTCTTCTCTATAACCATACCCTTGCTCTCGCCAGTTATTTTGTTCAACCTGGTAATGCAGATGATTTATGCCTTCCAGGCTTTCACCCAGGCCTATATTATCGGCGGGGGCAGCGGCGGTGTGCTCAACTCAACGCTATTTTATACCCTGCACCTGTATCTTCAGGGATGGACGTACCACGAGATGGGTTATGCATCGGCAATGGCGTGGGTGCTGTTACTCATCATTGGGTTGTTAACTGTGTTTGTGTTCAGAACATCAGGCTTGTGGGTGTCTTATGAGATGGGGGACTAAAATGAAAATACGTACGGTTATTCGCCACACGTTTACTCACATATTAATCATAGCCCTTGGGCTATGTATGATCTACCCCATCGTCTGGATGATTATCAGCGCATTCAAGCCCAACAATATGATCTTTAGCGACCCGGGCATCATACCAAAAGCCGTGACCATTGATAATTACATTTCCGGGTGGAAAGGTTATGCGGGGACATCCTTCGGGAGGTTTTTCACAAACTCGATTCTAATGTGCGCAGGGGCCGTGATCGGCAACCTGATAGCATGCACCATGGCGGCGTACGCTTTCGCTCGGCTTAAATTCGTGGGCAGGGGCTTCTGGTTTGCAGTAATGATGATAACACTCATGCTCCCGGCTCACGTTACGCTTGTGCCGCGCTATATTCTATTCAACACTTTCGGGTGGGTAGGATCGTACCTCCCAATCATTGTGCCGAAATTCCTCGCCACGGATGCCTTCTTTGTTTTCTTATTGGTGCAGTTCATGCGGAGCCTTCCGAGAGAACTTGAAGAGGCGGCGATCATCGATGGGGCCGGGAGGGTCGGGGTTTTCCTGCGCATCATTGTCCCACTTGCAAGCCCCGCACTGGTAACGGTTGCGCTGTTCACGTTCCTTTGGACGTGGGACGACTTTTTCAATCACCTGCTTTACCTCACAACTCCGCAGACGTTCAGCGTGTCAAGGGCATTGCGAACATTCGTCGGTGACGCAGGCGCAGTAACCAATTGGGGCGGCGCGCTGGCAATGGCTTCATTGGCCATGATTCCCCCTTTCATCTTGTTCTTCTCTCTGCAGAAATATTTCGTTGAGGGTATTTCAACCACAGGCCTGAAGGGCTAATACGATTATAGGAGGTTAGAAATATGTAATGATGGCAGGAAATGATTTTCAAGTTTGTCTGATAAAAACTTTTTAAAAAAATTGGAGGAGGGAAATGAGGAAAATCCTTACGTTCATACTCGTAGTAGTACTCGCCGTGTTGCTGGTTTCGTGCGGCAAGCAAACAGAAACGCCCCAGGAGAATGTACCAGCACCTGAGGCAGAGGAGGTCGAGTCTGAACCGGTCGAGGCCGAGCCTGAACCGGCCGAAGCTGAGTCCGCGGTGCGCGACGACGGACTCCCGGTTTACACGGGCGGTCCCGCCGAACTACGCATGGGCTGGTGGGGCAATGATGACCGGGCTGAGTGAACCCTGAAGGTTATCGAATTGTTCGAGGCGGCGTATCCTGAGATAAAAGTCATCGGAGAGCCCAATGGCGGCGCCGGCGATCACTTCCAGATTCTCGATACACAGCTTGCAGCCGATAATGCCCCCGATATAATCCAATTCGGCGGCAACTGGCCTGATTACGTGCAATACCTCGAGCCGCTCAATGCCTATCTCGGTAATCAGTTACAAATCGATACGGCCGAGCAGTTTGACCAGACTGCGCTTATCCCTGCGACAGATACCGATGGCAGTCTTTACTGCATAAGCCTTGGCACGAACACCCTTGTCCTCGCCTACAACAAGACGATGATCGAGGCGGCGGGGGTTGGCCTCCCGGCGGATAACATGACCTGGGACGAGCTTCTTGACTACGGCGGGGAACTAAAAGCGAATCTCCCCGATGGAGTCTTTCCTTTCGTGGACAATAGCACGAACCAAGCGAACTACCTTTCCTATTTCTACCGCCAACAGGGTACACCACTCTGGACTTCCGACGAAGGCGGCAAATCCTACGCGACGGTTGAGTCCGGCAGGTTGTGGCTTCAGATGTGGTCGGATATGCGTGACGAAGGGTTAATCCCCGACGCGGATACCACCGCGACCTACACCGAAGGCGGCGCGGATTCCTCTGCGCTCGTGGCGGGTAAGGCGGTAATCGGTTTGATTTGGAGCAACCAGGGGGCAGCCTATCAGGCGGCCATGACCGACGAACTCGGTATGACCACACTCCCCAAGGGAGGCGAAGATTCATACGCCATCCAGATGAGTCAATACTTGGGGATGTACGTAGACAGCCAGAACAAGGAAGCGGCGGCACTGTTCATCAACTTCTTTGTTACCAGCCCCGAAGCGGGCGCGGTACTCGAAACCAACAGAGGTGTTCCTTCCTCACCGGTTGTCCGTCAGGCAATCTCCGGCCAATCGTCGGCGACGGACGCGGCTGTTTACAGGATCTACGACGCGGTAGCCGACCGCACGATCCCACAAGACCCGAACCTCCCGAACGACCAGGAGTTTGTTAATGAACTAGAGCTGATCGGTCAGTCGGTAGCATATGGCGTGTCCACAGTTGAAGAAGCCGCTGAGGCCTTGCAAGCATTGATCGAACGTCTCGCGGTCAAGTGACGGCAAGTAATCTTGTTGGAATAAAGGCACGGGGTCGGAAGACCCCGCGCCTTTCCTTTTCCCGATCTGGCTTTTATAAGTGCCAGTCAGGCTTTGAACTCGCTTGGGGTGTTGTATGCCTCCTTATTACTGGACCCATGTCCTGATGGCTAGCATAATTTGAGATAATAGTAAAAACATAAGCGTTGAGAGATGGCCCGGCCGCAAATGTTGACCATAATGGTATTGTCATTATGATTTGTGATGTTGTGATCTACCGCATCTACATATCAAGGGATTCTGTGTGAAATCACTTAATTTTCTAGCCATAGACTTGGGCGCTGAAAGCGGCCGAACTGTACTTGGGAAGCTGAAGGATGGCGAACTAGCCATCATCGAAACGCACCGATTCCCAAATGGGCCCGTTCGGCTGCCCGATGGCCTGCACTGGGATATCCTGCGCTTATGGTCAGAGATCCAAGCCGGTATTGCAGCTACGATCAAGGATTGTACGTGGCTGGACAGTTTAGGTGTTGACACCTGGGGTGTAGATTTTGCTTTACTCGAAAAAAAAGGTGCCTTGCTGGGCAATCCATTCCATTACCGCGATGCTCGCACCGATGGCATGATGGACGAAGCCTTTCGTCGCATGTCCAGGGAAATGATTTTTGCAAACACGGGTATCCAATTTTTACAACTCAACACGCTTTACCAGTTGCTGGCAATTGTACTTAAAGAGTCTCCTGTATTGGAAAGTGCCCAGACCTTCGTCACCATCCCTGATTTGCTTAACTACTGGCTTTGCGGTGAAATCACAAACGAGTTCACCAATTCGACGACCACACAATGCATGGATCCTATCCGGCGGGATTGGTCAGCGGCTGTCCTGAAAGCAATGGGAATCCCCACGCATCTTTTTGGGCCAGTGACTGCACCCGGCACCCCAATCGGGATGCTGCTCCCAGACATTGCTGAAGAGACAGGCGCAGATGGGGTTCAAGTTGTCCTCCCGGCCTGCCACGATACCGGTTCAGCTGTGGTTGCCGTTCCGGCGCAAAACCAGGATTTTGCCTGGATCAGTTCCGGGACGTGGTCTATCATGGGCGCAGAAGTGAGACAACCAGCTTTGGAACCGAAAGCATTGCAGTGTAATTTTACGAATGAGGGTGGTGTCTTTGGTACCTGGCGCTTGTCCAAGAATATCATGGGACTCTGGTTGATTCAGGAATGCCGACGCGAGTGGCAGCGTCAGGGGAAAGATCACTCCTACGATGAAATGACCTGCCTTGCGGCTGAAGCCGAAGCGTTCCTGGCAGTGATCGATCCCGACGATGATTCCTTCTTTCGTCCTGGTGATATGCCGCAGCGCATCCGGGAATATTGTCGCAATACTCGTCAACGTGTCCCGCAGACAAAAGGAGAAATCTTGCGGGTGGCGCTGGAAAGCCTGGCGCTCAAATACCGTTGGGTACTCGAGCGGACGGAGGAATTGAGCGGTAAGCAGCTTGACCCTATACACATTATTGGCGGCGGGACTAAGAATCGCCTGCTAAACCAGCTTACTGCGGATGCTACCGGTCGCGTGGTGGTGACGGGTCCAGTGGAAGCTACCGCCATCGGCAACGTGTTGATGCAGGCCGTTGGGCTAGGCTATCTCAACTCGCTGGCAGAAGCTCGAGAAATAGTGCGCAATTCATTCGATGTGGAAGAATATCATCCCGGCAATCGAGAAGGTTGGGATGAAGCATATTCCCGTTTTCAGAAAGAGGTGCATAATAATTTCTAGAGGCTGCCATGATCCCTTCCGAATCAAACATTCTGAGCGCTTATAAACTTGCCGAGAAACGGTATTCTGCGCTTGGTGTGGACACCAAAGAAGTTATTACCCGCCTTGAAAATATTTCCATCAGCCTGCATTGCTGGCAGGGGGATGATGTCAGTGGTTTTGAGAATCCGCAAGGTGAACTGACCGGCGGCATAGCTGCCACGGGGAATTACCCAGGCAAGGCAAGAACTGCCACCGAACTCCGCAAAGACCTGGATGTCGTATACAGTCTCCTACCTGGTTCGCACCGACTCAATCTGCATGCCATCTATCTCGAATCGAATACAAGGGTTGAGCGCAATGCTATTGAGCCACGCCACTTCACAGCCTGGAAGGATTGGGCCAAGGCGGGCGGTCATGGCATCGATTTCAACCCGACCTGCTTCTCGCATCCCCTCTCTGCCGATGGATTCACTCTTTCTCACCGTGACCCGGCCATCCGCCAGTTTTGGGTGGAGCACTGCATCGCCAGTCGCAAGATTGGAGACTGGTTCGGACGGGAACTGGGGACTCCAGCGGTGTCGAATATCTGGATACCCGATGGATATAAAGACACCCCTGCAGATCGGATCGCCCCCCGGCAGTTGCTGCTAGAATCCCTTGATGCGATTCTGGGTGAGAAATTGTCTCATAATATTGATGCTGTGGAGCCCAAACTCTTCGGCATTGGTTCCGAGAGTTATGTAGTTGGCTCAATGGAGTTTTATACGGCTTACGCCCTGAGCCGGAAAATCCTGCTCACGCTTGATTCCGGTCACTATCATCCGACCGAGACCATTGCTGACAAAATTTCTTCCCTGTTGTTATACCTTGAAGGGTTGCTGCTGCACGTCAGCCGAGGCGTGCGTTGGGACAGCGACCATGTGGTCACGTTCAACGATGACCTGCAAGCTATTGCTCAGGAAATTGTCCGTGCAGACGCGTTGCAACGCGTCCATATCGGGCTGGATTATTTCGATGCAAGCATCAACAGAGTGGCCGCATGGACCATTGGAGCCCGTAATACGCTGCGGGCGCTGCTCAATGCTCTCCTGGAGCCACTGGACATGATGAAGAAATTCGAAATTGAGGGAGACTTCAGCCAGCGGTTGGCCTTGCAGGAAGAGTTGAAAGCGATGCCATCAAGCGCTGTTTGGGACTATTATTGTTTGCAGAAGGAAGTCCCGGTCGGTTTGGGATTTATGGATGTGATCAAGAATTACGAGAAGAAGGAACTCGCTAATCGGTGACAGTTCACTTCATGGAAACTATCACCCTACACACATCATGACTACCATTAAACTCTACGCGACCTTGCGCAACCTCGCAGGATCGAAGGAATTGCGATCCATACCGGGAAATAGCCTTCGGGAAGTACTGACCGAATTGGAAAAACGGTCCCCGGCATTGGCTGGTGTTATTCTTGAAAATGGTGTGCTTCGTCAACATTATATAATTTCGATCAATGGACATCATGCAACAGACCTGGATATGTCTGTTATCGAAGAAGATATTATCGCGATATTTCCGCCCATTGCAGGTGGGTAGCCTCAGGAGCTCCAGATGAATGGTTGGAACGGAAAAATATTGGCTATTGACCTGACGAATCAGACGTATGAAATCTGTCCGTTGGATATGGAAATTGCGCGTCTCTTTATCGGTGGGCGGGGATTGGGTGCTCGCTTGTTGTGGGACATGGTCGGACCAGATGTTGACCCGCTCAGCCCGGATAATGTGCTGATTTTTACCAATGGACCGTTAACGGCTACTGGCTACCAGACCAGCAACCGTTTTTCGGTTTCCACCAAAAGCCCGTTGACGGGAACTGTGCTGGATGCCAATTCCGGTGGGTTCTGGGGGATGCAGTTTAAAAAAGCCGGCTACGATGCATTGGTCGTGCGTGGAAAATCTGAGAAACCCGTCTGGATCGAAATCAAGAACGAAGAAATCATCTTCCATGATGCCAGCGATCTGTGGGGGATGCGTGTTTTTGCGGTGACAGAGAAGCTGGGCCAGAAAAAGAATAAACGCAACGTGCTCTGTATCGGACCGGCAGGTGAGAACCTGAGTCGTATCGCCGCCATTATGAATGACCGCGAGCGTGCGCTGGCCCGCGGTGGTCCGGGAGCGGTGATGGGCAGTAAAAATCTCAAAGCGATCGTTGTGGAAGGAAAAAACCGCACCCCAATTGAGGACCCTGATCGCTTCAAGTTTATGCTCTATGAAACCCGTAAACTGCTATCGGCCAGTCCACTCACCAGCCAGGCGCTGCCGGAGTTTGGCACGGTCGTATTAATGAACATCATCAACGACATTGGTGCATTGGCCACTCGCAACCACCAGCAAACCCAATTCGAAGGCGCCGAAGCCATTTCTGGTGAGGAACTGACCGAAAAATACCTCGTCAAGAACGCCGCCTGTTGGGCCTGCCCGATCGCCTGCACTCGCATCAGCAAAACCGACAAGGTTGAAGGCGAGGGCCCTGAATTCGAATCGACCTGGGCCTTTGGGGCGCAATGCGGCATTGACGATTTTCCCGCCATCATCGAAGCCAACAACCTTTGTAACGATCTGGGGATGGACACCATTTCTGCCGGCTCGACGATAGCCTGTGCCATGGAATTGAGTGAAAAGGGTTACATGGATTCAGATCTGCGCTTCGGACGTGCCGACCAGCTGGCCTCCACGCTGGAATCAATGGCCTTCAGGCAGGGTATCGGCTCCGACCTGGCTGACGGAAGTCTCCGCTTAGCAACAAAGCATGGTCATCCCGAACTGTCTATGTCCGCCAAGGGTTTGGAATTCCCCGCTTACGATCCGCGTGGTATGCAGGGACAAGGCCTGCTGTACGCCACATCTAACCGCGGCGGGTGCCATATGCGCGGTAACATGGTTGGTCCGGAAGTGCTTGGTTTACCCAAGCTGATCGACCGCTTCCAGGTTCAGGGCAAATCCAGTTTCGTGATCTTGCATCAGAACGTATCTGCGGCTATAGACTCCCTGGTAGTTTGTAAATTTACCAACCTGGGTGTGGCCGAGGAATACTTTGCACGCGTTTTGAGCGCGGTTACAGGCGTGCATTATAGTACCGGTGAATTGATCAAAGTTGGAGAGCGTGTTTGGAACCTGGAGCGTCTCTATAACCTGCGGGAAGGATTTACCAGAAAAGACGACACGCTCCCTCCACGCCTATTAAATGATGCGCCGGCTGATGGCCCATCGAAGGGCTGGGTGGTCCAGTTGGAACCTATGCTTAATGAATATTATCAGGGTCGCGGCTGGGATGAGAACGGTGTGCCCAGGCCGGAAAAGCTGGCAGAGCTTGACCTTGCGGATTTGGTGGAAAGGAACTGATTATGGTTGACGATCGAATTTATGAAGTGTTCCGTGAAATTGGGCGAGATCTATATGTTGGCAATATGATCAGTTCGCATGGCGGGAATTTGAGCGTTCGTTTGGGCGATCGTGTGATCATTAAACGCCGTGGTGCCATGCTCGGCTGTCTAAAACCGCACGATCTGGTCGAAACCCGACTGGAGAAAAACGACAGCGGTGTTGCGCTGGCTTCCACTGAACTACTTGTGCATCGTGCCATTTACAAGCAAACCCCAGCGTTGGCTATCTGTCACTGTCACCCGCGCACCGCCATAGCATTTTCACTCTCACGTGATGAACTGGTTCCGGTCGATAACGAGGCTTCCTACCTGCTTAAAAAAGTACCCGTGGTAACTGAAGAGTTTGCTTCTGGAACACCACAAATGGCGAACAAGGTCGCTGCAGCGCTGGAAAACTATAAGATTATCATGTTGCGCGGACATGGTAGTTTTGCCATCGGGCAAACGCTTGACGAGGCTTTCCACTGGTCATCTACACTGGAAGAATCCTGTCAGATTGAATTAGCGGCGAAAATGATTAACGAACCGTTCATCGAATATCGTGGGATGAGTGACGCTTATCCAACCTTCTAATCGACTACTTCTGGGGTCAGGACAGAATTGATCCATGTAATTTAGAAGAAATGCATGACAAGCACACTAAACCCTGACCGCTACTTTTCACCCGATTCTCGCCAGCGTGCAGTTGCGCGGGAACTGTATGACGAGGTGAGAGACTTACCCCTTATCTGTCCCCACGGTCACGTTGATGCGCGTATCTTTGCTGACCCAGATTTCCAGTTCGGTTCACCAACGGAGTTGCTGCTCATACCAGATCATTATGTCTTCAGAATGCTGTATTCACAAGGCTGCCTGCTGGAGGAGTTGGGAATCCCGCCGTCGGATGGCGGTGAAACTGAATCTGACCATCGCAAAATCTGGCAGATCTTTGCTGACAACTTCTATCTCTTCCGTGGCACACCGTCCAGCTTATGGCTGGAAGATGAATTCGCCAATGTTTTCGGCATCACCGAAAAACTGACCAGCGCCAATGCGCAGGAAATATATGAGCTTATAGACGGCAAACTAAAATCACCGCAATTCAGCCCACGTGCGCTTTTAAGCAATTCAACATCGAAGTGCTTTGTACGACCGACCACGCCACCGACTCGCTTGAAAAATTATAAAAAAAATTCGTGACTCCAATTGGAACGGACGAATCATCCCTACCTTCCGTCCGGACGCGGTCCTCAACCTAAATTACCCTGGATGGCAAGAGAATATCGAACGACTCGAGGATGTCACTGGCATTTCAATCACGAATTATCCATCCTTCATCTACGCCCTCGAATCACGCCGGGCTTTCTTCGTATCTATGGGTGCCGCGGCGACCGGCCATGCGGCCCTGACTGCGGAAACAACTGAACTCACCTCTGCCGAAGCGGACGCTATTTTCCAGCGTGCCCTTCTAAGGACAGCCTTGCCCGAGGATGCCGCCCGTTTTAGCGCACACATGTTGGTTTAATTGGCGCGCATGTCTACCGAGGATGGATTGGTGATGCAGCTACACGTCGGTTCCTATCGAAACCATATTACTGAAATCTTTCGGCGCTTTGGTCCAGATATGGGTGCGGATATTCCTATCGCCAGCGAATTTACGAAGAATCTCAAGCCGTTGCTCAATCGCTTTGGGAATGATTCTCGGTTAACCTTAATTCTCTTTGGCCTTGACGAGTCTCCTTATGCCCGTGAATTAGCACCCCTGGCTGGCCACTACCCTTCCATCAAACTCGGGCCGCCCTGGTGGTTCCATGATTCTCTGAACGGTATTCGCCGTTACTTCGACCAGGTTATTGAAACAGCTGGCATCTACAATACAGCTGGTTTTAATGACGATACCCGTGCTTTCCCCTCCATCCCCGCACGTCATGATCTTTGGCGGCGGGCAGCCTGTGACTGGGTCGCAGGCCTGATGGTGCGTCATATCGTCGATGAAACCGCAGCTCAGCAAATGGTGACTGCTTTGGCCTACGACCTTGCTAAGTCGGCATACAAACTAAATCACTACATTAATGAATAAGGTTAGCCGCTTCTTTGGGCTTCGGTGACCGGTTAGGGATTGCCACCGGGGATAGGCTCTTCTTACGGGAAATATTGGACTTCGCTCGTTCCAGGCTCGATGCGGATCGAGCCACCTACCACGTTTCCGCAGGACTGAGTAAAGATCCCCCACCGAAACAGCCGCCCCGGTCTTTTCTACGAGTCGGCTGCTGCGGTTGTTTTATCAGATGGATCGTTGCTACGCATTCACTCCAGTATCTTATCCACCCTGTTCTTCAGCTACGGGCTCGATCCGGAAGTAGACGTCGCAGGAGGCGTTGTCGTTGTCGCCCTGATGGAGATGGGCGGAGGTCTTGTAGCCCATCCAGCCGAATATCGATTCGGGACCAATCCACATCTCGGCGTTGCACACAGGATCGTCACCACTCTGGTGATCCCAATCCCATATGTGAACGGCGACGTGGATAGAGCCTCCCCCTTCAACCGTAATGCGAGCTTTGTTATTCTGGGTTTGATAGCCGCTGACCGAACAGAATCCCGGATAGCTGCTCGAACATAGCAAATCAAACGTGCTGATCGAGGCACTACCTTCAGTCACTATTTGTGGACAGTCCATCGTGCCAAGCATGGACATGGAGCCTAACCATTCCACATTATCGTCCGGGCATTCCCCGTGATCACCCCATGGGCGAAGATGGAGGCTTGTGCCATAGCCGGGGCTGCCACCGGCATTGAATTCTCCATAGATTTCCAGATCGTCGCCACCACCGATGCCGTCTCCCAGATCGCCGATGACGATCGAATCGAAGGTAACCTCCAACTCGACCTCGTCCGGTGTGGGGCAGAACGGCTGCGTGTTCACGGTGTTGCTTTCCATACCTTCAACGGTCGTGTTTGGATAATCCGGGTCTTCAGCGCCGCCGGTATAATACATGCGTACGTTCAGGAACTTGGTATCCGAACCACACCCGTTTTGCGGTGGGGCGATCGGCCAGGCCGTGAGGCCTGACTCCGTCGTCTGCATCGGGTAGATATCGCTGTATTGACTATAGATGTTGAAACCAACCTCTCCGCCATTGTTCGCAGCGCGGTAGAGGTAGTAATCCAGCGAATTACAATCATCGCCCCATCCGTCGAGGCAGGTTTCCATGACGAACCAGGCGAGATAGGGTTGATCGTAATCGTGATATTCCGGATACCAGATGCAATAGAAAAGATTCTCCCAGAAGTTATCCCCACCGCTAGGAGTGTGATCGAGACAGGTTTGCACGCCGGGCAGAATAATGGCGAAGACCCTGGGCATCTTGGGATCGGTCGCTGGCTTGGTGGCGCCTTCGCCGCTCATCTGGGTCACCGGGACTTCATTCACCTGGAACGCGGCTGAGAGCAGACTGTCACCGAAGGCGAGCGAGTCTGTTTTCTCAGGGTTTAGATCATCAGCCAGGAACTCACCAAGTTTTTGCAAATCACCTCCCACCCATCCCCAGCACTCCAGATGTAAGGAGATAGCCTGAGGATCGGTTTCATCCATCAGAATCTTTTCGACTGCCGTCTCGATCTCGAAACCTTCCACTCCGGGTTCGAAAAATCCAGTCTTTGGCCAGCGAGACCAGTTGGTCCCATCCAGAGACTTGTAGCAATACACTTGTTCGGCGCCCGATTCCGTTGATAAATTTGTCACCTCGATCGAAAGCGCGACATGCTCGTTTTCGGCCGGTGGACAGGTCTCGGGATTGATGTTAAATGTGACGATGTTGCTGGGCGACTCATTCTGGCCGTTGAAGGCAGCGACGTAATAGCTGATCAAGCCGTTGAAGCCCTGGTCTGTGTACGTTATCCAGTCAAATTGAGATTGCGCCGCCAGGGTGCCGATGCGTTTCCATCCCGGCGCGTTCGCCGTTTGGCGGTATAAGAAGAAACCCTCTTCGTTAGTGGACACGTCGTGGATATTCAACAAGACTCCACAATCCAACACTTCGCCGTCCAATTCGGGAGCGGTGGGTGGTCCACCATAGAGTATCTGTGTTATCCAGTTGCCGAGGCTGCCTTTCCATGGTTCTGCCGGTCCGATCGAGTCGTCGCCATTCGGAGATGTGGGTTGGGAGGGAAGCGATTCCGGAGGACCATAACCGGATGGAGCTCCCTCGCCGCCGCTGCCTCCGGCGATGGGGACGTAGCCGCCAGGATCTTCGCTTGCATCATCCTGGGCGCTCTTGTCGGAGGGGCCAATCAGCAACGTAACTGCGGAGGAATCCGCGGTCTTTTCTTCGGCGTCTCGTGCACGTGCAATCAGTGCGTACGTGCCGGCTTCCGAAGGCACCCACGAAAATCCGATCACCGCGGTCGTCGGCTCCCCGGGAGAAACTGACTGAACGCCGACGATGCTCCCATTGGCCCACAACTCGACGGACTGGATTGGATTTTCTGCGTGCACACTGGCCTCCACGAGCAAGGCCATGTTAACAGGAGCCTCAGTGCCCGATGGGGGATCGAGAATTTCCACCTTGAAAGGTGCCGTATATATTGGCAAATCCAGAATATTGCTGCGATATTGAACGAAAAAGTATCCGATCACGACGACGAGGAGAATCAGTACGATCAGAATAATCCCCCGCCGACTTATACGCGTAAGGCGTTGTATGCCGCTCATCCGTATTTCTCCTTCCTCCACTTGTTTTCCTAAGAGTCCTTGTCATATCGTTCAAATTCTAGTTATTGATAGCAGACCTCGAACAACACATCGGAAAGCACGTCGGTGCGGGTTACTTCCTCACCTTCGCTGTCCAGAGCTACGAATTGAACTTGGATGTTCGCCTGCTTGTAGTCTTTGTAATCCGGAAAATCCGACTCGGATTGCAGGGTGGCCGCGAAGTACCCGGCGCTTGCTGGATTCATCGCCAGGGATGTCCACCCGGTTTTGGCCTCGCTCTCGACGTCTGAGAGGCGGTAGAAGAGTACGATGCTGTGGATTTCAGGATTGGAGGCCATGATGCGGATGGTCAATTCCTTGGTCCCACAGCCATTTCTGCCGTGATAAAGGTTCTTAACGGAGTACTCGGGCAGCGAAAGCAGTACGAGTTCTTCCGTCGGAGTCGCAGCTACGAGCGCAACCTCTTCTTCCTCGACTTCAGACGATATAGTTACTTGTGCCATGGCGGGTGAACCGTACGGCCCTCCGCTGGACTTCGCCCGCACAGCGATCAGATATGTGCCTGGTGCGCTGGGTATCCAGTTGTGCTTTCCGAGGAAAAGCGTTCCATACTCCTCACCACCCGATCCCGTCATGGTTGGTGCAACCGTATCAAGGACCACTCCATTGATGCTCACTTCGAATTCCGCGACGCCGTTGGGGCTGGCGGCATGGAAGAGTAATTGATACGGCGCCAGGGGGATCGTTGATCCATCCAGGGGTTTATCGATCCACGTTTGTAGATTCGGTGGAGGGGTAGCCGTAGGTCCGGGATTACAGGCTGCCCCGAAAATGCAGATTAGAACCAATATCAATAAGCGCTTTTTTCTCACCATGGTGGCCTCCCTCAAAGGTCTCACAAGGAATCTGTTATGGTCTTTTCACATTCAGTAACGGATTAGCGGAATGTTTTGTGACAGATGTTCCAAGAAGAAATTGAGATCGAAATGTGCGACGTTTATCGGAGGCAGAAGTAAATCCTTTTTTCTGGTAGGTTGTCTACGTATAGGAATTGATCTATGCTTCGCTCATCAAAGAGCGATACGTTTCTTTTTTAATCTCTTCACAGCTGCATATGTCTACGGTATATCGAAGGAAGTTGATATGATCACGACGAAAAAAAGTACTGATCATGTAATTATCGAAATCACAGGGCAAGTAACCATTCGAGAGCTGCTTGAATATGCACAAACGCATGTGGATGAATGGTTCAATCAACCTGTAATCTGGGATCTGACAGAGGGTAGAATCGACAGTTCCGAATCTGACTATCCAACCGTGCGCGCGATTGTAAGCAATATTAACGAGCTGGTGGAAAAGCGAAAGGGCAAGGGCACAGTATTTGTCGCGCCGGATCCTCTCTCGTATGGAATGCTCCGGATGGCAATCATGATCGTCGAGGCAACAGAGTTTCATTTTATCGCCTTTGTCTGTCGAAGCATGGAAGAGGCCGAAGAATGGCTTCGAGGATATTCAAATTAGCATGGGGGGGGTTTCGAGGTCACGTAATCGCGATGCATGCTTGAATACTAGTTCGATCAAACCTTGGGGCGAGTAAATGGAGAGGAAGGCCGTTTGTGATCGAGATTGTTACGGAGTTCGTGGTTAAGAAGGGCGATCGAGGCCAGTTCGAGTTGTCCTATGGACCGGGCGGTGCATGGAGTGAGCTTTTTGCACGATCTCCAGGTTTCCGTGGTACAACGCTGTTACGCGACGAGAAAGATTCGAACCGCTACCTGACGATCGATCTGTGGGACTCGGAAACCCTTCGTGCCCAGTGGTTGGTCGAAAACAATTCGGAATTTGAGGCGCTGATAGCGAGTTTTACGGATCGGACCGAAGCGATGAAGGTGCTGGGAACTTTCCGGGTGCTGGCAGAGGGCACGGTGCGGCCGAAAAGTATTGGTCACCGCAGTAGACGGACCAAATCCCGTTGAAAATCCGGAGGCCGTTCGGAAATTCGTGAATACTTGCGAAGCTGAGAGGCTGGAGATATCAAAAGAGCCCTCCATTACGGAGGGCTCTTCTGATTGGTGAACTCCTGACTAGAACGCGTAGTGGATTGCCGTTGATGCGACGATGATCCATGATACGACCATCGAGAACAGGAACGCTCCGGTATAAATGTGCCCCGTCTTGCGGTTGAAGAAGGTCATCAAGACGCTTGCAATCGTCATGATCGGCAAGAACTGGAACATGATGATGCCCCAGAGCGACTCGTCTGTAAGCGCCAGGGTTCCGCCGGCCAGCAGTGGGACGTATTGGTAGACCAAGACGCTGACATAACCCAGGACAAGCACGACGACGTTGACGAGGATCTCCTTTCCCAGGCTTGGTGAATCTCTGCGCAGCTGCGCGAAGAGCACGAGATTCAGCATGAAGAAGTAGAAAAGGAAGGGGATGAAGTAGGTGAGCGCGATGCGTAATTGCAGTGGGTTGAGCAGCTTGACGGCGAAGATCCAGAAGCGAAAATCGGTTTTAAAGAAATAATCTGTCAAGACGAGCATGAAGTATCCGGCGAATGTGATCAAGAACGCCAGCAAGAGTGATTTTCCGATCTTGCGCCAATCGAGCTTGCCCATCCACGTGAGGCCGTAATCGTCTGCCGTCCCGCCGGCCTTCTTGTTGAAGGCGAAGTGCCAGATCAAGAACAGGACAATGGTGATCAGCCCCAACAAGGTGGTCCACATGATTACGGAATTGGTGATGTTTTGTGGGAATAACGCACTCGCATTCCACTCGATGTCTGTAGGAAAGTCCTTGAATGTGAAGAGTGTGAGCGGTCCGAGCAGCATGGTGATCAGGGCGGCTATCCACCAGCCGACCTTCGAAGATGATTTAACCGGAGCGGGTTCCTGCTTGAGTTCGCTGAAGTAGCTGGTTTTCAACAGGAGCATGCCCACCGGCAAGAGCAACATGATCATGCCGATTGCCGCGATCAGGTTTCCGATTTCCTTCCAGTACCAGATTTGCTTCGAAGGATTCAAACCGTTGCCGCCGTCAAGAGTCATCTGGAACCATTTGATTGCGTCGCCGATGGCTACCGTCGACAGGTGGTCGCCAGGGTGGGTGGTGCGAGGCTGGAAGAGCATTCTTCCCGTGCCCGCTTCGATCGAGCCGTAGAGTTTCTCTGGAACGACGTCATCCGTCGTGCCGAACGCGGCTTTTAATTTATCCCCGCTGACGATTTCTTTCGGCACGTCGGTCAACCACATCAATGCCGAGAACTCATCCCACTCCGAAAAGACCAACCCCAGGTTGCGGGGCCATTCGGGGGTACCGTCCGGTGCGCCGTAGGTACCCGTGGAAGAACCTGCCAGCACGATGGCCTTGTAATCATCCGGATAGACGCCGGCGGCGATCGCCACAGCCCATCCGCCCATCGAATGGCCTTCCAAACCGACGTTGTCTTTGTCGACAATGTCTAAGCTCCGCAGGTAGGCCAGCGTATCCGGACCGCCGAAGCCGTTGGCAAAAGTCGGCGGATCGGAATATCCATGCCCTGTCTGATCGCTCGCCAGGACGACGTATCCTCTTCTGGCGAATTCGATCGAGAACCCGTCTTGAACCTCGCGTGAGTTGATGTATCCATGGATGGCAACGATACCCGGTGCCGGGTTTTCTGCAGTGACCCCATCGGGAATGTACAACAACCCACTCATCATTGTGCCGTTGGATCCAACCCAACGGACATCTTTTATGGTGACTTTTCCACCGTCGGTTTGTGTGAACCAGGCCATTAAGCCACCAACGAAGATAAGCAATAACGCAATGACAAGTATGCGCTTTGGATTGCTCATTGTGCCCTCCTCTGTAGTATTCTTGAGATACGATTTACATCTAGATTAAGGAATTCTCCGTTCTGGCGCATCACCTCCTCGCTCACTGCTCAGTTCTGGCGGATGTACCGATTGAAATGCAGGTGGTTTTCCCGCAACACAGACACAACTCGTCGGTACTCCTCATTTTCACGATCAGTGTTCCACTGACATATTTCGGCGACCAATTGCGCCAGTTCATGCAAGCCATCTTCCGTAACAAGTCCCAGTTTTCCCAGCATCGACCGGCGAAATATCAAATCATCGAGGTGTACGACATCTTCGTGTTCCACCAAAAATTTTATTTCTCCGTGGCTGACATCGGGATAGGTTTCGAGTGCACGGTCATTTTCGGTATCGAGCGTCATGAGGACGTTCTTCGCTCTGGTTCCATAGCGTTGGAAAAGCACTTCGATTCGTTCTCGTGAACAGCGATGTTCTTCCTGCCAAGCTGCCAGCAATGCTTGCTTTCCTGCCTCGGTCTCGGGGTAGTTATTTCCACCCCCGATCGCTAAATCTTCGGTTCTCGTCCGGCGCTGCAGACCCAATCGGGCTAACACCTCGTCTGTTGTCTCTTGAGCAAACGCTCGGAACGAGGTCCATTTCCCGCCGACAAGCGAAAGGACGGGGAATTCCAAAGCATCCCCAGCCTCGAGAATTTGCACTTTGTGTTCCCGGCTGATTTGTCCCGTTCGGCCGGCGGTTGAGTACTGTAGCGGACGAACTCCCGAAAACGTATAGACGATCTGGGATCGGTCGATGTTGATGGTTGGGAAGACGCGTTTGACCATGTTGAAAAAGTAATTCACCTCTTCCTCGGAGATGGCAACGTGATCGGGATCATCGACGCGAAAATCGGAGGTGCCGATCATGACTTTATCTTGCAGCGGAAAGATAAGAACGATCCGGCCGTCTTTGTTTTCAAAAAAGAATTCATGATCTCGGATAGCCTGGCGTAGCTCTGGATGATCCAGTACGATGTGCGAACCCTTGGTTCCACCAATGAAGTGCGTCTGTAAACCCAAAGTTTGGTTGACCAGGTCGATCCACGGTCCAGTGGCGTTGACCAGGATCTTGGGCAACAGATGAATGACTTCCCCGCTTAACTCATCCCGAAGCGATAGCGTATTCCCACCTGCGGATGCCAGCCCGACGTAATTTAACGGAATGGCGCAGTCGTTGGCGTTTACCGCGTCCTGGATCAATTCGACCGCGATGCGTTCCGGGGATGGCATCGATCCATCGTAATATGTGCCTGTGTAGATTATCTCGGGATTGAGGCTGGGGAAGAGCGAAAGAGATTCCGATTTGTTTCTGAAAACGTGTGGCGGCACAGTTCGCTGGTTGCGGGTGAAGAAATCGTACAGCATCATCCCGATTTTCAGGACGATCGCCCCTCGCTCAGACGGTCGGTCCAAGAGTCCGAGGAACTTGAGCGGCGCGTTCAGCAATCCGGAAAAGAATTTGAAAATCGGGAAAGTAGTCTGCAACGGTCTAACCAGGTGGGGCGCGTTCTCGATCAAGCGGTTGCGTTCATGAACCGCTTCCCGCACCAAACGAAACTCACCATTTTCGAGATAACGTATTCCGCCGTGGACCATGTGGGAGGAGGCGGCGCTAGCGCCGCTGCAATAATCCCCTCGATCCACCATGACGACGTCCATGCCTTGGAACGCCAGATCGCGGAAAGTGCCGATGCCGTTAATGCCAGCGCCGAGGATGAGAACACTGATTTCCGGATTGTCTTTGATCCGCTTTATACGCTCATTTCGTAGCTTCAATTCGATATCCCTAATCAAGCCAATCGAATGTTCGCCTGACAGCTTTCTTCCATTGGGAATAGAGTTGCGTGTTGGCGTTGCTGTTTGCATCGGGTTGCCAGGTCTTTTCGACTTGCCAGTTCTTGCGCATTTCCGTTCTGCTTTGCCAGAAGCCGACGGCGTATCCGGCGGCGTAAGCTGCGCCGAGTGCTGTAGTCTCTGCCACCATTGGGCGGATGACGGGTACGCCCAAAACGTCTGCCTGAAATTGCATCAATAAATCGTTTTGAACCATACCGCCATCGACTTTCAAGGATGTTAATTTGACCCCCGAATCGGCGTTCATCGCATCCAGAACTTCACGGGTTTGAAAGGCCGTGGCTTCCAGTACTGCCCGTGCAATGTGACCGCGGTTCACATAACGGGTTAATCCTACGATGACGCCTCGGGCCTCTGAACGCCAGTATGGAGCGAACAATCCGGAAAAAGCCGGGACGATGTAGATGCCGCCGTTATTGTCCACGGTTTTCGCCAGGTCTTCGATCTCGGGCGTGGTTTCGATCATCTGCAGGTTGTCTCGCAACCACTGCACCAGAGCGCCGGTGATGGCGATCGAGCCTTCGAGTGCATAGACGGGTTTTTCGTCCCCGAAGCGATAGCATACGGTGGTCAACAGGCCGTGTTTTGATTGGACGATCTCCTCCCCTGTATTGAGCAGCATGAAGCAGCCGGTACCGTAGGTGTTCTTGGCTTCGCCGGGTTGAAAACACACCTGGCCGACGGTGGCGGCCTGCTGGTCTCCCAGGTCGCCGGCGACGTTCACGATCCCGCCTAACACCCCTGAAGTAGACGTCTGCCCGTAGATTTCTGCCGAGGAGGCGATTTGCGGCAGCATGCCGATGGGCACGTCGATTTGCCGGCACAGCTCTTCGTCCCAATCCAACGTCTCCAAATTCATCAGTAAAGTACGGCTGGCGTTGGTGACGTCGGTGATGTGCTTCCCCCCGTCGATGCCGCCGGTCAGGTTCCAGATCAGCCAGGTATCGATATTCCCAAAGATGGCCTTTCCCTGTTGGGCTGCGGCTTTCAAACCTTCCACGTTTTCAAGCAGCCATCTGATTTTTGGCCCGGAAAAATAGGTGGCGAGGGGCAGCCCGGTCCGTTGGCGAAAGCGGTCCTGGCCTCCATCTTTGGCCAACTCGTTGATGATCTCGTCCGTGCGTACGTCTTGCCAGACGATCGCATTGTGATAGGGTTCACCCGTTTTTGGATTCCATACGAGCGTCGTTTCGCGCTGGTTGGAGATGCCGAGAGCGGCAATATCAACTGGCTTGGCACCTGACTTCTCGATGGTTTCACGGATGGCGATTTGCGTGTTTTCCCAGATTTCGAGAGGATCGTGTTCTACCCAACCGGGTTTGGGAAAAATTTGTTGATGCTCTAGTTGATGTGCGGCAATGGGTTCGCCGCTGTGATTGAAGCTCATGCATCGCGTGCTGGTGGTACCTTGATCAATGGCTAAAACGATCTCTGGCATAGGCGTTCCCCCAGATTTATGAAAAGGAAGCAGCTTAAATTCATTATAGAATCCGAAAACAGTCCGTCAATATAATTGAACATACGTGCAGAAAATATTCATCGGAGATTGTTCGATTTGGAACAATGCCCAAAATCTTTGCACGTTTGTTCAGTTGGAGTATGATGTAAATATGAGGGAACGCCAATCGAGTGCGCAGAAAATCGCAGAAATCGTAAAAGTGGCACGACTGTATTACTACCAAAACATGACCACCAGTGCCATTGCGAAGGAGATGAAGGTCTCGCGCTCTACCGTTTCGAGAATGCTTTCCTACGCTCGATCGGAGGGCTTGGTCAATATTCGCATCGTCGATCCTGGAGACGTCCCCCAGCAGCTGGAAACCGCCATCTCGGATGTTTTCAAACTCGATCGAGTCCATGTGGTTCCGGTACCCGACGTGACTGGGGAAGCCGAGTGGTTGGAGCGCGTGGCGCAGTATACGGCCAATTTTTTAAACACCATCTTCGACTCGGACATGATATTGGGATTGGCTTGGGGCACCACGCTTACCGCCATATCGAAACATCTGCTGCGGAAATCCACGCACAATTCTCAAATCGTCCAGTTGAATGGCGCCGGGAATACACGCTCCATGGGAATCGAATATGCCAGCCAGATCATCGTGCGCTTTTCGGAGAACTACCATGCTCGTGCGCACTTGTTCCCCGTGCCTACGTTCTTCGATTTTCCGCAGACCAAGCAAGCCCTCTGGCAGGAAGGCAGCATTCGCAGGATTTTGGACTTGCATTCCCGGGCCGACCTTCTGCTGTACAGCATCGGCGCCGTCAATGCGGGCATCCCGAGCCACGTCTACAGTGGGGGGTATCTGACCGAAAGGGATTACAAGGAGTTGGAACGCTACAAAATTGCAGGTGATATCGCCACCGTGTTTTTCAAGGAAGATGGCAGCTTTGATGACATTCCGATGAACAAACGTGCCAGTGGCCCGAATCTGGAACTCTTTCGTCAGAAACGCGGTATCTGCGTTGTATCCGGATTGGCAAAAGTACGCGGCCTTTACGCCGCACTTCAAGGGAATCTGATGTCGGAATTGATCGTGGATGAGCCGACAGCCCGCCGACTCATTGAAAAGTACACCTTACCCCTCAAAGGAATTGCGTAAAGGCTCTATTTCTTCCCCCTGATCCCATTAGGATCGACAATAATAATCATAAAGAAGTAACGATCTAAAATATAGCGCCCCTATCAAATCGAATCATAGATAAAAAAAACCGCTCGAGATCATTCTCGAGCGGTTCCTGCACCCCTGCGGCGACTCGAACGCCGGCATCTGCCTCCGGAGGGCAGCGCTCTAT
>CAYYVY010000044.1:0-24763 GCA_964475265.1 uncultured Anaerolineaceae bacterium | reverse complement strand
CTCGAGGGAATTATTCATCCGCTTTGACGCGAAAGGCAGGTGCGTTATGGACGGAATTGGAATCAACGGCAACGGCAAGAAGAACGGCAAGGTAAAACGGGTCCTTCTTGCCGAAGATGAAGAACACACCATTGATGTTTTGCTCGACATTTTTGAAGCATTTTTCGAACGGTCTGAAGTGCGCGTAGCTCGTGATGGCCACGAGGCGGTCAACATGGCTTTCGAACTTAAACCGGATGTGATCCTCATGGATTTGGGTTTGCCCAAACTCGATGGTTGGAAAGCAACCCGCTCGATAAAAAGCCATGAGGATTTTTTCGACATTCCCGTCCTGGCCATCACGGCATACGCCATGGTGGGTGATCGCGAGCGAGCCATGGAGGCTGGGTGTGATGATTACTTCGCCAAACCAATTGAGGTTGACAAGTTCATTCAATTTGTGCAACCATATCTTAATTCTGGGGAGTAGGAGCCCACAATTAAGGTTGGTTCATGCGATTGATTCATGCCTTATGGCATATCGTCTCCGGCGCGGGACCGTTACTACGCGCTGGCCGTCAGGGCGATCAGCTCTTTCGTTATTATGTCCTCAAGGTTCTTGCCGACGAGGGGTTCTTTGAATATCTACAGGAACCCCGTACCTATGGTCAGATCCTGGCCAAGTTCGGCTTTGTCGACAGCGAGTACACGCGCTCGATGATCGAGATCCTTGTGGCGGATAAGGAATCCGTGTTGGTGAAAGAGGGCGATTTTTACCGCACCGTAGCGGAAAATCCGGTTCCCGACCTCGAGCAGCTCGTAGGCAGCACGGATCGGCGGCTGCATGGGTTCCTGCTCATGTCAGAAGGATTAACCCAATACATCCTGCCGCGCATGCGTCAGGAACTGATCAGCTTGGCGAAGACCTTCGAACAAGATGATTTCGAGTTCATGCTCAAGTTCGACAGAGTTTTGTCCACACAACTGTACTCATCCATGCGCCGGGCATGTTTTGCCTATCTGAAGCGGAAAGACATCGAATGGCTGCGAGGGAAACATCTGCTTGAGATTGGCTGCGGAAGTGGACTTGAGACGGCGGAAATTTGGGCCAGGTTCGACGGCGAGATTAAAATTACGGCGATCGATGTCGTACCCAGCTTGATTGAACTTGCACAAGAATCGTTCGAGACGCATCTTCAGGAGATCAAACCCGACCATAAACCGGTAACGGCAGAGAATCGCCCGATATTCAAAGTCGCCAGCGCCACGCGATTGCCGTTTGATGATAATTCATTCGACGCTTCGTTTTGGATGCTCGTACTGCACTGGACCCCGGATCCAAGAAAAGCAATCCATGAAACCGCCCGCGTGCTTCGGCCCGGTGGGCTGCTTTTTGGAATGCAGGCCTGCAAGCCGGTAATGGATGCGTACATGGACATCGTCATTCGGTCGAATGCGAACTGCCATGGATTTTTCTGGCAAGAAGAATACAGACGCTGGATGAGCGAGTCGGGGATCGATGTCGATCTCGTGCCCGTAATGGGGGTCCTGCGCGCTTTCAAGCGACTCGACGGTCGAGTAGAACGTCCGCCAATTGGGTGAAGGGAAATTCCGATGGACAACGTCAAACCATTCGACAATCAAACCCCTTACACGAAGGCTGAATTCGGGCGCAGTAAGCGCCTGATGATTGGCATCTGTAACGCATTAATGATCATCGTGCCGATACTGCTGATCGGCCTGACGATCATGCTTATCGACAATCTAACGACTCATACGGTGCTGGTGTACAGTTTGGTGGCCTGCATGTTTCCCATCAGTCTTCTCGCGCGCCACCTGGCAAAAAAAGGTCGTGTTGTTGAGTCTGGATACACCTTGATCCTGCCGATCCTCATCATCATTGCCATAAACGGCAGTATTATCGCCGGATTATCTCCCATCATTGGCGTGAGTTATTCGCTGGCGATCATCGTCGCCGGCATGGTTATTGGCCCGCGGCAGGGATATTTTGTTGCCGCTCTGTGTGTGTTGTTGTTCATCCTCTCTCGATTGGTCGTCGTCAGTGGAGTGATTCCTGTCTTGACCATCACGGCCGTAATCGCTGAAGTTGTGGTTGTCATAGTCTATGGATTAGCGCTTGCCTTTGTCGCCGTTCTGAGCAAGCTGACCACGCAGGACTTGCGTAAATCACTCGACGATGCCACCTACGATTTATTGGAGGCAAACCACAAGCTCGCCCTGGCGAGTGAGATGAAGTCGCAGTTCACCGCACGCACCAGCCACGAGCTGCGCACCCCGCTCAGTTCGATCATCGTTTTCACCGAGCTCGCCATACGCGGTACCTACGGAGAAATTACACCGAAACTGAAGGGCAAGCTGGAAAACGTCCTTGGCAGCGCAAGACACCTGCACAACATCATCAACGACCTGCTTGATTTGGCGAAGATCGAAGCGGGCGAATTGGAAATCGAAGATGAGCCGTTTGCCATCTATGATCTGGGGAGGACCGTACAATCGACGATGGAGGAAACCGCTCACCAGAAGGGGATCGAACTCAACGTTGAGATGGCTGAAGATCTACCGACGCGGATTATCGGTGACGAGGGCCGCGTGAAACAAATCATGCTGAATCTGGCCGGAAATGCCATTAAATTCACCGATCAAGGCCAAGTCGATGTACGTATCGGCGTGCTCGGTTCAAACCGCTGGCGCATCACCGTTCGCGACACTGGTCCCGGAATCCCCGAAGATCGCTTCGAGACTATCTTCGAGGAATACCGGCAGTTGGAAACAGCCAGCAAAGACGTCGACCGTAAAGGGACGGGTCTGGGCTTGGCGATCACGCGCAATTTGGTGGAGATGATGGGTGGTGAAATCGGCATTGAAAGCGAATTGGGTGAAGGCACCACCTTCGAAATCGTCCTGCCTTTGAAAACCCCGGAAGTTGTGCCTGTTACAGGTTGATAACCCCGATTCTGAATAAGAATCGTCAAGGAGGGGGTATTGATTCGCGTAATTTCAATGTTCTTTCCGTTCTAGGAGCAATCCGGTTTACAATAGAAACGGTCATAACTTTGCTCGACACGACATCAGACTCGCGATGGTGATGCCATGAAGGATTTTGAATCTTCATCTTATTCTGAGACTCTCAGGCAAGGCCGACTGTTGCACGGTGCCTTCGTGTTTACGGTGTTGCTGGGGTATTTCGTTACTTTCGGCAGGATCGACGTTCCACTCTCTGATCCAATATCGATTGCTTTGATCGTTATCGCTGTGCTTTATTGTGTCATCGGTGTTTTAGGTTTCGAGTGGGTCGAGCGCCGCGAAGATCGCAGATGGTTTTTACTCTATTTTGCCGTTCAAGTCGCCCTGGCGTCTGTAGCGATCTGGATCAGCCCGATTTTTTCGGCATTATGGCTCATGGTGCTGCCGCTGGTCTCGCATGCCGTCATGGTGTATTCCGTACGTTGGACACCGGTAATCATCGCTGTGGCGATTGGGGTTTTTGTCCTCCCGAGCGGCATTCTCATTAATGATGAGGACGCCACGGGCACGTTGTTGGGGTTGGTGTCGGGAGTGATATTCGTAGTTGTATTCACGCGTGTCGTAGTTCAAGCAGATACGTCGCGCCAGGAAGTGCAGCGCCTGGCGGATCGTCTGGAAGCGGTGAATCAGCAGTTGCGCGAATACGCCGTGCAAGCCGAAGAATTGGCCACGTCAAAGGAGCGTAACCGCCTGGCACGCGAGATCCACGACAGTCTGGGCCATTATTTGACGGTGATCAACGTTCAACTCGAGGCGGCGCGCGCCGTGCTCGATTCGGATCAGCAAGCGGCGTATCAGGCCCTGGAGAAAGCGCAAACGCTGGCGAAAGATGGTTTGTCGGAAGTGCGGCGTTCGGTCGCTGCATTGCGTGCCTCCCCCATGGAGGGACGCCCTCTCACGACGGCGATCGAGAGATTGGTTGAGGAATGCCAGGAGTCTGGGATTCGATGCGAATGGAAGGTATCCGGCGAAGTGAGAGAACTGCCCGCACAAATCGAACACGCCATCTACCGTGCTGTCCAGGAAGGCCTCACCAATGTCCGCAAACACGCACGCGCCTCGTGTGTGAAAGTGCAGCTCGACTACGCTGCAGAAAATGAAATCTCATTGTTGATTGAAGATAATGGCGTGGGTGTCGATCTCGATAAAGATGAAGATGGCTTCGGCCTCTTTGGTTTGCGGGAGCGTGTACATTTGTTAAACGGGCGTGTGTCTCTTCACGGTGCAAAACCGGATGGTGCTCGTCTGGAGGTCGTTATTCCCACATGACTGCGGATGAATACAAGGCGATCCGCGTCTTACTCGTGGATGACCAGGTCTTATTCCGGGAGGGGCTGCGTACGCTGCTCTCTGTCCAGCGCGGCATCGAAGTCGTCGGTGAGGCCGGTGACGGGATCGAAGCCGTGCATGAGGCCGTTCGTCTCAAACCGGATGTGGTGCTCATGGATCTGCAGATGCCGCAGCTGGATGGCGTGGGTGCCACGCGGCAGCTGCAGAGTGAATGCCCGCAGAGCAGCGTCGTCATCCTGACCACGTTCGACGACGATGAATACGTTTTCGAAGGTCTGCGAGCAGGCGCTTTGGGTTATCTGTTGAAGGACGTATCCTCGGAGACCCTGGTCGAGGCGATTCAAGGTGCGGCGCGCGGCGAATCCTTCCTGCAGCCCTCCATTGCAACGAAAGTGGTCGCCGAATTTTCCCGCCTCACACCGAAAGCGAAGACCCCCCAGGAATTGATGGCAGAGCCGCTTTCCGAACGTGAAATCCAGGTTCTGCAGCTGATCTCCGCTGGCGCGAGCAATCGCGAGATCGCTGAAACACTGGTCATCGCCGAGGGGACGGTCAAAAATCACGTGACCCACATCCTGGAAAAAATGGGCGTGCGCGATCGCACACAGGCCGCCCTGCGTGCTCGTGAGTGGGGTCTCATTTAACTTCTCTCCCAAACAGTTTTCATTTTTACATCCTCGATTAGCGCATCCTTCGATGCGCTTGCCGCCGTGGCAGGTACCGAGCATTGTGTTTCTTGAACCTTCCCGCTTGAAGTGTCTTCGTTGACCCCAGAGTGTGACCTTCCTATTGGGAATGTGACCTTTGAGTGCGACCATCAGCACATCCAATCCGTGGATATTTCAGCTACAGTCTTCATGGTAGTGATTACACATGTGCAAAGGAAGCACCAAGGAGGAATGAACGTGAGGAACATGATTGAAGCACAAGCGCTGACCAAGCGCTACAACGGGACCCCCGATCCGGCCGTGGACGAAGTTAGCTTCGTCGTCCGCGAGGGGGAGATTTTCAGCCTGTTGGGGCCCAATGGGGCGGGCAAGTCTACGACATTATCAATGCTCTCTTGTTTGCTTAAGCCCACCAGCGGGGACGCACACATCGACGGCGCATCAATATTGCGGGCACCGCAGAAAGTGAAAGCGGTCATCGGCGTCGTGCCGCAGGAAATCGCGCTCTATCCGAAATTGACGGCCGCCGAAAACTTGATCTTCTGGGGCCGGCTCTACGGCATGGGGGGCAAGGCGCTGCGAAAGCGCGTCGACGAAGTGCTCGACTTGACTGGTTTGCGCGAACGGGCCAAAGACCGGGTGGAAACCTACTCGGGTGGCATGCAGCGGCGCATCAACATCGGCGTCGGTTTGCTGCACGAGCCGAAAGTGATTTACATGGACGAGCCCACGGTCGGGATCGACCCGCAGAGTCGCCGCAACATCCTCAACACGGTGATGTCGCTCAACACGCAGGGCATGACCGTACTGTATACGACCCACTATATGGAAGAGGCTCAGGAACTCAGCGACCGCATCGGCATCATCGATCACGGAGAAATGATCGCCCTGGGCACACAGCAGGAGTTAACCGAATTGGTCGGCGAACAGGACGTGATCGAAATGCACACCGCCGAGGAGACCAGCCGAGCGGAACTAGTAGAAGCTTTGGGGCGCGTGCCTGGCGTGCATCAGGTGCAGCCGCTCAACGGGACCCTGCGTCTTTTCGTGGACGACGGCAATGCCGTCCTGCCGGCGTTGATCACCATCGCCAATGCGCAGGATGCGAAAATTACATCCGCCTCGATCCAGGAACCCAACCTCGAAGCCGTGTTCCTGCATCTGACCGGCCGGGCGCTGCGGGACTAGGAGGCGGCGATGTTCAAGTTACTGGCAATCGGATGGAAAGACCTGAAAGTGGCATTTCGAGACAGGGTGGGATGGATCATGCTGGCAGGACCCTTCGCCCTTACGCTGGCCATGGGATTTGTCACCGGGGCGTTCTCGGTCTCGGCGGGCGAACCCGCCATACAGGCCAATAAAGTGGTGGTCGTCAACGAAGATGAAGGCGAATTGGGCGAGGCAATGGTAACGTGGCTGTGCGAAGAGAGCTTGCACTCGGTGATCAAAATTACCGTTATGAGCAGTGCAACGCGGGCTCGTGAACTCGTTGATGAAGGCAAGTTTGTTACGGCGTTGATCCTGCCGATGGATTTTAGCCAGGCGATGCTGAGCGCTGAAGAGCTCAGTCAGGGCAGTCCGGTCGAACTGTACGTCTATCCCGGGCAGCCCATCCGGGTCGGCATCGTGCGTTCCTTGATCGAGCGTTTTCTGGCGCGCGTCGACGCAGGTGTCGTCAGCAGCAAAGTTGCGGTGGGTGGTCTGATCGGGGCTGGATTGATCCAGCCGCAAGAAGCCTATGACGTCGGCCGGGAAATCGGCGAAACGTTAGTGACAACGGGATCCAATGCGATGGCCGGGATAACCGTCCAAAGTCAGCGTGTTGAGGAAGAAGATGTCGCCATTCAACCGCTGGCCTTGCTGGCGCCAAGTATGGCCATGTTGTTTCTGATGTACACCGTTTCCGGTATCGGCGGGCGCAGTATTCTCGCCGAACGAGAAGAAGGCACTTTACCGCGCATGCTGGCCACGCCGACGGATGGCGCCTGGATCCTTGGGGGTAAGGTGCTCGGCGTCGTGCTGGTGGGTGTGGCGCAGTTGGCCATCGTGATCGGGGCCACCAGCCTTGCCTTCCAGATCAACTGGGGAGACGCGCTCGGTGTAGCGCTGTTGATCGTGGCCGCCGTCTTTGGGGCGGCCGGCTGGGGCATCCTGCTGGCCGCAATCGCACGTACGGCCGAACAGGTTTCGACGATGGGCACGGCTATGATGCTCTTCTTCGGGCTGCTGGGAGGTTCGTTTTTCGGCGGTGGCAGCTTTGGCGGCGTACTGGGAACCATAGGAAAGATTACACCCAACGCCTGGGCACAGGAGGGGTTTGCTATCCTGGCCGGGGCTGGCACGCTGGCGGACGTCCGCGGTACGATCGTCGGTCTGGTTGTTATGGGAAGCATTTTATTCGGCGTGGCGGTTGTCGTCTTCCGCCGGCGCGGTTTGATGCGGTGCTGATAGAAGCGCTGCAGTGGAGTAGTGAAATGAAGAAGATATATAACATCGCCTGGAAGGATCTCAAAAATCGATTTTCCAATCCGATGGAGATCATGTTCTTCCTCGTCCTGCCGATCATATTCACCTTCTTGCTGAGTGGAACGATCGGATCGGATGGGGGAACGTATCAATTGCTCGTCGTCGATCAGGATCAGACCTCGCTGTCCAATCAACTGCTCGAAGGCCTGGCGTCGACGGGAACGATGGAGGTCGTATCGATCTCGAGTGAAGAAATGGAAGCGGTGGCTGATGCGGAAGAAACGGCCGCCATCCTGACCATCCCCACGGGTTTTCAGGAGCAGTTGTACGGCGGTGGGTTGGTCGATCTTGCCCTGCAAGAAGCGGGCGACGAAGATGCCTACGACGCAGCCGAGCAGAAGGTGTTCGCAGCCGTGGAGCAGATGGGTCGAACACTCCTGGCGGCAAACGTGAGCACGGCGGAATATGAAAAGCGAGGGGATTTTGCAGATACTGCGGCACGGCGGATGTACTACGAAGAAAGCTACGCACGAGCCGAAGCTGCCTTCGGCGACCTGCCGGAGCGTGTGGAAATCCGCACACCGGACGAGGGTGTGGTTTACGAAAGAGAAAAGGCCAACAGCGTGCAGGCCAGTGCAGGGCAGTTGATTACCTGGGTCTTTATCCCGCTCCTGGCCACAGCGGCCGTGCTGGCCGACGAACGCACGACCGGCACCCTGCGACGCTTGTTTACTACACCGACCAACAAGGCAACTTTTCTGCTGGGCACGATCCTGGGTCAGCTGCTGGCCGCCTGGGTGCAGATGGCGTTGCTGGTGATCTTCGGCATTCACGTACTGGGCATCGATTGGGGTAATTCCATCCCCGGTTTGGTGGTGCTGCTGTTGGCCTTCAGCCTGGCGGCGACCGCCTTGGGCACGCTGCTGGGTACGCTGGTGCGTTCCACTGCCCAGGCCGGCAGCCTGGCGCCGATCACCGGCATGGTCATGGCGCTCGTCGGTGGCTGCTGGTATCCCGGGGAGCTGTTCTCCGACTCGGTCAAAATCGTGAACCAGTTTCTGCCCACCACCTGGGCGCTGCAGGGCTTGAACGATCTGGGGCTGCGCAGGCTGGGCTTGGTGGACATCCTGCCCGAAGCCGGGGTGCTGATGATCTTCGCCGTGGTGTTCTTTGCGCTGGGGATCTGGTTCTTCCGCTATGAGTGATACTTCGGAGGATTGGTTTTCTCCCCGCAGGGATGGAAGTCTCTGCGGGGTGTTCTTTATTTAACAGTAGGAGCGGCTTCGAGATGATTTTTGATCGTATTGGCCAATCGATCGATCTCTTTCTTCTGCTCCACCAACACGGTCATGAGCAAAAGATCCAGGGGGGTCAGATGCGCGCAGGCTTGCCGAACCGGCCAGTGGTGCTGCACGGAGACGAGCAGCGTGTCGAGGACGGCTTGATCTTCGGGGGACATCGTGCGGCGGAAGCGGGCCAGCGTACGCATGTCGCTGTCGACGGCCAACGTCTGCGGTTCGAGGGGATAGGCCAGAAAACTTTCCACGGCGTGCTCCTTGCGATCAGGATACATACACCATAGCGAGTTTCACCTGCGCGCACATCCCCTGTCGGGGTGAAGCGCGCAGGTGATTTTCAAATTGTTACCCAGGTCAGGATACCGGCTTTTGAGCGCTGATGCGGGCGCTGAAAGGTGGATTGAGATCCTCGAGATCGAGTTCCACCGGTTTGCCATCGACCATGACGATTGCTACGCGCTTTTGCTCACCCGCTTTGGGCTCGGGCAACTCGATGCCGTAATTTTCAAGCTCCTCGGTGATCGTCGTAGGGTCGATCTCTACACGGGATACCTGCACGTCGCTGAACCCGGCGGCATTCAAAGCATCGACGTAGTTGCGATAGTCCAGGGCGCCGGCGACGCAGCCGTACCAGGCAGCCAGGTTCTCGCGGATGGCTTCGGGAAGCGGTCCATCAGTGACGATGTCGGTCACGGCAAAACGCCCGCCCGGTTTGAGCACACGGAATGCTTCACGGAACACAGCGGGCTTGTCGGGGCTGAGATTGATCACGCAGTTCGAGAGGATTACGTCCACGCTGTCGTCTGCGACGGGGAGATGCTCGATTTCCCCCAGGCGAAATTCTACGTTTTCCGCGCCGATCTTGGCTTTGTTCGCCCGGGCTCTATCGAGCATCTCGGGGGTCATGTCCACGCCGATGACTTTGCCAGTCTCACCCACCTTCTGGGCGGCGAGAAAACAGTCGATTCCGCCGCCAGAGCCAAGGTCGAGTACGGTTTCTCCGGGCTTTACCGACGCCAGCGTAAC
Source organism: uncultured Anaerolineaceae bacterium (assembly GCA_964475265.1). Taxonomy (GTDB): domain Bacteria; phylum Chloroflexota; class Anaerolineae; order Anaerolineales; family E44-bin32; genus WVZH01. Next base: position 14,991 of record CAYYVY010000044.1, on the reverse strand, counting down.
CGGATCCCCGCAGCCCGCAGAGATCCCCGTGACGTCTACGGGGAGGCTGTCGACCTCAGGGGTTTCATAAAGCGACAGGTTGATTGATTCGTTACCTTCACTCGACCCGCAGCAGCCTTGTGCGCTTTGGGGATCAAACGCCGCGGCAAAATTACCGTAATGTTCACGAACTTTGGTGCGGATGTTACTTGATTCGGATGTTTTCTGATTTTTACTCATCGTACGATCTCCTTATCGACGTATTTACATATTTCGATGTTATGAAATAAAAAAATATGGATCAATCTTTCACCTCCACGGGATGCCCCGGGGCGAAGGTGACGGCCACGACGCAGCACGCGTCGGCCAGGCGCTCCTGGTTGAGTTCGTAAAATACCTGCTTCCCTTTGCGTTTGACGTTGACCAGGCTGGCGTTGCGCAGGATTGCCAGATGGTGCGACACAGTAGGCTGGGTCACGTCGAGCGCTTCCACGATCTCGTTCACGCTTCTGGCCTGGCAGCAGCAGAAAGCCATGATCCGCTGGCGGGTTTCGTCCGCCAACGCCTTGGCAAAGGTTACGGTGTCCAGTGAATCTGAGTGTTTTGACATTGAGTTTATTATATCGATAAACTTCGATATGTCAAGCGGATGAATTCCCGCGAGGTAATATACGATTTTATTGAAGCGGCATAGCTTCGGCGAACCTGACCGCCAATTCGCGCGTGCGCGCTACCGTTTCGGCTTCGTCGATGGTCAGCAGCTCACGTTGACGCATAACCACTTTTCCATGAATGATCACCGTGGCCACGTCCTCGCGCCCCACGGCGTATACCAGATGGGAGAACACGTCGTACATCGGCACGAGATGTACGCTGTTGAGATCGATCAGGATCAGATCGGCGAATTTACCGCTTTCGATCGAACCGAATCGGTCGCCAATGCCCAGCGCCTCGGCCGATTGGCGCGTAACGGCAGCGACGACTTGCTCTGCAGGATTGAAGGTGGGATCGTGATGCACGCCACGATGGAGAATGGCGGCGATGCGCATCTGCTTCCATAGATCGAGATCGTTGCCCGTCGCCGCGCCGTCGGTCCCCAGGAGAACGGGGATGCCGGCGGCGTGCATCTGCTGCAGCGGGGCGATGCCGGAAGCCATCTTGAGGTTGGAGATCGGGCAGTGCACGACCGCAGCGCCGCGATCGGCGATGAGCTGGATGTCGTCGTCGCTCAAGTGAACGCAGTGTGCCAGGCTGGTGCGTGGGGTCAGGAGTCCCAGGTGATCGAGATGTTGCGGAGGCGTCGTCCCGTATCTCTCGCGCACCGTGTTGACTTCGTCCGCCGTCTCGGAAGCGTGGGTGTGGAAAAGGGCTTCGCATTCAACAGCAAGTTCCCAGGCTTGCGTGAGGATGTCCGGCGAGACGGTGTAGGTGCCATGCGGCAGTACGCAGGGCAGGATGAAGGGATTTTCCGCATATCGTTGGAAGAATTCCCGTCCGCGTTGCGCTCGCTCTGCGGCAGGAATGCCATCGGGACCGTCGAAGTCGACGAAAATGGGACCGTTGATCAAACGAAAACCGGCCGCGCTGGCCACATCCGCCGAAGCTTCCGGAAACCAATACATGTCCATCGCCATGGTGGTGCCGCCGCGGATCATCTCGGCGAAAGCGAGGCGCGTGCCGATTGTCACCGTATCCGGGCGGATGAAGCGGCCTTCCGCCTCCCACACCCGTGCCAGAAACGGGTCAAGAGGAAGGTCGTCGGCAAAACCACGGAACAAGGTCATCGCCAGATGTGTGTGGGCGTTGATCAATCCCGGCATGACGATGTGTTGGTCGGCATCGATCTCTTCTTGCGCCTCGTATTTCGCGTGCAGGTCGGATGTAGTTCCGACATCGATGATTTCAGCACCCTGGACGGCTACTGCGCCGTCTTCGATAACGCGGTTTGCGTCGTCCATGGAGACGATCAGGCCGTTCTTGATCAGCAGGTCGATGGATGGTTTCATGACGATTCCTTTCAAGCTGAGGCAGGGGGCCTCTAGAGAAACGCTTCGTCGAGCGCATGGCGGCAGGTGCAGTCGTATGTCTCGGGCAGCGAGCGAACGACACTTTCAAACAAACGGCCGATCGTCTCTTCCAGTCCTTGCAGATTCTGCATCACTTCGTTTGCGCTCAGGCTCGATCCCATCCCGGCAGCCGGATTGCTAACTACGCCCAAGGTGGCGTAGCACATCGCCAGTTCGCGTGCGAGCACACATTCGGGGTAGTTGGTTTGCCCGACCAGGTGGCCGTCCAGGCGGCGGACCATTTCGATCTCGGCCCGGGTCTCGAAACGCGGTCCGGAAAAACAGGCGTACGTTGCCCCGCGCTGCAGATCGATGCCCAGTTCCGCGGCCGATTTAGCCATGGCGTCGTGCAGGGTGGGGCAGTAGGGATCGGTCACGTCGACGTGAGCCAACTTTCCTTCCAGCGGGTAGAAGCTGTCCGGGCGGCCGCTGGTGAAATTGAGGAACTGGTCGATTAAGACCAGTGTGCCGGGCCGCCAATCCGGCACCAACGAACCGCAGACGCTCGTCGCAAGGATGCATTCGACTCCGAGTACGTGCAGCGCAAACATATTGGCGCGATAGTTGATCTCATCCGGTGCCAGACTGTGTCTTGCTCCGTGACGAGGGATGAAGGCGATCTCCTGGCCTTCCAGGCCGGCAATTTGCACGTTGACTTCGCCGAAAGGCGTGGATACTTTTTCTATTTTTATCGTTTGGATATTCGGCAGCGCATAAAAGCCGGTGCCGGTGATGAATCCCGTTTGCACAGCCACGTGCGCCTCCCTGAGTACTCTGTTTCTTTATACAACAGCTTGCGCCGTCATCCAAGTCGGACTTCGTTAGCCGGTACGTGATTCGAGCTTGCCAATCCAGATGAAGTGATCTATCGTTACCTCAACGCTCGGAATAATTGTAAAAAAGAAGATTAAGAAAGGCCCGTTCCTGGTCGTTTCTGGGGATCTATATTCGTAAAGCTCGAACGGACTGCGATCGACATTTTATTCCATACCACATTGATTATATTTGGGTCCGATACTGACCGTTACAGGATTTGCAGTTTGAAATCGGAGGGGAGATTCGATGAGGAAATCAAGGATATTATGTTCGATTGTGCTGTTGATGAATGTGGTCCTGGCCTCCTGCGGTCCTTCTCAAGCTGAACTCGACGCGGAGGCTACAAAGATCGCTGCCGATACTTACGCTACGCAAACGGCGGAGGCAACGGCAAACACGCCCCTGCCGACTTCAACGCCCACGAATACACCAACAGCAGAACCAACGGCGATCCCTACAATTGATTTCGTCCTTGGTGAATACGAGGATATTCAGCATGGGGGCTTCCGGTATCGCCAGGTGGAGGGATTCTATCGTACGTATCGACCGGGGGCAGTGTCGTTGTCTAGTGAGGCTTCCGAGATTTTTATCACATTGGGGGGCGGTCCCATGAAACTCGATACGACGTTACAAAAGGCTGTTAAAGATTTGGGTTCTTATCTATCGGGGGAAATGGATTCATTCAGTGCTTCTGATATTTATTGGTACAACATCGGGGATGTGCAGGGATTTGCGATAAATATTGCGGGCGAGATGTTTGGCGAGCAAATGCTGGGGCTTATTGCCGTGGCTTACCACCATGGAGACACTTCCTTTGAAGTCATCGCCGCTGCACCGATAGATCGTTGGATTCTCGACGGCGAGTACATCGCCGTTCAGATTATTGAATCGGTCGAATTCTTTGAGTCGGCACCGATGGAAAACATGTGTCCTATCAGCACGGATCCAACATACGGTTACAGTAAGGACAACCCGATCGGCGTGGGTAGGGGAGATGTGTATGAAGGTCCGTCCCTGGAGCGAGAGTACCTGGATCTACTTCTCGGACCCCGGGGTGAGGCGCTTGAATACGTAAGACTGGGTTCGATGGATACCGGGGAAACGATCGTGGATGCGTACGAGATAACGATCGGGTATTCGAACGAAACCGTGATTCTCTATCTGGACGAGTATAACCTCGATCCGTACGTCATCCCGCAAGGCTTTGCCTGTTCCTGGTCGTTCGAGTGAAATCTTGCCGGTTTTTATACAGGCCATACGGGCCATTGAGAAAGCTGAATTCCTTGGCTACAATTCCGAAAAGTGGACTCGGGTTGGCAATGTGGAGTTAGGATGATTGTGAAAACGGTTAGAAGATTTCCAACACGCGGATTATTTATCTTGGTCGTTTTGTTGGCGCTCAGTCTGACCGGCTGTGCGCAGGTCCAGCAAATTTTCGCCACGAAGACCCCCACACCAACCAACACGCCCACCATGACCTACACCCCGACACCGACGTTGACCTATACACCGACATTCACGCCGACGATTACGCTCACGCCAACCCAGACGCTCACACCTACAATCACGCCCACGCCGACGATCACGCTCACGCCGACGTTCGATTTTCCCAAAGTCACGGTGAACACACAATCCCACTGCCGCTACGGCCCAGCGACTGCATATTTACACGCCGGGGATTTCTACCCCGGGGACAAGGGCATTCTCTGGAACCGCAATTACGACGGCAGTTGGCTCTGGGTGAGTTGGGAAAAGCAACACTGGGCCTGTTGGATTTCGGCTTCGGTGGTGGATGTGGACGGTGATATCTTTTCCGTTACGACCTACATGAATCCGTTGCCGAAATCTACCTTGTACGACCCGCCCAAAAAGGTCCGAGCGGAACGGAACGGGGATACGGTGGTCATCTTCTGGACGCCCGTCAATATGACTCTGGATGACGATCGCGGCTACTTCATCAAAGCCCAGGTATGTTTGCATGGGTACCTGGTCGATATGGTTTATCACACGGATACCAATACTCTCACGATAACGGACGAACAAACCTGCGACCGGCCCTCGAACGGCACCGTGCAGGCCGTCGAAAAGCACGGCTATACCGATCCGGTGCCGATCCCCTGGCCATAATTGGCATTCTGATCCTGGATCGCAACTGGAAACAAAATCACCGCCGGATTTTTATCACCGGCGGTGGTTTTATCAATTCTGACTGCAATCTACAAATATCAACTGTGATTCTGAATGTACCTTTCACTCGCTCGTTCGAGGTCGGTGTACATGCCGCGATAGTTTGCGGGTAAAAGTGAAGCCAGCCTGTACATCATCGCATCGGCCATTTCCTGGCGAACCGTTGGGGTGACACGTTTTGTGCCAGCATCGAGGTAGAAAGGTTCTCCCACTTTCAGATGAATATCCGTTCGTCGCAAACGGCGCAGGTTTTCGCTGAAGCGCTCGTTACCGTAACAAACAACCGGTTGGATCGGCGCCCCACTGTGCAATGCCAGGAGTACGCTGCCGGCACGACCACGTTGCAGCTTGCCATCGTAGTTGCGTGTGCCTTCCGGGGCGACCGCTAAAATGGCGCCTTGCTTCAAACGCTGCAGCGCTTCTCGTATCGCGGATACATCCGCCGTGCCGCGCCGTAGTGGGATGGCGTCTACGGCGGTGAGCAGCCAGCGAAAGAAGGGTTTCTCCCAGCGATACGCAGCGACGAAGCCCGTAATCGGACGTGGCTGTAGCCGGGTGTAAAGTACAGGCGCTTCCACCAGATTGATGTGGTTGATGATCAGAATCAAGGGACCGCGAAGCGGTACCTGGCACAGCGGCGTGTCGTCGATCCGACACAGCGTGCTGGTCAGGACCCTGAAGAAGGAAATGATCAATCGTTTACGCAGCTGCATACGGCCTCACCGTCAATCGCTACGGCTTGGGCCACTTGATCTTGACCGGCGCGCTGTACCCTCGTTTATCGAACACGCGCAGCTGTCCGTACGAGTCGCCGGAGCAGCCGGCTTTGTCCGTGAGTGTGAGGGATGTGCTCGTCGTGGACTCGACCACGTCGATCAAATAACTTCCGGCACAAATCCGTGCTTCGACGAGATACCCCAGACCGATGGCATCCGGTGCCGGATTCCAGCTGATGGTAACGCTGTTGCCGCTGCGGGTGGCCTTGACACCGCTTGGATTCGAAACGGCCGGATGAACGTAAATCACGGGATAGACGACCGGAACACTCTCGATGTCGACGGATGCCGTGACAGTCGAGGTGGCAACCCAACAGGTCCAAACCGTGTCGTGGGGTTGGACGTACAACCAGGTTCCTTCGTAGTTGCGTCCTTCCAGGGAAGCCGTGTCGTCCTCGGAAAGCCCCCAGGCATAAAGGTAGTCCGCATCCGGTCCATAGCGGCAGTTCACCTCGCCGTTGGCGGTCACGTAAGGCGCTTCTTCTGTGGGCGTGATCGTGGGTGTCGCGGTCTCCGTAGGCGTCGGGGACAGGGTTGCCGTGGGCGTATTCGTCGGAGTCGGCGTGAGGGTTGTGGTGGGTGTCAGTGTTATGGTCGCTGTAGATGTCTGTGTCGGTGGGATCGGCGTGGGGGTCGAAGTGGGTGGGGGCGGTGTCGCTTGCGCACAAGCGGTTAACAGAAGGATGAGCAAACATGAGGTCACGGTCTTTTTCACGGCGATCCTCCTTGCAAAGCAGCTTTTTCCAGGCGCAATGTAGACCAAGTTTACTAATTTCGCAATCGACGGACGGCGAGAAATTTCATTTTAAGACTTTCACACAACGTTGCGCTGGTGGGTTTCATGCGCGTGGTCTTGATCTCTGCCCGTAACGTTAAAAGTATCTCCCCCATTCTTCCACATTTTATTCACACTCTATTCACAATCCTGGACCAGAATTCAACGCAGAACAAATACCAAAGGAGGTATTAACAATGAAAAATCGGATATTCTTTTCCGTCGTGGGGATTCTGGTGCTGGTCTGCGGTTTGATCGCGCTGGGATTCTACGTGTACAACCTGGGCGTTTCTTCCGCTGCGGATCAAAGCGTGGAACTGCCGGCGCACCCGTGGCACTTCGGCTACTTCCCTTCCGTGTTTGGCGTTGCCCTGGCATTTATTGGCTTCATGATCCTGCTGCGGATCGCAGTGCCCTTGATTCTGTTCCCGCTTTTCGGGATCGGATTTTGGGGTGCGCGCAGGCATTGGCATGGACATGGACCTTGGCATTGGCGCCGCATGGATTGGGAAAATTGTGCTCCGCCCATGGTTCGGTCGTGGCATCGCCATCTGCATGAAATGGACGAAGGTGACGAAACACCTGCAGAGGAGTGATCTTCTGACCTATAATGGACGCGTGGGGATATGCTTCATGCACATCCCCACGCGGAGGACTCTATCGTGAAAACCGTGCTGATCGTCGACGATGAGCCCAAGATCGTGCAGATCGCCCGCGATTATCTGGAAAACGCGGGCTTTTCGGTTCTCGCGGCCTACGATGGTGAATCCGCCCTGGCGGCTATTCGCAACCAATCCCCCGATCTCATCGTGCTCGATCTGGGTTTACCGGACATGGATGGCCTCGACGTGTGTCGTAAGGTGCGGCGGAACTCGAATGCGCCCATCGTGATGCTTACCGCCCGGGATGAGGAGGCAGACAAGCTCGTCGGATTGGAGTTGGGCGCCGACGACTATGTGACCAAGCCGTTCAGTCCCAAAGAACTCGTGGCTCGCATACGCGCTGTCTTCCGTCGTGTGGAAGCCGTCGAAGAAACCCCTGAAGTCATCCGGGCGCTCGACATCACCCTCGAAACTGGAAGCATGCGCCTGCATGTTGGTGATCGAAACGTCGATCTCACCCCAACGGAATTTCAGCTTCTGGCCAAACTTGCCAGCCAGCCCGGGCGGATTTTCACGCGCGCTCAGTTGATCGAGTCGATCCATGGTGTGACCATCGAATCCTACGAACGTGCCATCGACGCCCACATCAAGAACATCCGCCGCAAAATCGAGCCAAGGCCCAGCGAACCGCGGTACATTCTGACTGTTTATGGCGTGGGATACCGATTCTCCGATGAAGCGCGATAGATTCTCCCGGTCCGATTTTATGCGTATGCGTTTTGCCCGACGTTCCTATTGGGGCAGGCCGCCGTGGTGGCCCGAGGAGGAACCCTGGCCGCCGATTCACCGCATGATGCGGCGAAAACATACGAGCCTTCTGCCCAGGTTGATCATGGGCCTCATCGGGGCTTTCATTTTCACATCATTCGCTTGTTCTATGGGAATCAACCTCGTCGCTGGCCTCGTGCAGGGAATAGCCTGGCCAGATTTCAAGTCGGTGGGTGTGCTTGTTGGTGTGATTGGAGTGGTGGCGGTCATTTTCTTCTTTTTGGGGCGCGCCTTGCTCCGTCTTGTTTCTCCCATCGATCAGATGGTCGCAGCCTCGGACCAAATTGCTGGGGGCGATTATTCGGTACGAATATCGGAGCGGGGAAGTCCTGAGATGCGATCCCTGGCGCATGCGTTTAATGCCATGGCAACGCAATTGCAGGCGCATGAAACACAGCGGCGAGATTTAATGGCAAACGTCACGCATGAATTACGAACGCCGCTCACGGTAATTCAAGGACGCATCGAGGGAATGCTCGATGGCGTTTATCCTCGCCAGGACGCGCATTTCGAATCCATCTTAGATGAAACGCGTCAAATGGGCCGTCTGATCGAAGACCTGCGAACCCTGGCCCTGGCGGAAAGCGGTGCGTTGGACTTACGAAAAGAGCCGACGGATTTATCGGTCCTTATTGGTGAAACGATGGCGGCGCTGCGGCCCCAGGCGGAGGAGAAAGGCATCACTTGTCTGGCGGAGATCGCTGATGATCTGCCGCTGGCAAACATCGATCCGCTGCGGATACGCACGGTGTTGGTCAATTTGATCGTAAACGCATCGCGGCACTCCTCGGACGGCGATACGATCCGCGCGACGTGCAGGTTGCTGGACGAAGATCACCTGGAAATCGGAATTCACGACACAGGGGAGGGGATCAGCGCGCAAGACTTGCCCCACATCTTCGAGCGCTTCTACAAATCGAACGATTCCACCGGCAGTGGTTTGGGATTGGCCATCGCCAAGGAATTGGTCGAGGCGCATCGGGGAAAGATCGAGATCGAAAGCAAACCCGGCGAGGGAACTAGCGTGCGTGTGGTGCTGCCGCTCAACGCGGATTAGATTCCTGCCGGACGCCTCACCTGCAATCTAAGACATGAGATAATGAATCCCCAGGTGAATTCAAAGCGTGGATCGATTGAATCCGCGACCCCGAAAGGCGAGATCTTGACAGCCTAGTATGAAAAGAGATTTATCTTCTGAATTCACGCATCTGCGTGTCCATTCTCATTATTCGTTCCTGCGAGCGACGCCAAGCATCGAAGCGCTTGTTGCCCGGGCTGTGGCAGAGGGTTTTTCCACGTTGGCGCTCACGGACATGAATGGGTTGTATGGAGCCGTGCAGTTCTCCCGGCAGTGCCGTGCGGCCGGCATAAAACCCATACTAGGAGTCACGTTCGATGTGGACAGGCCCGATGTGATTTCCCCGGGAAATTTCACCGGTCACGGGCAGCTTACGCTGCTGGCGATGAACCAGGCAGGGTATCGTTCGTTGTGCCGGTTATCTTCATTAATGATGGGTCATCCAGAGATGGCTTCCGGCACAGATCGCTGCCTCACGTGGGAACAGCTGAGCACATACCATGAGGGCCTTATCTGCATCGCAGGCGGACGCAGTGGATGGTCATCGCGGTGGATTGATGATGGGCATGATGCCGCAGCAGAGCAGCACCTCTCCCAGCTTGGGTCGATCTTCAAAGAAACTTGTTATCTGGGATTGGAAATGCATTCATCTGGCGACCAAGGCAAGTGCGAGCGCATGATCGCGCTCGCCGAACGCGTGAGTCTGCCGTATGTGGCCGTGCAGCCGGTTTACGCGCTGCATCCCGGTGAACGACCCCGCTTGAGACTCCTGGCTGCGATCGACCATAATTGCAACTTGGAAGCAGTGCCCGACGGGGCGCTCCCTGATGGGGGAGATGCGACCGTCGATCTTCACTGGCTTTCCCGGGAAGAAGTGACAGCACGACATGCCAAGCACCCGTTGGCGCTTGAAGGTGTGTCCGAAATCGTTCGCCGTTGTGAACCGTCTTTGCCAGAAGGGAAGGTCATCTGGCCGATAATCGACATGCCTGAGGGGGAGACGCAGGACACGCTGCTCGAATCCGCGGCGCGGAACGGAATGAGCGAGCGTTTTGGTAAAGGGCCGTCCGCCGAAATCCGTGCGCGATTGCAGCATGAGCTGGACGTGATTGTGGCGCGTGAATATGCTGCCCTGTTCTTGATCGTCGCCGACATCGTTCGCTTCGCACACGAAGCGGAAATTCCCGTGAGCACGCGTGGCAGCGTAGCAAATTCGCTCGTGGCGTATTGCCTGGGTATTACCTCGGTGGACCCGATCGAACACGATCTGCTATTCGAAAGATTTTTGAATCCGGAACGCAAAGATCTCCCCGATATCGACCTCGACTTCTGCAGCCGCCGCCGGGACGAAGTCCTGGATTACGTACGTAGACGCTTCGGTGCGGACCGTGTGGCACTCGTTGCTGCGATCAGCAGCATGCAGCCAAGATCCGCAGTTGGAGAGACGGCGAAAGCATTCGGTCTGGGCGAGAAGCGCATTAAACGCTTGAAGTCCATGCTTCCCCGTTGGTGGCATCCCGATCCGCGCAAGCGGGATCGCCGCAGTGTGGATGACGTTTTGGAACAATTGACCGATCCCCTCGAACGTGAAGTCGTCCAGAAGGGATACCAACTCGTCGGTCAGCCGCATCATCTCAGCGTACATCCGGGTGGTGTGGTGATTACGCCCGGTCCGATAACGGATTACCTCCCGGTGCAATGGGCTTCCAAAGGGTTTTTGATCGCGCAGTTCAACAACATAGACCTCGAGTCGATCGGTGTACCGAAACTCGATTTGCTGGGTATCCGTGCGCTCACGGTGCTCAATGATGCGGCCGAATTGGTACGTCGGCACCATCTTCCGAATTTTGACTTGAATGAGATACCGCTCGTAGACGCCGTAACTTCATCGCTGTTGATGAACGGCAATACGATTGGCGTGTTTCAGTGCGAATCGGCTGGCGCGCAGCGTACGCTGCGTCAGTTGAAAGCCAGCAATGTCCAAGATCTTGCGACGGCGAATGCGTTCTTCAAACCCGGCCCGGCGATGGGGGGCATGGCGCGATCGTTCGTGCGAAGGTATCGGGGGGAGGAACCCGTCAGCTACCTGCACCCGGCGCTTGAGCCGATTCTGCGGCGTACGAAGGGGGTTCTCATCTTCCAGGAGCAGGTCTTGCGTCTTGCACACGAAATCGCCGACCTGAGTTGGGAGGAGGCGGACCACCTGCGGCGCGGTATGAGTAAATTCCGGCCCGAAGAAATGACCGCCATGCGCACGCGCTTCATCCGTGGATGTATGCGGCCAGAACCGCATGGGCCCGGATTGTCGCAGCAGCAGGCAAATCAGCTCTGGGAGCAGGTCGATGCGTTTGCCGGATACGGGTTCAATCAGGGCCACGCAACGGCATATGCGATGGTCAGCTATCGATCCGCGTACTTGAAAGCGCATTGGCCGGGAGCCTTTCTGTGTGCCCGCCTCGCCGGACATGGGGGCTATCACCACCCGGCGATATACATTGCAGAAGCGCGGCGCCTGGGTATTCAAGTGCGTCCACCGCACGTTAATCACAGCGGACGACGCTTTACCTTGGAACATGAGAGCGATGAGAAGCAAATGCAAGCTCCGGTATTGTGGATGGGATTGGATCAGGTTCGTGATTTACGACGCCGATCGATTGCCTCTATCCTGTGGGAACGATCTTCGGCAGCGTTCACCGGCGTGCGTGATTTGCTCGGCCGCGTGGACCTGCAGCAGAAGGAAATCATTCATCTCATCCAGGGCGGTGCGCTCGATGGACTTGCGGCGAGCAGATCGAAGGCAATCGCGGAAGCCGAAGATGTATTCCGTGCCGGGACTCCGCGTCAGATTTCGTTCGAGTTCACCGAACGGGAGGCGCCGCCGCAGGAATCTGCTGGGGAACGGCTGGCGTGGGAACGGCATATCCTGGGATTTCCGGTCAGCGTAAATCCGCTACAGTTAATCTCGGAAGATTTGAAAGATGCTCTCCCTTTGCGTCGATTGGAGGCAGAAGCGAAACGGCCGATTACCTTGGTGGGATTCAAATTGCCGGGACGGACGGGTGGATCGGGATTTTTCTTCGGAGATGGGGACGCGTTCATCCGGGCACAATTCGAGGATGAAGCCGAGCGCCCGCGGGATGGGATGCGTAGTTGGCAGCCTGTCCGTTTGTATGGACGTTGGTGCACGGATGATTGGGGAGGAGGCTGGTTTCGAATCGCCAGAGTCGAGTCTTTGACTCTCGTTGAAAGCGACTCGGATGCGATTCATAAACCGGCTTTATAAGAACATGAAGAGAAAGGACGATCCTTTCTCGGATCGTCCTTTGGTGGTTGTTTCAATTAGCATTGGTTATCGGTTAATGCCCGTGGCACACACTCTGTCCGTACTGCGTGATTCCTTCGGCGATATCTTTCGCCAGTTCGATTTGTGCATGCGAGGCGTTTGGATCAAGTAAGATGTTTTCCGCATCCTTGATCAATTCGGCGAACGATCCATCGCTTGCGCCGTCGCCATCCCAATCGATGGGATCGTTCCATCGGATCGAACCTTGGGCGAAATTGAACCAGGCCGTCAAGAGATGCGCATTCGCTTTCGCACGAAGATCGCTGTTCTCGAAGCGCAAGATATCATAGGCACGATCGAGCGATTTCAGTGATACCTTCTCCGAGAATACGGAAGAGTAGGCATTGATGATACCCAGATAGGCTTTCAGCTTGGCACCATGGAATACATTGCGGTTGTATCTCCGATTGTAATAGGAAAGCTGATGCTTCCAATAACCCAATCCCTGCGCACATGGTGCTTCCTGGATCACGAACACCTTGATTTTCCGCGTTACGGTGCCGCCATCATCGTCGCTGACGTTGAGCGTGAGTCGCTGCCAGCCAGGTTCCTCGAAGACGAAAGTTGCCTCGTCGGTGACGCTGAAGGGGAAGACACCCATCGAACTGGCAGGAGGATCGGCCGAAACGCCGTCGTTGAAGTACGTGACTTCCTCTCCGCTGCTCCATGTGTAGGTGAGATCGTCGGAGCCGGCATCAACGGTCGTCGTAGTGAATGTTTTCTCCTCACCCACTCGAGCGTAGGTCACGATGACGTCGGAGCATACCCGCCACTTGAAATTGAAGTTGAAGAAATGATCGACGTAGCGGCAGGATCTGAACGATGTGTGGCCTTGGAAATCCAGCTGCGGCGAAGCGTTATCGACGGTAATGACAACGGATTTTGAGGCTTGATTGCCATCGTCATCAATGACCGTAACTGTGAGATCGTACTCACCGTTATCGCCGTAGACGTGCTCGAGTTCGATCTTCCCGTTTGCCGCTACTGGCAGCGTTTCGATACCGCTTCCGTCGCCATAATCGACGATTGCGGTCCAGGCTTGGGATAAATCACCGATGACCGTGCTGGATGCGTGGAATGTGTCGCCTTCAACCAGTTTCTTCTCCGGGGCAGCGATGATCACGATCGGATCCATTGGAACGGGTTCCGGCGATGGATTGACCAATTCGCAGAAATCCTCTTTTTTCTCATGGTCTTCGATCGAACTCACATACGTGGATGAGGTATGCTGCCATTTCGATCCATAGCGGTATTGAACCACCCACGTATCCTCGATGCTCGTGGTGATCGGTGTGCCGTCCGAATATTCGCTGATAACTTCTCCCGTACTCAGATTCCACGGACCGAGGATAACGCCGTTAGAAGAGAGCAGTCGATATTTCCCTGCCGCGCCCGTGTTCGTAATTGTCAGATGGAATCTATGTCCATCATCCAGACAAGAGCTAATCGAGAGTCTGGGTTTGGATGGATCGTAGTTCCCCGGATCATCGTCAGGTGGTGTTGTGGCCGTCGGTTTTTTCGGTGTTGCCGTTGCCTCCGGCTCGGATTCGGGCGTCGGAGTGGCCGTTGGCTCTTCCGTTGGTTCCATCGTTGGTGTTGCGCTTGGCTCTGGATCCGGCGGCAATGTCGAGTCACCTGGATCTTGATTCGGGCACAATTTGAGTCCCGCAACTGCGCCGCTGGCTTCGATCTTGACCTTCAAGCGAGTCACGTTCTCGAAACCGAGCTGCAGTACCTGGAAGCTGTTGTTGCCGAGTGCGGCGATCCATTTTCGTCCCACGACTTCACCGTCGGCATCGTAGCCTGTGACGACGCCGTCGCGTTCGCCGCTGTCGATGTCGAGTATGTGAATCTCGAAGACATCTGTCGGTTGGTTGAACTCGAAGATGAAGGTGCCGCCACCGAAGTAATCATTGGGATCGTTCGGATTGGCGTCCTGGGATAGGATCAAAACGTTGCCTAGCGGAACGCTATTCTCTCCGGGTGCGCCCATCTCGCCGCCCTTGCCGACACCCGGGCCGCCAAAGTCTTCGTTCGGAGTTCCGAGATCGTCGTCGTTGCCCGTCGGATTCTCACTGTCGAATATCATCGCAGGATGGGCTGTCGGATTGTTGGTCGTGATTGTAATTCCAAGTGCTGCCCATTCGTCATCGATGAAGGTTCCAGCTTGCAGCGCTTCACCGGCGGCGTCGGTTTCGAAGTCCAAGAATAGCGGGCAGACGCCTGGCTCAGGTGTGTCGGTTGGAACCGGCGGGTCGGTCGGCGTGTCCGTAGGCAGCGGTGTGTTCGTGGGCGTGTCGGTCGGTACCGGCGTGTTGGTGGGTGTGTCGGTCGGTACCGGCGTGTTGGTGGGTGTGTCGGTTGGAACCGGCGTGTTGGTGGGTGTGTCGGTCGGCACCGGCGTATTGGTGGGTGTGTCGGTCGGCACCGGCGTGTTGGTGGGTGTGTCGGTCGGCACCGGCGTATTGGTGGGTGTGTCGGTCGGCACCGGCGTGTTGGTGGGTGTGTCGGTCGGCACCGGCGTATTGGTGGGTGTGTCGG
>CAYYVY010000043.1:10536-26144 GCA_964475265.1 uncultured Anaerolineaceae bacterium | reverse complement strand
CCTCTTCGTAGAGGTAGATGCAGGGCACGTTGTGTTTGTCGGTCACGAAGCGGTGCTTGTTGTTAAACTCCCCGACGCTGGTATCGACGACGACGGTGTCGTTGTGTACACCGACCAGGTCGTCGTAGCCGCTCTTCCGCAAGGTTTGAATGACGCCTTCGAGCTGCCAGGGCTCGGTGGAGCAGGCGGGATACCAGGTCTGCCAGGAGATGTTGATTTTCAAGCCGGTGCGGTTGCCTTTGGGTAGGGCGGATTCGAAATGCGCCAGGCGCATGACCTTGTCGATGTCCTCCAAGATGGTCTCGGGTGACGTCTTTACGGCTGCCACGAGGCCTTTACCGGAAAAATCTGCCATGTGTTCCTCCTTACTGCGTTTGGATTCTATCGCATCCTGCAGCGTTGGAACAGTCGAACGCAGCTACCGCTGTTGAGGCGCATCGAAATACCTTGGTGATCCGCCTCCCTGAGCGTCCACGGGACGTGCTACAATAACGCATAACGAGGCGGAAAGGACAGGCATGAATCCGAGTCGTCATCGCCAGGAGAAGGTTGGACTGCGGCCGAGCACGCAGCGGCATATGCGCCGCGAAATCTATCTGCCGCTGATTTTCGGCGTCCTCGTGATCGTGGCGCTGTTTGTCATTTTCTGGCCGGAGGACAGCACTCCCGGCGTGTTGGCGGATGCATCCCTGATTTGTCTGGCGCTGCCAATCCTGCTTCTCGGCGTGTTGAGCGCGGCGATCCTGGGGGTGGCTGTGTTTGCGACGGAGAAGTTGATCCGGAAATTACCGGCCCCGTTCAGAAAAGCGCGCCTGTTCCTGGGGCGTCTCGAACGTACCGCCAAGCGTACGGGAGATATGGCGGCAAAACCGATGATGGGCTCGTTGTCTGCCTGGGCGGGAATCAAGGCTTTCTTCCGCGGAGTGACATCGATCTTTCGGTCCGATGAGGGAAATCTGTATGAATGAAGACGGAAACTGGAAAACACGAACTATGATTTTAGGGAGTCTGATCGGTGCGTTGACCGGTTTGGGAATGGCCGTGTTGCTCGTGCGGCGGGCTGAACAGCAGGGTGAACGGCCAAAACTCGGCACCAGCGAGGGGATGAAAATCGGCATGGCGCTGCTGGGCCTGCTGCGTCAGATTTCCAGAGAGTAGGGCGGGGGGAGCTTCGAAGCTGCGACTGTGCGGGTTTCTCGACGCGCGGACAGGCCTTTAAAATTGATCTTGTCCGCTGCGCTCCGTTCGGGTTCCGATAGAGAATACGTGTTTGTGGATTTTTGCCAGGTCTGGATTGACCTGGGGCATGTGTGTCCGATTTACGGCATTTTCACCGGGTTGTGTTGTTGAGGAACCATAAGAGATCATTCAAGTGGTACGGGAAGCGTTTCATTCAGAGAACAACCAGGCCAGAGCGTCCTCTCGCGCGTGGAAGATTTTCAGGCTGAAAGGTAAGGCCTGTGTAAAGTACTCGACCAGTTTGATAAAACCGGAGTGAAGATCCTTCGGGGTAAGGATTGCCGTGAGTCCCTCCTTACGTTTTGCACCAAGTCGTGCCGCTTTGCGCGTGAAATCCAGCAGTCCATCCGGGGTTATAAGCGAGAGATCGGACTGTGACATGTCCCATAGATTAAACTCAGTGGGACCATGGGAATATAGCTTCCAGTGCGCGGTGCATTTCATTGGCGGTGATAGATTCGTCCACAACAAGCGTGGTCAGATTTTGGTCTTGATCATACGCTAATTCGATGGGCATGATGTTAAATTCTCCGTCCGCATTTTTAATAAGTCGATGATGCGTCATTTTTCTTTTATATGAGGGTTTCCATGATTCTGCAGCTTCGAGGTAGGGAAAATTCACTGCGGATAAGGAAATGTGCTTGCATTCTAAGCTCATTCCTCTGAAAACAGCCACGGCAGCGTCTCCTCTCGCGAGCGAAAGAGGCCCATGCGGAAGGGCAGCTCTTCGAACAAGGCGAAAGTTTCGGCCATCCTGCCCAGCCCATACTGCAGGCCCTCCGTCGCGATGACAGCGGTTCGTCCACCTCTTCGTTCACCGCCGAGTTCGGCCGCTCTGCGGATGAATTTCAAGATGCCCTCCGGCGTGATCGCTGAAAGCTCCGATTGGGCCATATCCCAGAGGGTGAGTAAAGTGGAGCCCTGGTGGTAAAAACTTTCCAATGCCGCGATCATTTCCTTCACGCTATTGGGACCACTCACAACGTGGATCGTTAGATTTCGACTTGGATCAGGCGAAGTCTTGATCGACTTGGAACACCGTCCCCCATCTGGTAGGAGAGTCCATATCCTATCTCTTTCATCCTTCTTTGTACAACGAATTTCAATCCATCTCAAAAGGTTGCGTTGACGATAGCGCTTGACAGGCGTTGCATAAGTCATTAATATAGAAACGAACGTTCGTTCATATTGTGGCAAAGCAAAGGCATGATGATCGATGATGATCACCAAGGGAGAGAAGACCCGTACCCGCATTGTCGAAGTGGCCCGCCAGCTGTTCGAACAGCAGGGCTATCACGGTACCTCCATGCGGCAGATCGCCCAGGAAGCCGGCATCGCCTTGAGCGGCATCTACAATCATTTCGATAATAAAGAGGACATCTTCGTCACTGTCCTGGAAAAGTACCATCCGTACCACGAGATCGTGCCCATCGTGCGCGCTGCGACGGGGGACTCGGTGGAAGAATTCGTGAAACACGTGGCCGAGAGCATGATCTCCGTGCTGGACCGGCGCCCGGATTTCCTCAACCTGATGCTGATCGAGATCGTCGAGTTCAAGAGTCAACACCTCCCCGATTTGATCTCGCACTTCATCCCGCAAGTGTTGAGCATCGTACAGGATTTCGCCGCTTTGAAGGACAACATCCGCCCCATTCCGATACTGATCATCGTGCGCGTGTTTCTGGCGAATTTCTATGCTTATTTCCTGATCGAAAGATTCCTCGGTGAAGGGTTTCCACTCGAGATGCACGACGATGCTTTAAGCAATACGATCGATATTTTCCTGCACGGAATCGTCACGGAGGACTGAGTGAGGGGCATCGTCATACTGCAATGGGTTTTATTGATCCTGGCGGCCGTCATTGGCTTGCATATGCTATTGTGCTTGGCGCGCAAGCTTCATAAATTCCCCATTCCCGCATTCATGACCAGGATAATCGACAATCCGCTGCGCCACCGAATCCAACCGCCGCGGGAAACCGCGCGGCGGCACGGCATCGAGCCGGGGATGACGTTGCTCGATGTGGGACCCGGGAACGGCACATATACGATCGCCGCAGCGCACACCGCGGGGGAAAGCGGCAAAGTCGTGGCGGTCGATATCGAACCCAAAGTCATCACGCATTTGGACCAACGCATTCAGTCCGCCGGGATCGCCAATCTGGAAGCCAGAGTCGCGGACGTCTACGAACTGCCTTTCGAGGCAAACTCGTTCGACGTGATCACGCTGATCGCAGTGATCGGCGAAATCCCGCATCCCGTGCGCGCCATGCAGGAATTCCACCGCGTGCTGGTTCCAAACGGCAAATTGGTTTTCAGTGAGCTCTTTCTGGATCCGGACTATCCGCGTGCCGCCACATTACGCAAATGGGCCGAAGCGGCACACTTCAGGCTCGAAAAACACGTCGGGAATTGGTTCTACTACACGTTGATCTTCGAGAAGGTTTGATGAGGCAGGACGAACATGTTTAACAACCGCTTGTTATCGCTAATTCGTAAAGAGTTCATTCAAATCTGGCGCGATCCGCGCACCTTGATGCTGGTGATTGCCATCCCGGTCACGCAAATCCTGCTCATGGGATATGCCGCAACGACCGACGTGCGCAACATCCCCATGGCTGTCCTGGACCAGGACCGCAGCGCCTCGGCCCGGAAATTGCTGGACGCCTACCGTGCGGCGGATTACTTCCAACTCTCGATCGAGGTCGATTCCGAAGACGAATTACAGGAGTCGATCGATCGCGGCGACGTCAAAGTGGGTCTGATCATTCCGCCGGATTACAGCCGCAGTTTGAAGGGGGAAGGGTCTGCGCACGTGGTGTTCGTCCTCGACGGAAGCGACCCGACGATCGCATCCACCTCGCTCTCGGCGACCAAATTAATTGCCCAGGCGTACGCCACGCAGGTACTTCTCGACCAGGGCGCGCGCTTCAGCATCTCTGCCCCGGACGCACCGTTGGAGCTGCATACCCAGGTCTGGTACAACCCGGACATGATCGACGCCTACTTCATGGTGCCCGGGGTGATCGGCACGATCCTGTATGCACTGACCTCCACACTCACCGCCACGGCCGTCGTGCGCGAGCGCGAACGCGGCACAATCGAACAGCTCATCGTCACGCCTATACGGCCGTGGGAGTTGGTCGTCGGCAAAATCCTGCCCTACGTGTTTTTGGCGTTGATCAACACCTTGGAGGTACTGGCGATCGGCTCCTTGCTTTTCCACGTCCCCATCCGCAGCGACCTGAGCGTCATCTTGCTGATTTCCGGACTGTTCCTGCTTTCCGGTTTGGGCGTGGGCCTTCTGGTCTCGACCATATCGAACACGCAGCAGGAGGCCATGCTCGGGGCATTCTTCACTTACTTGCCGAGTATTTTCCTCTCGGGTTTTTTCTTCCCCATCGAAGCCATGCCCAAAGTTCTACAGTGGATCTCGACGATCATTCCCCTGCGCTATTACCTGGTCGTCATACGTTCTTTGCTGATCAAGGGCGTCGGGATAAGTGCTCTGCAGGATGAAATTGTGGCTTTGCTGCTTTTCGGAGGGGTGATGATGACTCTGGCTGCCTTGCGTTTTCGCAAGCGCCTCGACTGAGGGCGTGTTTCTGTAATGAATGATTTCCATCCGCCGAACCGGAAGGCGGGTGGATTGGGAGGTTACCATGACAGTCGAACGTATCCGCAGAGCAGTTCTCCTGCTGCTGGTCCCGTTATTAATCGTAATCTCGATTGTGTATCTCTCCGGAGTCTCCCGGGAGACGGAAGAGGGCATCCGGGCCTCCGGCACGGTCGAAGCGTTGGAGGTGACCGTCTCACCAGAAGTGGCGGGCCGCATCGAAGCGCTGCTCGTCGCTGAAGGGGATCACGTCGAAGTGGGCGACCCGCTCATTCGTCTCGACGATGAACTGCTGCAGGCGCAGCGCGAACGGGCGGCAGCGGCGGTTCGAACGGCCGAAGCGGCCGTCAACGCTGCGCAGATCAACCTCGATTTACTAACCCTGCAAGCCGAACTCACGCGCCGCATGGAACGGCAGAGCGATCTGCCCGATCGCGAGGGTCGCTGGCAGGCCACATCACCGTCGGCGTTCGACCTGCCGATCTGGTACTTTGGCCAGTCGGATGAAATTGACGCCGCCGAGAGAGAAGTCGATCTCGCCCTGGAAGCGCTGCAGAAAGAACAGGCGCACTTCGAAACACTGCTGGAAGAATCGGCCATGGAAGATCTGCAGCAGGCCGCAGCCCGACTCGCCGATGCGCGGGTCAGTTTTACGATCGCGGATGAGGTTTTGGATCGTGCGCGCAGGGCGCGTGACGATGAACAGCTCGAACAATACGCTGAGGATTTATACGACGCCGCGGAAGCCGAGCTCGAAGCGGCGCAGTCGGATTACGACCAACTGCTGTCCGAGAAGGACGCAGCCGACGTTCTAGAGGCGCGGGCGCGATTGGCCGTTGCCCAGGAGCGCTACGACTCGGCGCGGGATCACCTGGCGGCGTTGCAGCGTGGTGATTACGCACTTCAAATCCAGGTCGCCGAACGGAATCTCGACCAGGCCCAGGCGGCTGTTGATCAGGCCGAAGCCGGATTGTCTCAGGCACAGGCCGAGTTGGATCTGGTCGATCTGCAACTGGACAAGCTGGAGGTGTCCGCCCCGATCTCTGGCGTTGTCGTCACACGCAACGTGGAAGTGGGTGAGGTGATCCAGGCCGGCGCAGTTGCCCTGACGCTGGCGCAGTTGGATGACCTGACCATCACGGTTTTCGTCCAGGAAGATTGTTACGGTGAGATCCATCTGGGCCAGACGGCCATCGTCAGCGTAGACTCGTTTCCTGATGAGACGTTCAGCGCGACGGTGACGCGCATTGCCGACCGGGCGGAATTTACTCCGCGTAACGTGCAAACCGAGGAGGGACGCCGGGTGACCGTTTTTGCCATCGAGTTGGAACTGAGCGATCCAACCGGACGACTCAAGCCGGGCATGCCGGCGGATGTGGAGTTCGTCGAGTGAGAAATCTTGCGCCGGCAAAACCGGGCACACGCACGGAGGACCTTCGTTGGAGACGCTGATCCAGGCCGATGGTCTGCGGAAAAGCTTCGCTGCACGGACTGCCGTGGACGGTGTCTCATTGCGCGTTAATGCGGGTGAGATTTATGCCCTGGTCGGGCCGGATGGCGCAGGAAAGACGACCACCATGCGCTTGCTGTGCGGCGCGTATACGGCCGACTCCGGTTCGATCAAGCTGGCCGGGATCGACTTAATGGGTCAAACGGAGCAGGCCCGGGCGCAGATCGGCTACTTGCCGCAGCGATTTAGCTTGTACGGTGATTTGACCGTGTTGGAAAATCTGCGTTTCTTTGCCGAGGTGCGCGGGATTCCGCCGGCCGAGTGGCGTCCACGCTGCGAAGAAATTCTGGATTTCGTGGGCTTGAAGGATTTTATGGATCGAAGAGCGGAGGCACTCTCCGGCGGAATGAAACAGAAACTCGGCCTGGCAACAGCGTTGGTGCACAAACCGCAGGTGTTGCTGCTCGACGAACCCACCGGCGGAGTCGATGCGCTCACACGGCAGGTGTTTTGGCAGCTGCTGATCGAATTGCTGCGCGATGGAGTCGCCGTGCTGATCAGTACGCCCTACATGGACGAAGCCTCTCGCTGCAACAAAGTCGGTTTTCTATCGGACGGCAGACTTTTGCTGGAAGGATCGCCGGGCGAGATCACGCAGCGCTTGCAGGGACGAATCCTGGCGCTGTACGGCGGCCCCAAACGGATCGTGGAGCGCGTAGCGGGCGACATCCCCCAGATCGAAGGCGTGCGCGCTTTCGGCGACCGCTGGCACATCCGCGTGAAACCCGGTGAGAACGGGAAAGTGATCCAACGCTTGAAATCCGGCATACAAAAATTGGGGGGCACAGTTACGCGGGTAGCCCCGACGCCTCCCGGGTTGGAGGACGTCTTCATCGAATTACTGACCCAGGGTGATAGCTCTGATGCCTGATGATATCGTTGTCCAGACCGAGGAGCTCAGCAAACACTTCGGGGAGTTCATCGCCGTCGACAAAGTGTCGTTTACGGTGCAGCGGGGTGAGGTGGTTGGCTATTTAGGTCCCAATGGCGCCGGGAAAACGACCACGATGCGCATGTTGTTGGGGTTGCTGCTGCCAAGCGGGGGCTGGGCGAAGGTGTTGGGATTTGATTCGCGCAGTGAAGCGGAAGCCATCCGTGCCCGGGTGGGATACATGTCTCAAAAATTTGCCCTCTACGACGAACTCACGGCGTTGGAAAATCTCACTTTTTACGCCGGCGTTTACGGAATGCACGATCCTGCACGACTGCGTGAGGTGCTGGATCGGTTGAGTTTAAACGACGTGACGGGGGAACGCGCAGGCTCGCTGCCCATCGGCTGGCGGCAGCGGCTGGCCTTGGCCACCGCCATCATCCACCAACCCAAACTGCTCTTCCTGGACGAGCCCACCAGCGGTGTCGATCCCGTCGCCCGCAGGGATTTCTGGGATTTGATCTACGCCCTGGCGGATGAAGGCGTGACGGCTTTGGTGACCACACATTACATGGATGAAGCGGAATACTGCACACGCGTGGGTATCATGCACCGGGGTCGTTTGATGGCCATGGGTACGCCTTCCGAACTCAAAGGCGAAGCGCTTCCGGGCATCGCCTGGGACGTTTTTGCGGAACCGATGCTGGAAGCGCTGCAGGCGCTTGCGCAGAACCCGCAAGTGAACCGGGCTGGATTGGCGGGCGACCATCTACGCGTGATCGCTCCCGCGGATGTCCGCAAGGCGGACTTGCAGCAGGTTTTAACCCAGTCCGCCGTGCAGGTCTCGCGGATCGCCAAAGTCGAACCTTCGCTCGAGGATGTTTTCCTTGCGCTGCTGGGGACCTGAGCGTATTTCTGCACGGTCGCTGTTTACGTCGGGCAATTCCTTGGCATCCCGGCGCAAGGCGTGGGATAATGAGCCCCTGCATGGGGCCTCGTAAACGCATTTTCCCGTCAAGATTTGCTTTACTGCTTTGTCTTTCGGCTTTATTCCTCGCCGCTTGCATAATTCTTCAATCCTGTGCGTTCCCGGTTTCCTCAACGTTGCAACCCGTTCCGTCCTCTCCCAGCCCGACTCCCTTTCAGCCGCTGATTGTCACGGCTACAGCGCAACCGCTGACGGTGTGGATATCCCCGGAGGTGCCGAGGGGTCTGCGGAAGCGAGTCGCACGTGTCGCCCAGTCCGATGCGGCGTCGATTCGTATCGGCGCTGAAGCCGATGCCCAATTGAAGATTCAAGCGAACGCCGAATTTCACCCCGTGACGTGGATCTATGCGCTTGCGGCACCGTTCCCCACCTTACAGGACGGCATGGCTGCGAGCGATCTGCGGGCGATCTGGGGAGGGGGAGATGGTTTCGCCGGGAAGATTTATCTGTCCAACGAAACGCTTCTAACGTTCGAGGGGCTGTTCGGTGCTGCTGACGAGCAGAACGTCGTCGGTGTCTCGCAAGAGACCCTGGTCGACGTGGCCTGGGCCGATCAACCTGCCTATGCCATCGTTCCGTTCGACGAACTCGAGCCTCGATGGAAGGTGCTGGAACTGGATGGAATTTCTCCCATCCGCAATACGTTCGTCGCAGAAGAATACGGGCTTCAGGTGCGTTTTGGGTTAAACGGCTCGTCTCAGGCGATCGAGCAATTCCTGCGGCTGGTGGATTGGCCGACGACCAACCGTGATCCAGCACGTTTGACGATCCTGGCCATGACCGGTGTAACCGCCCTGACGCGCGGTACGGCGGCGAAAATGGACTCCCAAGGTGTGGACTATCCGGGTTTACTGGTCGGAGATTGGCTGCGCGACGCAGATTTGACGCACGTGAGCAACGAGGTGTCCTTCGCCGAATCTTGTCCGACGCCGGATCCTTTCACTGCTGACATGCGATTCTGCAGTGCGCCGAAAAACCTGACCTTGCTCGAGGACGTCGGCGTGGATCTGGTTGAGCTGACCGGAAATCACGTGAATGACTGGGGGAACGAAGCCTTGTTGTACACCCTGGATTTGTACCAGGCGCGCAATTGGCCGACTTTTGGTGGCGGGAGAAATCTCGACGAGGCTTTGCGTGCGGTAACGCTCGAGCATAACGGCAATCTCATCGCTTTTCTGGGCTGCAACCCCACCGGTCCGGCGCAGGCCTGGGCGACGGAAAATTCTCCAGGCGCGGCGCCCTGTGATACCGAGACGTTGTATGCTGAAGTCGAGCGCCTGCGGGCGGATGGATACAACGTGGTGTTCACATTTCAATGGTTCGAAGGGACTGCGCTGCTGCCGGCACAGCGGGATGCCTTTCGTGAGGTGATCGACGCCGGAGCGGACATCGTTAGTGGAAGCCAGGCACATCAACCCATGGGTTTCGATTTTTACAACGGCGGATTCATTCACTACGGCTTGGGAAATCTGTTCTTCGATCAGATGCAATCGTTGGCGCTGCGACAGGAGTTCATCGATTTGCACGTGTTTTACGACGGCCGTCATATCAGCACGGAACTGCGTACGGCCTTGCTCGAGGATTACGCTCAGCCGCGCCCGATGACCGCCGAGGAGCGCCTCGCGTTTCTTGCGGATATCTTTGCGAAAAGTCTCTGGTAATTTACTGTGAATATTGCCGAACGTAACTACTCGTCCGCCGCGCCATCCGACATGGCGTCGAACAATTGCGTTTCCAGAATCTGCTCGGACGAAAAGGGATCGAGCTGCAGGTACCAGCTTGCCGCAGCGGCGATTGCGGCTTGTGGTACCAAACCCACCAACTCCGCATGGTGGATCGATGTACCGCAGCGTTTGGCTTCGCTGCGAATCATTTCCTGTACGCGGGTGATCGGTGTTACGCTGAAGTCGGTCAGATTCATCGACACCTGAGCTTGTCCCCCAACCAGCAAGCCGATCGCTTTCACGTTCGGCAAGCCGCCGGAAGATTGACGCACGATTCGGGCGATCTTTTTTGCGATGGCTACGTCGTTCGTAGATAAATAAACGTTGTAGGCGATCAGCGGCGGACGGGCGCCGATGATCGTGGCGCCTGCAGGGCCGAGTATCTTGGGTCCGAAATCCGGATCGCGATCGGGATCCTTGCCCAGCGACTCTTTCAATGCCTCATACTCTCCACGGCGGACGTCTTCGAGTTGGATGCGCCCCGGACGGCGTGCGGCGCGCTCGTATAGATAGACCGGTATGCTCAACTCCTCCCCGACTCGTTTCCCCAACGCTCGTGCCATTTCGATACATTCATTCATATCGGTTCCAGAGATGGGGACAAACGGAACCACATCGGTGGCTCCCAAGCGGGGATGCTCTCCGCGGTGGTTGTCGAGGTTGATCGTTTGGGCGGCCTTTTCGATCGCTTGGAATGCCGCTTCTGAGACAGCTGCGGGTGTTCCCGCGAAGGTGATCACCGTCCGATTGTGATCCGCGTCGCTGTGACGATCGAGTACGAACACACCGGGAACGTCCGCAATGGTTTGCTCGATCGCCTGGATGACTTTCGTGCGCCGACCCTCGGAGAAATTCGGAACGCATTCCACAATCTTTCGGGGCATGACAACCTCCCTGGTATGGCTTCCATTATAGCCTGACTGCGGTTGACGGGTTATTTCCAATGGACGCAGGTTTTGCATTGATCTCGTTGCGCAGATTCCGCCGGAATTTCAGGATTAATGCGATAAAATTTGTATGTTATGGCGTATGCGATTGGGTATTGACCTCGCAAGGGGGTTATCGTTTCAGGCAGGAGGGATGATGAATTTTCATAAGTTACGTACGCTTGTTGGTTTGCTCCTGGTTGCTTTCCTGCTGACATCATGCAAGGCGGACAGCACTGAAACTAGCGTGGCTGAAGAAAATCCGGTGCAGGGATCTAATTCTTCGGCGGACGAGGTATCAGAGGTTGGAGAGCCGAATCCGGCGCAAGGACCTGATTCTTCGGCTGATGAAGGGTCGCAGGCCGGAGAACCGCAGCCGGAGCCGCGCACGGAATTGTCGGCGACGAATCCGGGCAGTGTCAATCTGGGTTCCGGAAGAGTAACGCTGGTCGAGTTCTTTGCCTTCTGGTGACCGACCTGCCAGCGATTGGCGCCCGTCGTGCACGGGCTGGAAGCTGAGTGGCAGGACGAAATCGACTTCGTATATCTCGACATCGACGATCCCCAAACGGATCCTTTCAAGCGGGAATTTGGATACCGGGTACAACCGCATTTGTTCCTCGTAGATGGGGATGGAACGGTGATCAATCAATGGTTGGGTTACGTGGATGCCGAGGATCTGGAAGCCGCGTTCAATGCGGCGCTCCAGTGAGAGACTCACGCCAGACGAGTTGCAGCCATGGGCGTCTTGTTGCGCCCATGGTCGTTTTTATCTAGAATTCAGGGAGAATCGGGCCTAACCTTTCAGGAGGATATTCAATGGATGAGGATAAGGTCAAGCGACTGAATGTCATGCGTTTCTGGCTCTTTGGCACTTTCGTTATCGTGTGGGCTGCGATTACTGTGTATATCGGGCTTTTTACCGGTTCGGATTGGCTCGCGGCATTTAAAGCCGGCTTTCCGATCTGGGGTATCGTCGCAGCCGCCTGTATCGTTTGTTACGTCGGCTATTCTTGGTGGCTTCGTCGTCAGTAATCCAGTTAGCGTAAAAGAATTCGAAATCTGATTAACTACGGATGACGCCGGGGCATTCTCGGTGCAGTTTTTGATTTAAACCCTGCCTGGCATGCCAGGCGCGCTACGACCCTGTTATTGAATGCCGCTGAGGCGGGAGTACCAGTACCAAACAACATCACGCCCGGGTTTTCCATAGATGGAAGCAGATTTATCGTGCAGGATCACGCTGGGATTGTAGCCGCGCACGAAGAACCCCTGGATCTGATCCCGAATGGTCGCTTCCAGAAGCAGCGCATTGAGTGCCTGCGCTTGCGCGAGTAAATCGACTTCCAAATCCGGGTCGACGATCGCACCTTGTGCGAATTCGGTGTTGTCTCTGCACGTCTCGTCCGGCGCCTTGGCGCATGCATTTGCCGATCCCTCAATGGAAAGGTATTCCACGCTCAGGTAGATGGGGACGTTCGAGAGTGCGGGATCGGAGAGCAGGATGTTGTCGAGGAGCGAGCTTGCTGCAGACTGCAACTCTGCGGGTGAAGCTTCGCCCGTGGTGGCTAATGGCGCATGCCAGTACACATACACTTCATCGCAAGCGACCATGAAATTGGGGATCGTCTGCAGTTCATCTGTGAGCTCGATCTGAAAGGCGAGCTCGCCGTGATAAATTTCGCCAATAGCTGTGATCAGGTCCAGCCAGCGATGTTCCGCATCCATCGGCACTTCGGATGGAATTCCATCTGCAATCGATCCACCTGGCAGGGCAGGCATAATTTCGCTTCCGCCGAGGATCAGACGGGGGACATCGTTTCCTTCAGCTTGCTGCGCGTAGCTGAGAACGAACGATCGGTATTCTTCAAACCACACGTCCCACCAGGCTGAATCGCGGGTGGCGCTCAGCCACCAATTTTGCAGGCTGCCGTCCTCAACAGATAACGTCGGTCGCAGGGTGACTTTGAGATCACGTTTTACGGCTTCGCTGATCGTGTTTTCGAGATCGGCTTTGAAGGGTGCGCGTGCCGGATCGAATTCAATGATCGGCGTGGGATCGTTCTCTTTTAGCATCCAGGTTGGCGTCAAGACGATGGCGTTCGATCCGAGATCGGCGACGCTGTCGAGCATTGCAGCGATGAGACCTTGGTGGTTCGGGTGATAATTGGCAGCCAATTCCACACCGACCTCGAAATCTTTACGGGCTTCAATTGCCGGGGCGATGATGGTCGTCGTGGGTAAATCGGATGTCAGCCACCACCACTCCGCCACCTCGTCGTGGAGCTGCTGCGAGTCTCTCGACGATGAGAGCGGGCGTCCCACGGAATTGGAACCCGCCGTTTCGATATCGTCTGCTCGGCCGCATTGGCCGTTGCGGCAATAGCGGTAGCCGATCGTTCCGCTGAAATCGAGCGGACCGTGCAGGACATAGAACCATTGGTTATCGTCCTGGGGCCACATCGGGATAGGTTCGAACCACGTGTAGGGGTTGAGCTGCAGGCTGATCTGTTCGCCGGGAGGGGTGTCCGCGGGAACGGAGACGTTGAATTGGACGCTGCCTTTCGATCCGCCGTGCCACGTCGCCACGGCATCTTTGACGATGATGTCGTAGTCCGGCACGATCAACTGCCGGGTCAGGAAATATCCGTCCCGATCGCGCTCGGCGTTCCAAAAACCATCACCCAGCGTGTATTTGTAGCGCAGATCCGTGCCACTGTAAAGTGTGACGACGGCAATGTAATCGGTCGGAGTCACCAGAACGGCTTCGGGCATCTTGGCCACGCTGATGTTTACACCACCGTCCAGCGGACTGAAGACATTGCCCATTTGCTGGACGTTGCCGGCAATACGCAGCGGCGTACCGGGAATCGTGTCGTCCGGAACGGAAATCTCAAAAGTCACTTGAACTCGTTGCGCGGCGGAGAGCTGCAGTGCCACGGGCGTCGTGCTGTCGGCTGCGATTAGCGTGCCTTGCTGCACGGTTTGGTATGCGCCGCTCGGGCTGAGCACCACAAGCTGATGCAGACCGGGTTGCACTCCTTCGAGGCGGAAATTTCCCTCCCCGTCGCTGAACGTGCGAACGCCCGCAACGACGACGATCATCTCGCCAAGCGGCGATCCATCGTCTCGATCCGTGAGCTGGCCGATGATCCGGCCAACGGGTCCTTGATACGCGCTGTCGGTCCAGGTGGCGATGACGTCATCGATCTGGGTTGGGCCGTCGATTTTCGCCAGACGATATTCGATGGGCTTTCCCGTCGTGTCTGCTTCGTCCGCAAGCGACGGCGATTGGCGCGTATAGCGGTAGTGGATCACGGATCCGACGGGAATGGCGAGATGCACTTCCCAGTGTCCGTCCTTTTGGTGCTTCATCTCATGGGTGACGGTGTTGTAGTCGAGGCCGGTTACCTCGTCGACAACGACGAGCGCCAGGTCGGATTTCGAGGTCGTATCTGCGGGTGGTGTCACGTTGAAGACGACCTCCGCGGCCGGCAGGGGTGTGGCCGTGGGGATCGATCTGGGTGTTGGGCCAGTGCTGCCCGAGAAAATATCGGCGATCGAGCAGCCTGAGATGAGCGTGATCAAGAGAATCGCCAGCACCACGTACCTCGATCGGCGTCTGCTCATTGGACTATTGATTGTGTTGTACATCTGCTTTCTGCTTTGCATGCTATCCGGCACCCTGTTGCCTCGATTTTTCCTCCGCGAGGAAGTGTTGTATGAGCTGGAAGCATAGATCGATGTTCGGGATACGCTGTGTTGACAGCCGGATCCTTCGCTTCCAGCGTGAGGATCGTTTTTCGACGCTCAGAAAACCTCGCTTCAGGCTGACCTTGTTGATTTCGGCCCACGGATAACTTCGTTTGCCGTGTACGAGTTCTCGTCTTGTGATCTCTATCGAACCGAATTGTACAGCATCTCCTTGCTGAAGTGCTTGGCGATATTGTTCGAGCAATCCCGGATATACGTATTTTTTCACCGTGATTGCCAGTTGGTCCAGATTCGTCAGCGACTGGCTCAAAGACCGTTTTCCCTCTGGTTTGAGGTGAAAAGTGATCTTCGAACTGCTGCCCCAGGAAATCCACGGCAAGCCATATCGCACGGACGAGGTCGTGATGGCTTGAATTTGATCCCACGGGATTTTTTCCACTTTGCCTCTGCGTCCGATCAATATGCCTCCGGAATAAACCCGGGCGTACGCTCCGCGTAGGTGCAATAAATACGCCAAACCGATGAGACCCAGTAAAGCGAATGCGAAACTGAGCCCCATGGCCGGAGCGGCCCAGCGTGCCACGGCGGCCGGTCCGAAATGGCGATAGGCGAAGTACCAGCGGTAGATTCCAATCGCAGCGCTTAAGAAGGCCGTAAAGAGTCCGGCAACAGCCAACAAGACGCCAAGCGTGCGGTGCTCATTACGCAAACCGTGTTTGCTGATCATGGAGCCAAATTCGCGTGGTGCTGGTTCGGCGATTGCTCTTTCCATCCTCTTTCAAACCTCGCTGGCGGTGAAATCTCCGCCTGTCTACGTCAAATACCAACGAGACAATTCGAACGACCATCCTCAGGATATTTCGCTTTTTCCACTTCGCTCGACGAATCCGAATCTTAGATCATCTTTATAACAGGACAAGCGTGCTGTATAAGCCAGGGATTCGGGAGCGCACGAATTCTACCGCACGAGAGAAGGGAGGGCAAAGGGGCAGGAAAGCGATGGGCTGGGTTACTGCGCCG
>CAYYVY010000043.1:0-10526 GCA_964475265.1 uncultured Anaerolineaceae bacterium | reverse complement strand
GAGGCCGCATGCCGGCGTTGTGCGATCGCGGCCGCAGCGATGCTGATGAAGTACAGCAGGATCATTGGCAGCATGACGATGGCCATGTTTACCGGATCGATCGTTGGGGTCACGACTGCGGCCAAAATGGCGATGGCCAGAATCGCCACGCGCCAGCCATTGGCCAGCGTCCGGGCCTGGACTATGCCCAACCGCGCCATGCTGTAGATGACGAGTGGAAATTGGAATGCAATTCCGATCCAAAACATCACCCCAGTAACGAAACGGATGTAATTTGATGGACGCGGTACGGTGTTGATGCCGACGAAGCCCAACATGAAGGGCAGTGCGGTCGGCAGCATGACGTAGTAAGCAAAGGCCATGCCCGCCAGGAAAAGCAAAGTGGCGAAGGGGGAGATGGCCAACAACGCCTTACGTTCACGCGGCTTCAGTCCCGGATTCACGTAGGCGAAGATCTCGGCACTTATGTAGGGCAGCGCCAGGGCGAATCCCGTCAGGAGCGAGACGCGCATAAAAGCGCCAATCGACTCGGTCACTTCGATCGCTTGAAGCTTGGCGATCCCGCCGATCGGTTCGGCCAGCCAGTCCAGAATCCGGCTGGCGAAGGTCATACTCACGGTGACCATGATAACGAGAACGATGACGGAGCGGATCAGGTGACCTCGCAGCGCTTCGATGTGCTCGAGCAGCGCTGAAGGTTGTTCGATTACCCGGGTGAGTGCATCGCCAAGGGGTGTGTCCTCTGGTTCATATTCGATGAATTCCCGGTAGGCACGGAAGGGTTTGGAGATCAATCGAAAGGGGAAGCTGACGACGCGACGGATGCTGTTCAGCAATTTTCGAATCATGGAAGCACCTGTCAGTGGTCGCCTTCAGCGTTTTGAATCGCTTCCGCGGGAGAGGGCTCGTCGTCAGATTTGGGCTCCCCATTTTGCGGGGTCCATGCTTTCAAACCTTCTTCAAGGCGCTGAGATTCCTGCAGGCGAGGAGTCTCTTTCTCGCTGGCGGTCTTTGATGAATCAACGAGTTCTTTTTCCGTTTGCTCTATTTGCGCTTGGACCGCATTCAATTCTCCTGTCGTATCCTCGATCGTGCGCTTGATTTCTTCCAATTCTTCGAGTGCCGCTTCACGCGCCAAGCGATTGGGCAGCGAACGCAGGTTTCGTGAGGTTTCGCGAAACAGCCGCCAGGTATCCGAGCGGTAGAAGCGGTTTAAGAAACGCCCCGCCGAGCGGGCATACTTCCCGATGTCCTGCGGGCCGATGAAGATCAAGGCGATGATCATGATGAACAGGATTTCAAGCGTACCAATGCCAAAGATGTTCATGTGTATTCACCCGGTTTTCTTACCCGTTGATTTTGGCGATTCATCTTCCCGAATCAGGGTGCCCAATACGCCGTTGATGAATCGTGAGGCGTTATCGGAGCTGAACCGTTTTGCCAGTTCTACGGCCTCATTGATGGCCACTTTCAGCGGGGTCTGTGTAAAAATCTTGATCTCCCAAAGGGCGATTCGCAGGATGTTGCGGTCTAAAATCGCCAGCTCGTCTACCGGCCAATCCGGCGCGCAGCTGGCGATCATGGCGTCGAGTTCCCCTGCATTTTCGATCGCGCCCAGTACCATTTGTCGGAGGAATGTCGCTGTTCCCTCCCCGAGATCGCTGCTCCTCTCCAAGCGGTCGGCCAGGACTTCTTCCACCGGGTGCCCGACGCAATCGACTTCATAGAGTATCTGTAGCGCCAGGCTTCGAGCGCGCCGCCTTTCACGCTTCATGGTGCGCTGATGTGCCGGATTTAGGTGTAATCGATGTCTTCGATATGAACATCGATGCGTGTCACCTGCATGCCAACGATGTCTTCGATCGCTCGGGCGACGTCTTCCTGGACCTTGCGACTCACGTCTCGAACGTTGGTTTCTTTTTCCAGTACGAGGTGCAGGTCCACGGAGACCGCCTCGTCGTCAATCTCGATGCGGACGCCTTCGCCGGATCCGCGGCGGAAAAGCCGGTTTACGCTGCTCGGTCCCGGAGCGACTGCAGCGACGCCTTGTACACCCAGTGCGGCAAGTCTAGCGGTCGTGACGAGCACGTTTGGAGCGATCGTTGTCGTTCCCGGTGCTCGTACGGCATCCTTTTCTTTCGCAGCCATGTTTTTTCACTCCCTCGTTCGTTTGGCGTAGAAATCGACTGCTGTTCTATCGAATTCGATTCACGATTTCCGCCTGAACAGACGAACGCTGCATCCGTTCCGAAACCAAGCCTGATCCAACAACCTCGTTCTGCATGGATGCATCTCATGCGCAAGTCAAGAGACACAAGAACCGATCAACACGCTGTCTACAGCATTCTCCGTTCAAAGAAAGACTTGCTTTCTCAGAACCGGATGTCAATTTATATTGGCTGTTGGTAAATATATTCTACTCTACATCATCGCCATGCCGCCATCCACGCCCAGAACCTGGCCGGTGATGTAGGATGCTTCGGGGGAGGCGAGGAAAGTTACGGCCGCGGCGATTTCTTCTGTGGTGCCCATGCGTCCCATGGGCGTCATGCCCAGAATGTAGTCCATTAATTCTTGCGGAAGGGTTTCCGTCAGCGGCGTCGGGATGAACCCCGGCGCCACGGCGTTGACGGTGATGCCGCGTGTGGCGACCTCGCGTGCCAGGGCTTTGGTGAAGCCGATCAAACCGGCTTTCGAGGCCGAGTAGTTGGTTTGCCCGGCTTGTCCGACCTGTCCGGAAACGGAGGAGATGTTGACGATGCGGCCGTAGCGCTGCTTCATCATGCCGCGCACGACGGCTTTGGAACAGTTCCAACCGCCTTTGAGGTTGACGTTGATCACGGCGTCCCAATCCTCTACAGGCATGCGGATGATGAGATCGTCGCGCGTGATCCCGGCATTGTTGACCAAAATGTCGACCTTTCCGAATTCCTTGATGACCGTTTCGGCCATCGCTTTGGCCTGATCGAAATCCGAAACGTCCACTTTGACGGCGATCGCTTTGACTCCCGACGCCTTGCCGATCTCGGCTGCGACTTTCTCCGCGCTCTCGAAGGCATAGTCCGCAACCGCGATCGAGACGCCGCGCGCGGCGAATGATTTTCCGATGGCTTGTCCGATTCCACCGGATCCGCCGGTCACGATGGCGACCTGTCCCTCGTATGAAGGTTTATTTTCGGGCATGAGTCTCTCCTTATATTGACTTGGCTCGCATAAGTATACCGCACGGGTCTCGTGGCGAGCTTGCGGAAGTTGGGCTAGGAGGCAATAGGGCACATCCCCTTTTCATAAACTTCGATGTGATTTTACGATAGCAACCCAATTGTGAGGTATTGGTTGCGGATTTTGGTGGGTTGATTCGAATGTTCAATCTCTCGCCGAAGCGGCCGGTTGCATTCGTGAAATGCCTGGAACGCCTGCATCCATTGCGCGCCTGAGCAGCGCTTCTGGTTTGCCGCGGTAGACACTCGGATGCGTTTGATTTTTTGCGAGTTCGAGCATGATTTGTGTGAGGACGTGATTCGCCGGTGTGGGAACGTCGAGCCGGGTTCCCTCTTGCGCAACAGCCCCATTCAACCACTCGACTTCGCTGCGGCCTTTGCCGATGTCGTAATGGAAGGACGGCAGTTTGTCCCCGCGCCCTCTGGAAACGACCCGTCTCAGAGCGGGCCGGATGATCCTCGCCGGTAGGAAGATCCCCCACCCAAGCAGCGCCACAGGGACGCCGGGTAAATTCTGCGGGCTGATCCCCAGGCCTCGCATCACGCGCACCGCCTCGCGCAGGGCTTCGATTTCCAGCCGGGCGAGGTTGGCGTGGGCGAATATGCGCTCGGGCGGCCATTCTAAAATGGCTGAACTGGCGTTGGAAACGATGTTGGTCAGCAATTTAGACCACTTCATGCGCGTGTGATTCCGGTAAGTCCGCACGTCGAAGCCGGCCTGGCGCATTTCCGCTGCGATCGCCGCTACGAGCGCTCGATCCTGCACCAAACCGACGCCGCGCTCCCGTTCGATGCGCATCAGCCCCGGCTCCAGATGCTGCACCGCCGTGGTCAGGGTACCCGAGAGAACCCGGGCCTCGCCGAGCACCGAGGCCAGCATCTCCTCATTTCCAACGCCGTTAAGGAACGATAAAACGGGGACCGGGGTTGTGGCGGCAGCCAGGATGTCCTGCGCCGCGGAACGGCAGTCGTACGCTTTCACGGTGAGGATGATCAGATCCGGTGGATGACCCGAAAACGCGGCGTGCAAATCGGTAATGACTTCGGGTTTTTCCAGCCGTGTGTTTTTGCCATGTGTTTGAATGGTCAGTCCGTTGGCACCCAGCGCTGCGGCGATTTGCGGGCGCGCCAGGAAGGTA
Organism: uncultured Anaerolineaceae bacterium; assembly: GCA_964475265.1. Classification (GTDB taxonomy): domain Bacteria; phylum Chloroflexota; class Anaerolineae; order Anaerolineales; family E44-bin32; genus WVZH01. Next base: position 6,166 of record CAYYVY010000043.1, on the reverse strand, counting down.
ACGCGTTGGCCGGACAAAGCCAGCCGGCCGCCGATCAAACCGCCGACTGCTCCCGTCCCGTAAATGATGTAGTGCATGGACGACGCCTACGAAGAGCCCAGCAAGTGTTCGATGAGGGCATTCAACTCTTCGGTGGAGTAAAAGTGGATGATGATCCTTCCGCTGCCTTTGCTCTGCTGCAGACTCACCTTGGTGCCCAGCGCCTGGCGCAATTGATCTTCGAGGGCGGTTTCTTCGGGCGTTTTCTTTTTCGCCGGCGCCGTTTTCTTCTTCTCCCCCGTTAGTCGGCGGACCAATGCCTCCGTCTGACGGACGCTGAAGTCGTTTTGCACGATCGTTTGCAGCGCGGCCGATTGCGCCTGTGTGCTGGACAGGCCCAGAAGGGCGCGAGCGTGTCCCTCGTGAATCTCTCCATCGAGCAGCGCTTTCCGCACAGCGGGAGAAAGTTTGAGCAGGCGTAAGGTGTTGCTGATTGCGGTGCGGCTCTTGCCCACGCGTTTTGCGATCTGATCGTGGGAAAGCCCGAAATCGTTGGCTAATTGTTCGTAGCCTTGCGCCGCCTCGAGCGGGTTCAGATCCGTTCGCTGCAGGTTTTCGACGAGCGCCCATTCCAGGCTTTGTTGGTCGTCTGCCTGGCGGACGATGACCGGCACCGTCGCCAGGCCGGCGATTTGCGCCGCTTGCAGCCGCCGCTCACCGGCGATCAACACGTAGCCTTCCCCCGCAGATCCTCTTGCGACCATCAAAGGCTGTAGGATACCGTGTTCGCGTATCGAGTCTGCCAGGGTTTGCAAACCTTCTTCATCGAAGTTTGCTCTCGGTTGACGAGGGTTGGGAACGATGTCGTCGATGAGAATCTGGAGCACGCCGCTTTCAACTTCCGGCTGCTCTTCACCTGTCGGAATGAGAGCGTCTAGACCTTTTCCAAGACCTCGCTTGCGGCTCATATCAGGCCTCACACTTTTTTACTGGCTTTACGTGGGTCCACGCCGTCGCCCTGCAGGAGTTCCAACGCCAATGCTTGATAGGCGGATGCTCCGGGGGAATCCGGATCGTAGGCAAGGATCGGGACGCCGTGGGACGGCGCTTCGGCCAAACGGATGCTGCGGGGGATGATCGTACGGAAAACCTTGCCGGGGAAATGTTGGCGAACTTCATCGACGACGTCCTTCGAGAGGTTGGTCCGGCTGTCGTACATCGTCAGCAGCATACCTCGAATTGCAAGTGTAGGGAAGAGACTGCTGCGCACGCGTTGAAGCGTTTTCATAAGTTGCGTCAACCCTTCTAGGGCAAGGTACTCGCATTGAATGGGGATGATCACACCGTGGGATGCGGCCATCAGTCCGTTGATCGTGAGCAAGCCCAGGGACGGTGGGCAATCGATCAAGATGTAGTCGTATTGCCCCGTGATGGGCGCCAGGGCTTCCTGCAGCAGTTTTTCCCGTCCGTCGATTCCCACCAATTCAACCTGTGCGCCCGCCAATGCGGGGGATGACGGCATCAAGGATAGTTTTAATTTTGGATTGATCAAGGTGCTTTCCGCAGCCGGTTTGCGGCCGATGAGAACGTCGTACGTGCCGACTTTGATCTCGGCGTGGTTGATACCCAGGCAGGAGGTGGCGTTGGCTTGCGGATCGAGATCCACGAGCAGCACTTTCTGTCCCATCTTCGCCAGGTAAGCCCCGAGGTTGATCGCTGTAGTCGTCTTGCCCACACCGCCTTTCTGGTTGACCAGGGTGTACATTCGACTCATCAATGCACCTTTGCCTGTACGGCTTGCACTTCTTCTCTCGACGGCGTGCTTTCAACACCCGTCCGCGTGACGGACTTTGCAGCCAGGTCCGTCGCCAGGCGAGCGGCTTCCCAGGGATCCCGATGGCGCCACAAGTGGATGAAGAAAGCCGCGGCGAAGATATCTCCGGCGCCTGTGGGGTCCACTTCCTGCATGCGAGGGGCGGGGAAATGTCTTCGCAGGCCCTGGTCATGGACCCATGCTCCGTTCGGTCCATCCGTCACGACGAGCAGCCGGCAGTTTTCGGCGACGGCGGGGATGATTTCGGCAACGTCAGCCAGGTCTTCCAGGCTGATGACGACCGCGTCCGCCAACGGCAGGATGTCTCGTATGGTCTCCCAATTCAGGAGTTGGATCTTGCCATCCCCGTTCCACCCGCGCAGCCATCCCTGTGGCGTCAGGCCGATAAAAGCGTCCGCAAAGAGTCCGATCAGATCCGGGCTCACCTCGTTGGCGATCGGTCCAAGATGCACGAGCGGCGTTTGCTGCCAGGGTTCAGGTACGGCATCGGCCTGGATGGGTTCGGCGACGCTGCGCAGGTACTGTTCGCGCCCCCGGTTGGTGTAGCGATTTTCAAAGGTCGTCGTGCATGCGGACGACACGCTGTGTATGTTTACAGCGTTCAAAGGACTCAGGTCGATATCCCCGGCGCACGATGTCAGGATGCCGACACGCAAACCGAGTGCGTGCGCCGTCCGAGCGGCGTACGCTGCAGTGCCCCCAATTGTGTCCCCCTGCGGGGTCTGGTCCTTTGCGATGTGGCCGATGACAAGGTAATCGATGGGAGCGAACTCAGTCGAACGATGAATCTCCGCGAGAGATGTCATGGTCTGTCAGGTTCTCTAATCGACAGGCACGATGGTGACTTTTCGGCGGTCCCCTTCACCGATGCTGACAGTGTTGACGTTCGGGTCGTCGCGCAATTCGATGTGGATAATGCGCCGCTCATTCGGCGCCATCGGTTCGAGGGTCATGGTGCGCCCGGTTTCCAGCGCTTGCTGCGCCATGCGGCGTGCAAGCTGGCGCAGTTGCTTTTCCTTGCGAGCTCGATAGCCTTCGACATCGATCACGACGGCAACGGGACGTTTGAGTTCTTTGCCCAGAATCAAGCGTGTGATGTACTGCAGCGCGTAGAGCGTCTTGCCGCGGCGGCCGATCAGGATGTTCAAATCATCACCGTGGATGTCGACGAGAAGTGGACGGATTCTTCCTTCTTCGTCCGTTTCGCCCCATCTGGCTTCAACATCACCGCGGACGCCCATTCGCTGTAACAACTCGGCTACCGTCTCTCGAGCGATCCGCACGACTTCGGCGTCTTCATTTTCCGCTTCGGGCGCAGCCTCGGAAGGCACTTGCGCAGATGGCTGCTGCTGCGTCGGTGGCGAGGCGGATTCACGAATGGTGAGACGCACTCTTACCTGGCGGTTTCCCAATCCTAGAAAGCCGCGGCCTCCCTCGTCGATGACCTCGACGTCGAAAGCTTCGGGCGGCAAGCCGAGTTCGTTCGCCCCTCGGGCGATGGCTTCTTCAACGTTGGGAGCGATGACTTCAAGGCTGGTTCTCATCTCTGACATCATCTGTCCTCATGGCGTGACAAGCCCACGACAGGATTATCCCGCCGCGGCATTCTCGCGTAATTTACGAACGGCGAAACCCTGGATGATCCCCAGAACGTTGGAGACAACCAGATAGAGCGCAAGACCTGAAGAGAACGAGAAGGCCAGGTAACCCATAATGAGCGGCATGTAAATCGACATCATCTGCATCATCCCGCTGCCTTGCTGATCCGCACTCGCCGGGGGGGTCGTCAGCTTGGATTGAAAGTACGTCGTCACGGCGACCACGATCGCCAGGAGCGGGATACCCCCTTGCAGGAAACTAATCCCTTCGAGGAAGGGAAGGGCTAATCGCTCCGGTTGTCCAAGGTTCATGTATAAGAAGGTGCTGTTCAGCGGGATCAAGGCGCTCGATGTGAAGGGATAGATCAGTTTTGAGAGATCGAGCAGCTGAACGGGAGTAGCCGCCATCGTGCGGATGATCGCCTGGTATAAACCAAGGATGATCGGCAGGTTGAGCAGGGTGGGAAGACACCCGCTGAATGGATTGTAGCCTTTCTCCTTGTACAGCTTCATCTGCTCTTCGGCGAGCTTCTGCTTGTCGTCCTTGTATTTTTCCTGGAGTTTCTTCCATTTTTTCGATCCCTGCAGTTCTTGCATGATCATCGAGCTTTTCATCGATTGATAGGTGAACGGCAGGGTAATTAATCGTACGAGGATCGTGAAAATAATGATGGCCAATCCAAAAGTGTTTGGTCCGGTGCCCAATAGCTGATAGATAAGCAGCAGGGCGTTGGCCATCGGTTGAAGTATGAGTGAATTCCACATCGTTGGCGTATCCCTATTGTCCCTCAGGCGAGAAAAAACATCCCGCTCTGCCGGAATCGATATCGACGGCGTACACGATACACTCTTGCGCGATCGCGCCTATAAGCAGCTGACCATCGTACAAGACTGGGTCCGAAAGCAGTTCTCCTTCGAGATTTGCATCATTCGGCCAAATTGCACCGCCGGTAGTCGGGTTGGCGGCGTGTACGACGCCAGTTTCGGTGACGAAGTAAACGCCGTTTTCATCGACGGCCGGGGAAGCCCCTATGACGCCGTCGATCGACTTTTGCCAGAGTTCGTTGCCATTTTCAACGTCGACGGCATAAGCGATCCCGGAGGTATCGCCGAAGTAGGCCACGCCGTCGAAAACCACCGGGCTGCTCCAAACCCAATCGGCGGTATCGAACGTCCATCGGACTGCACCATCTTCGGAATCTATGGCGACCAAAGATTCTGAGAAGGTTCCCACCAGTATCAAGCCGTCGCTGAGTGTCGGTGAGTCGGAAATCGCACCGCCGAGATCCACCGTTCGCCATATTTCCTCCCCGCTGGAAAGATCGATGGCGTAGACGTGATGATCGAGAGATGCGAGGTAGATGGTTCCCTCGGTGACGATCGGGGAAGACCAAAGTGGTCCCGGGTCTTCGGACGCCTGGTACGGTTTGTCCCAGACCGCTTCGCCGGAATCAGCGTCGATGGCGTATAAACGGCCGTCTGCCGAAGGCACCAGCACCCAATCGCCGGCGATCAGCGGAGACCCGATGATGCGGTCTTGGGCACCTTCAAATGCAGCCGGCCAGGCTGAATCGGCGCCCGTGTCCACATCGAGGGCGTATACCGCGTTGTTGTAGCCTCCAACAATCACCAGACCGCCGTCACTGACAGCTGGCGGTGCGTAGAAACTGAGCAGGCGGTCAGCTTCAGCCGGGAAGCGCCAGAGTTCACTTCCACTCTCCACGTTGATCGCATAGATCGCCGTCCCGTAGGCGACGTAGAGCGTTGAGCCATCGATCGTCAAACCGGGCCAGCTGGAGGCCGCGAAGGCGCTGCCGCTACAACCCGTCAGCAGAAGCGGCGCGATGAGCAGCAGGCCGAGTATGGTTGCAAGGTAGAATTTTTTACGCAGGTTTTTCGACATTTAGCACCTATGGCACCGGGTCAAATCCACCCGGGTTGAGGGGATTGCAGCGCATGATACGGCGGATCGCCATCCAGCCACCCTTGAGTAGGCCGTATTTGACGATCGCCTGGTAACCGTAGTGCGAGCACGTCGGTTCAAAACGGCACACCGCTACGGGGATCAATCGAGCAAAAGTATTTTGGTAAAGGCGGATGAGCGTGAGCGCGGGTAAGCGCGGAAGATTCCGCAAGGTAAACGGAATTTCGGAAAGATCTGGTTCGTGTTCTGTTGCGGGTATCTTTTGATATTCGCTGTCCATCATTCCTCTACTTCCACAAACATTCCCGCTTGCTCAAACATTCTTTTGACCGCAGTGTGAATCGCAATCCAATCTGCTTCGTTCAGCGGGGGACGGGCGATTAGAATCGCGTCCCGTCCACGCTGAAGGTCGGGCAAGTATTTTTGAATCGCGCTGCGCAACTTACGCTTGGCGCGGTTGCGTCGTACGGCGTTTCCCATCGATTTGCCAGCCTGGACGCCGATACGGATCGCGGATAGCTCGTTCGAGCACACGACAAGAATAACGAGCGGGTGGGCATAGGATTTCCCATTACGCCGCACCCGCTTGAAATCGGACGCACTTTTGAGCCGATATTTCCGGTTCATCCATCTGGTCTGAATGGCGTATCTGTCGGGCAGGCAACCGTCTCTCGTGTGGTCGCTTCGCTAGGCTTTCCAGTTGACCTTCTTAACATGATCATTCATCCGCACGGAAAGACGGTACCGACCTTTCTGGCGTCGTGATTTAAGAACCGCACGACCACCGCGTGTCTTCATTCGACTGCGGAATCCGTGAACCCGTAACCGGCG
>CAYYVY010000042.1:0-27325 GCA_964475265.1 uncultured Anaerolineaceae bacterium | reverse complement strand
AATTGAAGTGTTGGAAAACCATTCCGATCCTTCGTCTGGCCATGCGTAGTTCTTCGCCTTGTAATTCTGCAAGATTAACATCATTCCAGATGATCTCGCCTTCTGTGGGATCGATCAAGCGATTGATACATCGTAGGAGGGTTGATTTACCAGATCCGCTCAAGCCGATGATTACCAGGAATTCTTTTTCGGGCACCTTGAAACTCACTTTTCGCAATGCCACAGTGCCGTCGTTGTATATTTTGGTTAGATTGCGGACTTCAAGCATATGCCTCTCCTGATTCCCGGATTTCCAAAATGCATATCTATCACGTATAGACCGGATTAATAGTGCATGCGGGAGTGGGAGTATTACCCTCCCACTCCCGCCGTTTTAACCGCGACTTTCAGCGCTAAGAGCTGTGATTGCTACTCCGTGTAATCTGCAACATTCACACCCGCAGCATCGAGGAACTGACGGAATTGATCATAGAAGCTGTCATCGTGTTCTTCCAGTGCGTTCCACTGGTAAGCGACGTTCAAGGCTTCTTGTCCCTCTTCGGTCTCGGCGATCGCTAATAACGCATTCACGATTTGGTCGCGAAGTTCAGGATCGAGGCTGGGTACGAATTGCACACCGTCGTTGGGAATGCCTTCGAAGGTCTGGATAATCACGATGGCATCCATGATGTCATCATAACTTCCTTCAACGGTCCCTTCCACTCGGGTTCGGGCGTCAATATACGAAGCGCCGATGTCGCAATCGCCATTGTAGACACCTGCAACAGCCGCCTCGTGGGAGCCAGCATCCATCACTTGGGCAAGATCCGTATCCGGATCAACACCGGCAGCTTTGAGGTAAATCGTGGGGATTACCCAGCTGCTTGTGCTGGTCGGATCAGCTCGGCACCATGTCTTGCCAGCAGCATCTGCGAGCGATTCAATACCGCTGTCTGCCCGCACAAAGATTTGGCCGCTGTAGGTGGCTGAATCGTAGCGAGTGGATACAAGCGCAACATCTGCACAACCTCTGCTGCTGGCAAGAACGTATGAGAAGGTTGCCAGAGATGCTATGTGGGCCTTGGGTGGATCGGCACACATGGCTTCGATAACACCGGCATATTCGGTGGCCACGAACGTATCGATGACCAAACCCGTTTGGTCGTAAATCATGTCGGCGACTTCTTCAAATCCTGTTAGAACCCGCCCGGACTCGCCAGACGGCACAAGACCCCACTTGAGGGGATTCTTCTCTGTTCCGAGCTTTCCAGGTCCGCAGCCTGCAACGAGCAGTAAAACGGCTAGCGCGAGTAATGATAGGATCAATGTCAAGCGACTTTTACCCATTGGACTTCTATCCTCCTCAATAAAATTGGTATTCGATTTGCGTTGTGTTGGAAAAAAAATGGAGAAAATCGACGTTCAATACTTCGCTATCACCTCCTCCTCATACGAACTTGTTTAACTTAATTCATCTTAGCGCGAAATATGTCCGATTGCAAGAATAAACGTTACTTGTGTCTTTCTGCAGTGGAAGATAGAATCTGGTTCCCATGGAAAACCAACGCTATCAAGAAGCATTGGATTTTATCTACAGCCACATCGATTACAGCATTGAGCGGAGCTATCGCTATGCTGCGGAAGTTTTTGATTTGGCCCGCGTCCGGACTCTTCTGGATGCCCTCGGAAACCCCCAGGAAACGTATCCCGCAATTCATATCGCTGGAACGAAAGGCAAGGGTTCGACGGCGGCCATGATCGCTTCGGTGGCTCAGGCCGCTGGTTATCGGACAGGCTTGTATACTTCTCCCCACTTGCAGCGTTTTACCGAACGTATTTGTGTTGACGGGGTCGAGATATCCGAAACTGAAGTCGCGGATCTCGTGGACGAGATCAAACCCCGTGTCGCACGAGTCGAGGGTTTAACCGCCTATGAGATCATTACAGCGCTCGGCTTTTTATACTTTCAAAAACGGCAGGTTGAATGTGCCGTGATCGAGGTGGGATTGGGAGGCCGTCTGGATGCCACCAATGTGCTCCACCCACTGGTGGCAGTAATCACGTCTTTATCCTACGATCACATGCACTTGTTGGGCAATAGCCTTTCCGATATCGCCAGGGAGAAGGCGGGGATCATCAAATCGGATGTGCCCATCGTGCTGGCACCCCAGCTGCTGGAAGCCGAAGGCGTCGTCGAAGACGTGGCTGAAGAGCTCTCAGCGCCTTTGGTGAAAGTCGGCCGGGATTGGCTATTCTCCCCCGGTAAACATTCCCTTGAAGGCCAGAGTTTTTTTGTGTGGTCTTCGCAGGAACAACCTTTGATGGACACGTACGTAGAATCGGCGGGAATCGAGGAATGGGTACCGCCGCGATTCTTCATTCCCCTCCTCGGGTATCATCAGATTGTCAACGCCGCTGTGGCGTTTGCCGCATTGCAATGTATGCGCGATCGCGGTTTGAAAATACCTGAAGCGGCGATTCACGAAGGATTTGCGTCGGTCCGTTGGCGGGGAAGGCTGGAGATCGTTTCACGCTCTCCGTTGGTGCTCGTGGATTCAGCGCACAACCGCGATTCGGCGCTGAAGCTTCGTATTGCCCTGGATGATTACTTCCCCGGCCAACGCCTCATACTGGTGTTTGGTGCTTCGGCCGACAAGGACATCAGCGGAATGTTTAGCGAACTGCTTCCGCGTGTTTGGCGATTGATCGTCACACAAGCCGTGCACCCGCGCGCGGCAAATCCGGAAGCTCTCGCAGATCTGGCGCACGCATCAGGCGTAAGCGTGGACATCATCGTGCCTGTCGCTGATGCAATCGCGCGTGCCATGAAGGATGCGGGAAGCGAGGATGTGGTCTTGGCTGCAGGCAGCCTGTTTGTCGTTGGGGAAGCAATTGATGCGGTAGAGGCGACTGAGAAGCAAAAGTCTACAGATTTGGAAGAGGGTGCGTAATGGCGATTCGGGCACTGGAATGGCCTCACCTTCCAGGTGAGTGGAGCAGCGCCATTGGGCGTCGGGCGGATGCGCTTTACGACATTGAAGAAGCCGCTACTGATGAGAACGGGTTAATCGAATGCTTCGTCTTGCCCCTACGCGATATCGTTTTGTTTCCCAACATGATTACACCACTGTTCGTCAGTCATGATCACTCGCTGTTGGCGATCGAGGAAGTCTCTCACACCAATGAAACGATGATCGCTGTAACGCAGCTCGATGCGGATATCGAAGAACCTCGATACGATGATTTGTACGCCGTTGGTGTGGAGGTCGCGGTTGGGAAGTTGATGTATTTACCGGATGGTACGAGCTCGATTCTAACGCAAGGCCGGCGTCGAGTTGAAATCGTCGAGTGCATCCAGGAAGAACCCTACATCAAAGTGCGTGCTCGTCCGATCAATGAATCGAGCGCGCGAACCAAAGAAATCGTGGCACTTATGCGCGCCGTGCTTACATTGTTCGAAAAATGTGTACAGCTCAACAGCGCCATTCCCGAAGAGACCTTCGTCTACGCCGTCAATATCGAGGATCCGGGATGGTTGGCGGACATGGTGATCTCGTCATTGAGACTTGACGTCTCTGAGCGACAAGATATTCTGGAGACTTTCGATCCCATGGAACGGCTGCAGCGTACCAGCGTGCTGCTTGGAAGGGAGTTGGAAGTCCTGGAGTTGGAAGATCAAATTTATTCACGCGTTCAAAACGAAATGGATCGATCCCAACGCGAAAGCTATTTGCGCGAGCAGATGAAAGCCATCCAGACGGAATTGGGAGAAGGCGACATTTGGACTCAGGAAATAGCAGATATTCGCAAGCGTCTCCAACATCTGACTCTGCCGGACGAGGTTGAAAAGACCTGCCTGCGCGAGATTCAACGCCTGAGTCAAATGCCTCCGATGTCACCCGAAGTGGCGATTCTGCGCACATATATTGACTGGTTGATGTCATTACCCTGGACGGAATCGACGACGGATAACCTGGATATCCAACATGTGGCAGAAGTGTTGGACAGCCAACATTATGGATTGGAGAAAGCGAAAGAACGGATTTTGGAGTACATCGCCGTTAAAAGTCTCGTGCCCCCCAAACATCGCCAGCCAATCCTCTGTTTTGTCGGGCCGCCCGGAACCGGCAAGACTTCGTTGGGCCGCTCGATTGCTGAGGCGTTGGATCGTAACTTTATCCGCATCTCGCTGGGCGGCATTCGGGACGAAGCTGAAATACGAGGTCACCGCCGTACGTATATCGGGGCGCTTCCCGGGAGAATCCTGCAAACCATGCGCAAAACGGAAAGAATCAATCCCGTTTTCATGCTCGACGAGATTGATAAATTGGGGCAAGATTTCCGGGGCGATCCGGCTGCAGCGCTGCTCGAAGTCTTGGATCCGGAACAAAATCATGCTTTCTCCGATAACTATCTTGAAATCCCTTACAATCTCGCAAATGTGCTTTTCATCACAACTGCGAACACCGTCGAGCCGATTCCACCGGCGCTGCTCGATCGATTGGAAGTCATTGAATTCCCGGGGTACATCGAAGAGGAGAAGGTGATCATTGCACGCAAATTCCTCGTGGCGCGCAAGTTGGAACAAACCGGTTTGATCAACGAGGGAATAAGGTTCCTGGACAATACCATTCGCACCATCATCCGCGAATACACGTGGGAAGCGGGAGTCCGCAATCTGGAGCGTGAGATTGGTAAGATTTGCAGAAAAATTGCCCGACGGAAAGTCGAGGGGAAGAAAGTTCCAAAGCGAATCACCCAATCCATGGCCACTCAATTGTTAGGTCCACCGCAAATCACGCCGCACGAAGCGGATCAGGAAGATCAAATCGGTGCGGCCATGGGATTGGCGTGGACTGAAAATGGCGGAGATAGTCTGACGATCGAAGCGTTGTTATACGAAGGAAAGGGGAATCTTCAAGTCACCGGCCACATTGGGGAGATCATGCAGGAATCCGCTCAGGCCGCAATTTCGTTCATTAAGAGTCGGGCTGAGGTGTTGGGCATACCCGCTGAGGATTTCGAGAAGAAGGACATCCACATTCACGTTCCGGAAGGCGCCATTCCCAAGGATGGGCCGAGTGCTGGAATCACTATGGCGACGGCGGTGGCTTCGGCGCTGACAGAACGTCCCACGCGACACGACATCGGGATGAGTGGTGAAATCACTTTGCGTGGGCGAGTGCTCCCGATTGGCGGCGTTCGAGAAAAAGTGCTGGCTGCGTACCGGCTCAAATTGAAGACGGTCATCATTCCGAAGAAAAACGAGAAAGATTTAGTCGAAATCCCCCGCAGCGTCCGTACCGCAATGGACATTCGCCTCGTGGAAAACATGGACGAAGTCTTCACACTCGCACTACAACCCATGGAAAGCAAGCGAAAGCGTACTGGAGCGCGAAAGGGCAAAGTTGCGCAAGACCATCATTCCACTACACCGGCCGGCTTTTGAGAGGTGCAGAAATTTCCGCTGACATGATCTCGGTGGGGAAAAGGTAGGGCAATCGAGTTGTGATGCGTTCTCACCCAGTCAGGCTTACCATCGTCTTCTTCTTCGTCTCGGCCCTTGCGTGCGTGTCGTGTACCCGTTCGTCCGTGTCGCTGGACAGCATCGAGACTGAACTTGCGTCTTTCACACCTCAGGGGACGCTTGAAGCGACGGAAATTCCTACGCTTCCTCCTAGCTCCGATTTATATGCCATCGCCTGGGTAAAGGCGGATGAAACTCTCGTAGCTCGCAATCCGGCCGGCTTATCGGGTGCACCGGTGGGGGAGCTTGCCTACGATCAAAGGGATCTGGCATTAACGGGGGCAAGCACGGGCTTGGGCAGTTCGGTCTGGATGGAAATCATGCTTCCCGCTGGAGGTACCGGGTGGGTTAACTCTTGGAATCTTACGGAAGACGTATCCGCTCAGGATTTTTGCAACGACCCGCGCGTGCTGCAAACGATCGACTCGTTCGGTCAGGCGGTGCGTGAGGGAAGCGGACAGAATTTCGTTGGTATCAGCAATCCAACACGGGGTTTGATCCTGCGGCATAACTGGTGGAATCCAGAGATTATCATTCCCGTTGATTCAATGCCCAATATCTATCAGGACCTCACGGAAATCGATTGGGGCGTTCAAGGTGGGAGTGAATTTCCGATCCAGGGTTCGTTTCAGGATGTAATTGCGTCTCAGTTGGAAGATGTGTTCGGGGATGCGCCGGAAATTAGTTGTAATGAAGTGCGAGTCGGTGACACCACGCGGGAGATAGTCTGGCCGGATGAATATGTAAACCTCAATTTCTACTCCGTGTATCGGCCTGTACCTGAAGGGGGTAGCGAGTTTGATTGGCGCACATGGGTGTTGGGTTTCGAGTACATTGATGCGCAGCCATATCTGACGCTCCTGGTTCAATACCGTGGTGAGATATAAATACTCTGCAGGGTAATACGTTTACTTGTCCAATTGTTGAATTGCATAAACAGTGGTGTCTGCAAAACCCCTCCTTGAAGTGTGCGACTGACTCTAAATAATGCAAATTTCTACTTGCTTACGAGGGGAGGGATGCATCGTTCACCACAGGCTGTAATGCCCTTAGGACTTCTTCCAGCCGATCCATCCAGTCCGAATCATCGTGACGCGAAAGCCACAAGCCGCGTTTGCTCTGGCGCACGTCTTCAGCGACGATGGGCAACTTGCGCGGTTCTTCGGATAGCGGCATTTGCAGCAGGATCTGCCCGTTTTGAACCGAGATGCTTTCTACACCTGCACGCATTGCTAGGCTGCGAATGCGCAGTTGATAAAGCAAGTTTTCGACCTCGATTGGCGCCGGTCCAAAACGGTCGTGCAGTTCCGCGGCGAGTGATTCAATACTCTCCAATGTGCGAACCTCCGCCATTCTTCGATAGAGCCGCAAACGCAGATCGCGATCATCGATATAGGCTGCGGGTATCGCGGTTGGTAAGGGGAGATCGATGAAGACCGGAAGAAGTTCAGCTGCCAGGGGAGCTGGCAGTGGGTGTTTATCTTCCAGCGCGTACTCGGCTTTCAGGCGCCGGACTGCGCTGGAAAGCAGGCGGGTATATAGATGAAATCCTACGCTGGAAATGTGGCCGTGCTGTCGAGTACCCAGAATATCCCCTGTGCCGCGAATTTCGAGGTCCCGCATGGCAATCGAGAATCCCGCTCCCAGCTGCGAATAATCCGCAATCGTATCCAACCTCTGACGAGCTTCCTCGGTTGAACGCTGACGCGGGTGGCGGAAGAAATATGCATATCCCTGGGAAGCCCCGCGCCCGACGCGTCCGCGCAGTTGATACAGCTGGGCGAGGCCGAACCACTCCGAACGATCGATAATCAGCGTGTTGGCATTGGGGATGTCGAGACCGGATTCAATGATCGAGGTGCTCAGGAGAACATCGATGTCGCCACTGGCAAACTCGTCCATCACGGACGCAAGCTGCCCTTCGTGCATGCGTCCGTGTGCAACGGTAATCGTCACCTCGGGAACGAGTTCTTGCATGCGTTTGTGGACGACGTCGATGGTCTGCACCCGGTTGTGCACGAAATACACTTGCCCGCCGCGGTCGATTTCACGCAAGATGGCCTGGCGGATCAATCGGGGATCATACGGGCCGACGTGCGTGATCACCGGAAGCCGTTCTTCCGGCGGCGTGTCGATCGTGGATATGTCCCGCGCGCCGGTTATGGCGAGGTAAAGAGTTCGCGGGATGGGTGTTGCGGTCATCGTCAGTGTATCGACCTCGGTCCGCATTAATTTGAGATGTTCTTTGTGCGTGACGCCGAAGCGTTGTTCTTCGTCGATGATCAGCAGACCGAGATCGTGGAAGACGACATCCCGCTGAAGCAAGCGGTGGGTACCGATGATGATATCTATTTTCGCCGAAGTAAGGCGTTCGATGATTTCCGCAGCTTCCTGTCGGGAACGGAAGCGGGAAAGCATTTCAACTTCGACCGGAAAGGCCGACAATCTTCGATGGAAGGTGTTGTAGTGCTGCTGGGCGAGTATGGTGGTCGGAACCAGTATGGCGACCTGTTTCCCACCCATAACGGCTTTGAACGCCGCTCGCAACGCGACTTCCGTTTTTCCATAACCCACGTCGCCGCAAATAAGCCGATCCATCGGTCTTTTCGATTCCATGTCCTGCTTCACGGACTGGAGCGCTCGTTTCTGATCTTCGGTTTCGATGTACGGGAAGGATGCTTCAAGTTCCTGCTGCCAGGGTGTGTCTGCCGAAAAGGCATGTCCTTCAATTGTGCTGCGTTGGGCATAGAGCTGCAGCAAATCGCGCGCGACTTCCTCGACGGCTGCCTTGACCTTGCTCTTGGCTTGTTCCCAGGACTGGTTGCCCAGGCGCGTGGGGGTCGGAGCCGACCCGTCGGCAGAAATGTAGCGCGAGATGCGGTCGGCCTGATGAATGGGAACGTACAATTGATCGCCACCATCATATTCGATCAAGATAAACTCGCGTCGAATACCGTCCAGCGTACGATCGACGAGACCGCTGAATCGACCGATACCGAAATCGACATGCACGACCCAATCGCCCGAATGCAGATCGGCGTATACGTTTTCCGGTGCCTTGGCGACTCGCTTCGGGCGCACGCGGGGTTTTGGTTTGGCCCAACCGAATATCTCCGCATCGCTGAGCAAATGCAGCGGCGCTTTGCCGGGTGCCGCCAGAATCCAACCTTCGGAAAGTGCGCCATGGATGAAGTGAATCCTACCGGGCGGTAAATCGGTCGTGAGGCTTTCCTGGACGGATTCCGGCGCGTTTTGCTGTGACCACATTTCGGCCAGGCGAGGCGCTTGACGGCTGATCGTCACTGCATTTTCGTGACGAATTACGATATCGGCCAAGTAGTCCATCAAGGGTTTCAATTGTCCGCCGAAGCGGCGTCCTGCCGTGAAAGCATCGCCGAGGTTAATTTCCACATTTCGCTCCGCGCCGATCTGACCGAGGTTGATCGCTTTCAAGTCGTCCAGCTTCTCGTTGAGTTCGTCGAGGGTGAGATACGGCAGGGGGGCATCGTTGTCCAACAACCCCTCATCGACTTGATCTTGACGCAGACTGAGCGCTTGCTCTTCCAGTTCAGTGATGGCGTCATCGAAAGCTGTGCGATCAAAGTTAAGGACCACGGCGTCGGCGGGGACATAATCCAGCAGGCCCGTCGGCGCAGGATTCATGCGCGGCAGGAAATATTCGAGCCAGCGATGCTTTTCAGTATCGGCGATAGGCGTCGCTGCGTGCATCACATCATCCCAGCCGGGTCGGTAGGCAAGCGGCAATCCCTCTCTTGCCGGTGTGATGCGGATCTCCGAAACGATGTCGATCGATCGCTGCGTGGCGGGATTGAACATCCGTAAGGATTCGATCTGGTCGCCGAAGAATTCGATTCGGACGGGAAGCGATTGCGCGGGTGCCCAAAGGTCGACGATACCACCCCGGCGGCTGAATTGTCCCGGCTGCGTGACCAGGCTTTCGTGCGTGTAGCCAACATCGATCAGGTATTTCGCCATTTGATCGAGATTGACGCTGTCGTCTACCCTGATCCATCTCGAATGTTCCCGGAACCGCTGCGGGGACAGCGTCCGCGTCATCGCAGCGCGAGCGGTCGATAGAACGACCAGCGGTTTATTGGACGAATCCATTCGATCGTCGCGCGGTTGATGTTCTTCCGTCAAGGCTGCGAGGACTGTCAAGCGGCGCCGTATGATTCGATCAGACCAAGGGCTGGTTTCATAAAATACGGGATTCGGGTCGGGGAAAGCCAGGATGGAAAGATCGGGGCACCAAGCTGCGATCTCCTCGGAAAGCGCAAGCATCCGGTCTGCTCGTGCGACGAGTACGACAAACGTCCGTTTCACATCGTCTGCAAGCGCAGCGATCAAGGCGGCGCGTGCGGAACGGGGAATGTGCAAGGATCCATCAATCGACTCGTCCGTGAGCAATTTATCAAGGAGAGTCTGATAATCCGGGAGGGTGCGTATACGCTTCAGAAGGGCAGTCAGATTCATGCTGATCTATACTGCATTACAACCGTTCATCGCCGCTTGAATGCCTTCGTGAATGAAAATCCGGATGCATTCCGCAGCGCGATTCAGCACCAATGGAAGTTCGATCAATTCTTCAGAGTCGAAATCTTGCAGCACATAATCTGCGGGATCCATTCTCCCCGGAGGGCGGCCGATGCCGATGCGCACGCGGGGAAACTCTCGCGTTCCAAGTTCATGGATGATCGACTGCATACCTCGATGCCCACCGGAACCACCGGCAGGACGGATGCGGATGTTCCCTGTGGGCAGATCCAATTCATCGTGAACAACGAGCAGCTGGGTTTCTGGGATGCGGAAGAACCGCGCCAGCGCGGCGACGCTGCGGCCGGAATCATTCATGAATGTATTTGGTTTTGCAAGGTAGACCTTCTTGTCGTTGACAAGACATTCTGCGAAGGCAGCGTTGGATTTCCGCCGCGAATAGGCCACCTGAAAGTCCTCGGCGAGTCTGTCGAGCAGCATGAAACCGACGTTGTGTCGGTTTCGGGCATATTCTTTCCCCGGATTTCCCAAACCGACGATTAAGTAGGGGGCTGGCAGTTCCGTCATTTGTCCCCTCTCTCCTTCGAAGGTGTGGGCTTCGCCGAATTTCTCGTTCTGCGTTCACGTGGTGAAAGCCTTCGGGAGCGAGAGATTTTACGCAGCGACAGGTATGCTGCGAATATCAGGAGCGACGAGCCGCCAATATAGACTCCGATTTTCAAGGACTGCAGAACTTTTTGCGTCCCGCTGTGTCGAGAATTGATGACGGGCACGACCGTCGGTGCAGGGGTTTCCGTCGCCATGAGCGCAGTCGGTATAGGGGTGTTTTGTTCTTCGTATGCAGGCTGTGTTTCGACGGGTGTCGTGTTGCGAACGCGCAGATTGCGTGCGTAAGCTTCGAGGCGGCTATCGTTTTCCAGCATCACATACAGACGCAGTTGATAGTCGCCGTCCGTGATACCTGTGGTGTCCCACAATCCGAGTCTGCCGTCGCTGACCGGGGTTTGGAAATCATCCACGATCGGGAACCACGTATCGGTGGGGTTCGGGTCGTATGCGAAGGATAGTTCGTAGGCAACGAATGCCGGATGCGCAGCCGAGCCCTCGATCGTTACCACACCGTGGAGAACCTCGCCGTCTTCTGGGCGCGTGATATCCGCAAAGCCGGGTGCTTGTTTGGGCGCCGTTCCTGCGATCGAGGAAAGCAAGACGATCACTGAAAAAATCAAGTATTTGCGAGTTATGCTCATATTTTCCTGAAAAGCGTTCTCAAAAATCGACAATTGGTGAGTTTAACATGCCGGACGATTTCGGTCAACGCATCAGCGGCAAGATACCATAATCGTGCGCTGATGGGTCAATTTAAAAAGATACGGTTGACGCCGCAGTCAACACTCGGTAGAATTCGAGACGTGTAAATCGGGGTGCTGCTCGATTTGTCGGGGCACCCCTTTGCTCTGCACATGAGGTGCGTATGGGAAAAGAGAAGGAAATGAGCGAATCCAATGAAATGCAAGTCGATACAATCGATTTGTTGGGTGGTACGATCGAGAACCTCGAAGCCGAGGTGGTGAGCGTCACGCAAGGCGGCGCGAATCAGATCACGGCTTCAGACGTCGAGCTTCGGCAGGGCGGTGTGTTTCAGGTCGAAGGGGAGCAGGTGACTCTCGATCATGTGGCTGCCGGGACGGTGCGAGGGAATCTCGTCACAGCAACTGACGGTGGAATTGGTATCGCTGTCGGTGAGGACGTCAAACTCTATAACACTCAAGTAGGCGTTACGATCGGTAGAAGCATCGATGCAGAAAACAGCTCCTCGGTCATTCTTCTGGCGCAAGAAGTCAATGGCACGGTTGAGACGATGCTGGATACGCAGGGTGCCCTGCTGGCTGGCCTTGTATCCGGCATCACGATAGGATTGATGCTGCTCATCGGAAGAAAGTTCTCCCGTCGACGATGAGAAAATACTCTTGATGAATGATTGACGATACCATGGAACGAGGGTAACCCATTCGGGGTGAGAGGCGTTCCGGAGGTTCAAAAGTGAGTGAAGTAATACTGCATGCAAAAAAAAGGGAAGTAACCGGAAGTAAAGTCAAGGCACTTCGCAGGTCGGGTATTTTACCGGCGGTGATGTATGGGGCGGGAATCGAATCCGTGCCGCTCGAACTCGACCAGCATGAAACGGCAAAAACACTTGCGCACGTCGGGGCATCAACGTTGATTTCGCTAAAGGTTGGGAATGCCCCTCATCACGTGCTCCTGCGTGAGGTTCAACGCGATTACATTCGCGGGGACATCCTGCACATCGATTTTCTCAAGGTTTCGATGGACGTGGCAATTCGAACCGAAGTTCCGCTCGAACTGGTGGGAGAATCACTGGCAGTCAAGGAGATTGGCGGTCTTCTCGTGAGTGGTCTGAACGAGATCGAAGTCGAAGCGCTGCCCGGAAATTTGCCCGACCGCATCGAGGTAGACATCTCTTCGTTAGTGAATATGGACGACGTGATCACGGTCGCCGACCTTGTAATCGGGGAGGGCATTGAAGTGCTCACGGGTAAGGATGAAGTCATCGCCAGCGTTGTTTACCAGGAAGTGGAAGAGATCGAAGAAGAAGAGGAAGAACTGGTCGAGGTCGAAATGGAGCCGGAACTCGTCGAGCGTGGAAAACGCGAAGAAGAAGCGGAGTTCGGCGAAGACGAGTAATAGACGTAGAATTCGGCAAATCGACGTATCTCCACGCGGAGCGGTGTACTCATCCGCTCCGCTTTTGTTATTCCAGATCTTCTAAAAGGCTGAGGAGATTTAACGTAAGCCGTGCCGTCGCCCCCCAAATGATCTCGCCTTGATAAGGTTTAAAGTAATAAACCGGAATACTGCCGCCGGAGATGGGGTAGTCTCGTTGACGGACTTCGAGATTGTCTCTATCCGCCAGCCATTCGAGTGAGACCCCAAAAGTGCCCGCCACTTCATCGCGATTGAGGTGAAGTTCGTACGGCCAGGGAAACGTTCCTACAATGGGGATGATGGCGTATTGCGTCGTCGTGAGCAGCGGATCGAGCATGCCGAGAACCTCGACGTCATCCGGTCGAATTCCGACTTCTTCCTGCATCTCGCGAAGTGCCGCCTGGGTGGGGTTCTCGTCTTCGGCGTCAATCACACCACCGGGAAAGGAAACCTGGCCGCGGTGCGATTCGACGTATTCCGTGCGGCGTGTGAAGAGTAAATGCCAGATGTCCCGATCTTGGTACAAGGGCAAAAGGACCGCAGCTGGTCTTGCCTCCCACTCAGTGTGGATCCTAGGTTGCTGCTTGATGAGGCACTTTCGAAGATGTGCGCGTAGGTCTCCCATGAATACCCATTTCGCTGTTGATCCTAAGTTAATTGGCTTCCGCAGTAGGCACAAGCGGCCTGCTGATGTTGCAGCCATTCGACTTCATCGGGCTGGACATTTCCTCCGCAGTACGGGCATTTTGCCGGAAGTCTTCCCTCATCTGCGGCGTCGACGGCCATCGCCAGGGATAATCCGTGTTTGGAAAGCAGCTTTTGAATTTCGGCTTCCATCGCCTGTGCTTCTTCCTTCAATCCGCGCCCTCGAAGTTCGGCGAGTATCCGGCGGCTGATGTTGGGCATTCGGACGACTTGCCCCGTTGAGGCCATCATCGTCAGACCGTGGCGGATGCGTTCCAATCCGGTTTCTACTTCATCTGCGGCGAGAAAGGCGCGGCCTGCCTGGAGATTTATCAGCGCGGCGCGCGGGAGTCCGCGAGCAGCGGCGGCATCTGCGAGTTCGGAAAATATCGCCGCGGCCTCTTCGGGTTTTCCCTGAGCGAGAAGCGCATGCGCCTTCTGAAGTCTGTCGAGGGCGATTTTTGCAGCTCGCTGCCGAATCGGACGGATATGGCGAGGTGGAAATCTTTGCAAGGGCGGCGGTAACGGACGACGAAAACGAGGCATCTTGATCCTCCTGCTAGTTTTGTCGTTATACAGTCTGCCAGCGTTATTTTATGCCATTGTTTCAGGGATGTAAAAATCGTGCAAGTTATTACCCCTCGAATGGAACGACCGCTCGGGCAAAGATGAGATAGCCCGTGTGGGCAACCATACGATCCACAGGGCGTAGACGCTCGGGGACGGGTTTATAAAAGCGCAGCGCGATCTCGCATACATCGATGAGTTCGAAAGGGTACTTCGAGATGCTGCGAAGGATTTCGCTTACTTGATTCGTCGTCGGAACGATCATTCCCAGCACAGCGCCGTGTGCCAGGGCTGCGCGCGCTTGCCCCAGGTACTTCTCTGGGTCAGGCAGATCGAGGAAAAGGGCTTCGATCTCGGTTTCTTCGAATCCTTCCTCGATGTCTCTGAGTTTCAACTCGACGCGATTTTCCAAGCCGACGCGCTCGAGATTTTTTCGAGCGAGATTCTGCATGTCGGCACGACGGTCGTATGAAATCACTTTTCCTTCCGGCCCCACGCACCAGGCGAGCGCCAGCGTCAGCGAGCCGGAGCCGGTCCCCGCTTCCAGCACCGTCTTTCCGGGCGCGATGGATAAACGCAGCAGGATGTATCCGATGTCTTTGGGATATATGATCTGGGATTTACGTTTAATGTGCAGCAGTAAGTCCCGCAGCGTCGGTTCGAGCACGTAGAAACGCATGTCGAGGTGGCTGCGGAGTTCGGAACCCCAGGGAATACCAAGGATGTCGTCGTGCTTCAGGACGCCCCGATGGGTCTGGATCTCTTCGCCTTTTTGCATGCGAACGAAGAGATGCTTATGGTCACTCGACACGATCATCGCTACGTCGTTTTCTTTAACTCGTCGCAAGATGTTCTCCATGGATAAGTTCGAACCTGTGTGCACCGGTCGACGCTCGCCGGTATTCTAGCGGCCCGGCAAGGCGTTGTGTCGAAAGGCAGGCGGAAGACCTAAGGCCGCACTTGTCATTATAACGAGCATGGGTCGAGATCGATAACCTTTGTCTCAAGGAATTGGTTTCCTGGCCCTGAAGCGGAGCACAACGGCGCGCGGTTGGCGAACGCGTTCGAGGTCGGGGATAAATCCCATCGCTTCAAGCGGCTTCATCCAGTGATCGCCGGGATCGCCGGCCTGGCCTGTGAAGCGGTAGAGCCAGGCTGCCAGACGATCGTGAATGCCTCGTCCGGTGATGCGTTCGACCCCGATGACGATCAACTCCCCACCAGGTTTTAAAACTCTCCAAATCTCCTCCAGCGTTTGCCGATCGAGGATGTATTCGCTGGGGAACGTCGAGATGACAGCGGCGAACGTGTGTGCAGGCAGCGGAATGGCTTGTGCGCGAGCACGTAGGATCGTAGGCTGATGACCTCCCCGGCGCAGCCGTCTGGCGGCGATGCGTGTCATCTGTGGGGACGCATCGAGCGCAACAGCGCGATACTCGTTGCGCAGCAAATCGAGCAGCAGGTGTCCCGGTCCTGCGCCCAACTCGAGGACGGGGCTTTGCAGGTCTTTGCGTAGGGCTGCCGATTGCCAGGTACGCCACTGGCCCATGGAAGTCGTCCAGGCGACGGCGTCGTAACCCCAGGCGAAGGTCGTGTACAAGTGGTGGAAGAAAAATCGCAGCAGGCGCACGAGCCACGGTTTCGGATTCATGCCCACGCTCGACGAAACGTCGTCAAGCTGATCTTGTCTTCGTCGATCAACTGACGCACAGCGGGGTTGGTTAATATTTGGAATTCCCGCTCGCGAGGCTTCGCATAGCCACTACTGGCGTTCAATTCCTCATCCACAAATCCGGGATGACACATCAACTCACTCACGCCAGCCGGAAGTGAATGCAAGAGACGTGACAAGTGCTCCAGACTGACGCCGGAGGCAAAGAAGGAGGAGAAAAAGTGATCCGGATGGTGAACCGCAGCTTCGTCCAATGAACGGACCGCCTCGTGCCGAACGAAATCGATGCACCAATCGGGCAGGAAATCGCGCAGCGCATCATCTGGGACATCGACTGCATTGGGCAGTCGTACGCCGCAACCGTATTCTTTGGCACACTCGAGGTAGAGCGCCCAGACTTCTGCAGAAGCCAAAGCAACATGATGATGGGAATCCAGATGATCCAGGGTGACACCGCATGCCAGAAAGGACTCGATCTGAGTGCGCCACTCGCTTTCCACGTCGTTGCGCATGATACGCTCGGAGTGATGAAAGAAAAACTCCTTCGCAGGCAGCATTCCCCGAGAATCCACCATCAACGATTGCCGCACTCGAGGAGACAGTGCTTCGCCGTAGGTGAGATTCAGATGGACACCCAGAGCGAGATTCGGGGTTTCTTCTCTGGCGATCCTTACAGCTTCCGACGCGCCTGGCAGGTTCATCATCACCGTCGTCGTAGAGACGATTCCTTCGAGGTGCGCCTGACGGATTCCGCGCGAGACACTCTCCGTTCGGCCGTAGTCGTCGGCGTTGACGATCAGTTGCTTTGCCATTCGCAATCCGTCAGATCAAGTACGGCAGGAAATACGTGGCCAGGCCGAGAAAGAGTGCAAAGCCAGCGCTGTCGGTGACCGTCGTTACCAGCACGGAGGAAGCAAGAGCTGGATCCATGTTCAAAGCTTTTAACACCAGCGGAATTGTCGTACCGACGATACCGGCGATGAATATGTTCCCGAGCAGGGCGAGCCCGAGCACGAAACCCAGGGTCGGATTGCCTTTCCAGATATAGACACCGAAGCCAGCGACGAGGCCAACAGCGATTCCCTGCAGCAGACCCGTAAATGCTTCCTTGACGACCGTGCGCCAGGAATCGCGCAATTGGATTTCTCCCAGGGCGATGGCGCGCACCATGATCGCCAGACTCTGCGTGGCAGAATTGCCGCCCAGTCCGCTGACGATGGATAGGAACACCGCGAGCAAGGCGACCTGTGCGATGATCGACTCGAAGCGTGAGATGACCCAGGAAGCGAAGAAGGCGGTGGCAGCACTTACCAAAAGCCACGGCAATCTGCGTCTGACAGATAATCCAATTGGGCTTTCGACCGAAAGCCCAGGACCCGTCACATTCGCCAGGCGATAAATGTCCTCCGTCGCCTCGACTTCGAGCACATCCATCAAGTCGTCGTACGTGATCACACCAGCAAGGATGCCCTTCTCTGTGACGACGGGCAGCGCAGCCAAATCGTATCTGACCATCAAGCGGGCTGCATCCTCCTGATCGGTATCTGTGGTGACGTGGATGACATCGTGTTTCATGATCTTGGCGATGCGGCTGTTTGGGTCCGCAATTACCAATTCACGCAAGCCAATAACTCCAACCAGACGTCCATGGTGATCGACGACGTTCAAGTAATAGGGTGTTTCTTCATCTGGGTTGATTCCGCGAAGATATTGGATTGCTTCCGCGGCTGTGGCGTCTGGCTGTAGTGCGATAAACGACGTAGTCATCAAGCCGCCGGCTGTTTCATCCGCATGTTCGAGCAGCGGGAGAACCTCCTCGGCGTCTTCCATCTCGGCAAGTACCTCGGCGGCGAGTTTTGGCGAAATGTCTCCCAGAACGTCTGCAGCTTCATCCGGTTCCATCATATCGAGCACGTCAGCCAGGCGCTCGCGCGCGAGTCCCTCGGCGACGTCGGCAGCTTCTGGGTCCTCGAGTTCCTCCAGCAAGTCGGCGGTTGTAGGGACATCCAGGCCAGGTAGAATTGAGGCTTGCTCGATGTCCTTCAGATCAGAAAACGCTTCGGCACGGTCTGCGGGATGCAAGCGGATGAGCGCAGCGATGGCATCAAGGACATTGCCCGACTCCAATGCGCCCCGGATTTGTTCGATGGTCAGGTCAATTTGTGATTGTTCCATGAGAATGCCTCAGTCCGGATGGACGACTTCGATGCCCTTTTCTTCCAAGAAATGAGCTGCACGGTTTAATTCTTGGGTCTCCCCATTCAACTCAACTTCGAGCCAACCTTCCTCGAGTGTAATGTGAGCTTCACGGATGTTTACTTCGATTTGGAAGCGTTTAATAAGCTGGTAGAGTATGGGTTTGCTTATCAAGGATGGCGGATAAATCAGGCGAAGAATACGGGTACCCACGTCTGCCTCCTTCCGTGAAATGTCAAGCCTCGCATTGGCCAGAAGAAGGCCATCAGGCATTTGATTCTAGCACTTGGCCATGGGGGAGTCAAAATGATCCGTTTACGTAAACCATAAATGCGCTTTCACCGTCATGCAAACAGGCCGTCCGCGTGAAACCGGACGGCCTGAAGATGCAAGCTGGAGTTCTAATCTGGTGGGATATTCCCTTTGTCTTTCTACGCCCTAGACGATCAACGACGGCGCCTGCTCCCGCCACTCACCAGGCTGATCCAGTAGAGCAGCTGCAATATTGCGGCCGCCAATGCGGCAACGTAGGTAAAAGCAGCCGCGTTCAGCATGGCATCGACGCCGCGTTTTTCCTCCGCCGAGCGGATAAGTCCGCTGTCGGCGAGCAGCGCCCGCGCCCTGGATGAGGCGTTCAGCTCGACCGGTAGTGTGGCGAGGGAGAAAAAAGCGCCGAGCGCAAAGGCTCCCACGCCAAGCCAGGCCATTTGCGTACCGAAAACACCGCGGATCAAAAGCCCGACGATGATTAATATCAGCCCCAATCTCGAACCGATATTCACGGCGGGGACGAGCGCGGCGCGGAAACGCAGCGGCAGATATCCCTGTCGATCTTGCAGCGCGTGTCCAATTTCGTGTGCTGCGATGGCCAGGGATGCTACGGATTGACTCTGGGCGACTCCCGGTGAGAGTCTGAGTGTCTGAGATCGAGGATCGTAATGATCACCGAGCTGCTTGGGTGTGCCCTCCAGTTGGACGTTGTGCAGGTTCCCGTAAGTGAGCAGCCTTTTCGCCGCCTCCGCGCCGTTAATCTGATTGAGATTGCGTATCTGACTCCATTTCCGATAGGTCGAATTTACCCAGACTTGCGCCAGCATTACGAGTAAGAACGCGGGGATCATATACAAAAAATATGTGGAATCCCAGAATAACATTTTATCTTCTCCTTCGGTCGATCATACCTGTAAGTTTATGCATCATTCGTCAGCAGGAGTTCGATCGCAGCTTCGAGCTGAAGGTCGGTGCCCGCTTCCCAATCCTCGGGGGTCATCGTGACTTCGATGTCTGGTGTGAGGCCTTGTTCGTGGATCAGGCGATCGTTGGGTGTATACCATTTTGCAATGGTAACTCGAACGGCACCCTGGTCGGAAGAAAGTGGGATCCATTGCTGCACGGAACCTTTGCCGAACGTCGTTTCGCCCACAAGGGTGCCTCGGTCGTAATCCTGGATGGCGCCGGCGACAATCTCGGAAGCGGACGCCGAGCCCGCGTTGACCAGCACGACCAGCGGAATATCTATCGCCAGGCCGCCGCTCGTGGCACGATAGGCTTCTTCGCTGCCGTCGCCGAATCGTTCGGTTACGACAACGCCCTCATCAATGAATTCCGAGGTGACGTCAATGGCACTGAATAAATAACCACCCGCATTGTTCCTCAAATCCAGGATCAAGCCGGTCGTTTCACCATCGATGAGATCAGTCAGCATGTTGCGTAAGTCATCGGTTGTCGTCTCGGCAAACGATAGAAGTTGGATGTACGCTATTCCATTATCGAGCTGCTCCCCCTCAACGGTCGGGATAACGATGTGCGCACGCTCGATATCGAATTCAAGCAATTCCGGCTCGCCCTGGCGATAGATGGTAAGGTGAACCATCGAACCCGCCGGCCCCAATATGCGTTGGATGACCAGGTTGCCATCGATGCCTGTCATGTCTTCCCCATCGATAGCAATGACCTCGTCGCCGGGTAGCAAGCCAACCTCTTCCGCGGGTGAACCTGGAATGGGCGCAAGGATCGTCAGATACTCCGCATCGGTATCGACCCAGGCACCTATGCCTTCGTACCCTTCCAAAGTGGCGTTGGCCTGTTCGAACTCGATTGGATCCATGTACGAAGAGTGGGGGTCACCCAATGAATCGACCAAGCCTCTGATCGAACCCCGCATTAGCTCCGTATCGTCCAGCGGTTGCTCTACGTAGTAATTGTGCAGGATATCCCAGGATTGCCAATACGGCTCGAATAATACCTGCATCTCTTCAGGCGAGATGTCCTGGCAGTAGGACACCTGCGGAGCTTGGTCCGTATGGAGGCTGACGCCCATCGCCAGCCCGACTGCGAACAGCGAGGCGGATAAAATCGCGCTGACGAAAGCACCCAGCACGAACATTTTCACTTTCGGTGACATATTTTCACTCCTCCTGCGGAAAT
The DNA here is from genome assembly GCA_964475265.1 of uncultured Anaerolineaceae bacterium. Taxonomy (GTDB): domain Bacteria; phylum Chloroflexota; class Anaerolineae; order Anaerolineales; family E44-bin32; genus WVZH01. Next base: position 7,031 of record CAYYVY010000042.1, on the reverse strand, counting down.
AGCGCAGGTACGGTTAACCATAACACGTGAGTATAAGAAAATTATGAACGCGGGACGAAAGATACGAGTTGGAGTTTTCGCCATGTATATCCACTCGTCGTGGATCATCTTTCTCTGCATCCCGAGTATTTCTATTCCAGAAATATTCAAACAAGCTCAGGGACTTTCCAAGGCAAATTTCTGCAACCAGGCGGCGATGAGACTGTCGTATTCCTCGCCTCCCGCTTTATCCGTGTATTCAAGAATCGCCCGTCCGTCGAGTGGGTAAAGCGGATAGCAAGAGCTGGGCCAGGCGCCGTTGGGAAGCTCTACAACCGCATCGACGACCGGTCCGAGGACCTCCGCCTTCTCGAGTTTGGGCGTTACCTTTTCAGCCGTAATGATGACGGTGTCGGCGATCAGGGACAGTTCCTCGTCGATGGCTTTATTCCCGCCAATCCTGGCATTACCATCCAGATCGGCTTCGAGTGCATGGATCACCGCTACATCGCAGTGGATCGCCGGAAATGCGATTAACGTCTCACCGCTGTACGGATCGACGATTTCTTTAACATCCGGGCGGAGACGCGGTAAATCAGTGCCCCGCCAAGCCGTAGAAGGTAGAAAACCCACACCGGACATGGCGGCGCGAACGCCACTGGCCAAACTGGCTTCGGTCTCCTCGATGATCTCGATCGCACCACTGTTGGCCGCCGAGGTGAAATTCGGAGCGAGGCCGAATGCTTCCAACCCGAAATAGCACGAGCGTACCTTCGAAACCATCCCGGCGCCGACGAGCAAATCGCTTTCTATGCCCGCCGTGAAACAAAGCAGGGTTAATTCGTTTGGGGACCGCTCGCGTTGATAACGACTCAATAAGGCCAGAGCGAAGACTACCGGCCGGCGATAAAGCGTCATGCCCCCAAAGGCAATCGTACATCCCTTTTGCGGAACGAGTTGGACTGCCTGTTGCAGCGTTTGTATTTTATCGGCCATTTTGGCTTGGCGTCTCCTTATCGGAACCTTGATCTAGTTCAAGCAGCGACTTATGCAGTTCCGTTACCGCTTCCTGCTCAACTTCCCAGGGCGGCCGATATTCCTTGAAAGGATTTTCGAATCGTTTGCAGCCGCGCCGCAATACAGGAAGTAGAATTCCGAGGTTGAATAGAAAGACAAGAACGAGCACAGCGCATACAATCCCGATTCCGTCGTCCATCATTACTCTCTTATTTCAGCATGGCTTACAATTTCAACTCGGCTACTGTTTCCAACAGGTCCGTGATGTGCGCTAAATGATAATCCACAGCGGCGGGTTTGGTTTTATTTCCGACCAGCGCAGTCTTCATGCCCAGTTCGGCCGCGGGAAGCAGATTCTCGACTCGATCGTCAAGAAACAAGCAATTCTGCGCATCGCCGGCTTTGGTGATCTCCAAAGCACGGGTGTATGCTTGGGGTTTCGGCTTGTTGATGAATTCGAGCGCGACGATGTCAAGAATAAGATCGATATACGACTCAACGCCCAGGACGGAGAGCACGCGATTGGCGTGTGCCGAATTGGAGTTGGTAAAGATGATCTTTCGCTGCGGAATCTGAGCCAGCATTTGCTGCAAATCTGGATCCGGGTGGAGATATTCTTCCAGAGGCACGTCGTGAACGTACGCCAAGTATTCCTGGGGATCCACCTGGTGATTGGCGATCAATCCGTTCAGCGTCGTACCGAAAGAATGCAAGTATTCATCCCGGATGAAAGAGACGCGCTGTTCGGGTATGTCCAAACGGCTGATCATGAAAGAGTTGATCCGCTTTCCGATGGCTTCCCACAATCCGTTGGTGTTGGGGTAGAGTGTGTCGTCCAGATCGAAGAAAATGGTGTGGATTGGGGTCATACAGAATTTCCTTTTCGTCGCCCTCGTCGTACTCATCGAGTTTAGAGACGGTCGAACATATCGTCAGGTAACTCGATCGTACTTCAAATAGGGAAATGCCGGCAGCGGTCGTTCAAAGTGTCAATTCAGCGGTGGGCAATTGCCCGCACGCATTCACCCGCGGCAGTATAGGGGTTGCAAAGCAGGGTGTCAACGGACTGTCTCGAGGTTATAATCTAATCCCGCGATGAAAACTTCAATGCCTATCGAGATTTTACCCGAAGAAGTTGCCTCCGCCATTGCCGCCGGCGAAGTGGTTGAACGGCCGGTTTCGGTAGTCAAGGAGTTGGTGGAAAATGCCCTCGACGCTTCTGCAAGCTCGATCGAAATCACGGTGGAGCGCGGGGGAAGTGGCTTGATCGAGGTTTCCGACGATGGCATCGGCATCCCTCGTGCGGAAGTACCGCTGGCAGTAGCCCGCTTCGCGACGTCGAAGCTGCGCACGGCTGAAGATCTGTTTGCTATTCGAACTCTCGGTTTCCGAGGTGAAGCGCTTTCTTCCATCGGTGCGGTTTCCCGGCTCGAACTTATCACAAGAGCGCTCGAGGAAGAAACGGGCAGCCGCCTGGTCGTTGAAAGTGGCCAGGCGGGAGACGTGCAGTCCGTAGGCGCGCCCCGAGGCACGATCCTGCGGGTGCGCGATCTCTTCTACAACGTACCTGCGCGCAGGAAATTCCTCAAAACCGAAAGAACCGAACGCGGGCGTATTTCCGCCCTGGTTACACGCTACGCACTGGCCTACCCCGAGGTTCGTTTCAAACTCACGCAGGAGGGGCGGGAAACATTCCAAAGCTCCGGCAAGGGAAATCGCAGGGAAATATTGGCGGCAATCTATGATGTGGAAAGGGCCAAAGACTTCATCGCCATTCCGGAAAATAGTGCAACGCCTTTCGGAATTCGGGGTTTCATCAGCCCACCGTCGATCCATCGCGGCAATCGAAAGGAGCTGACCTTTTTTGTTAACGGGCGTTGGGTGCAAGATGGGAGTCTCTCGGCTGCCGTGGTTCAAGCCTACCATGCTCTGCTGATGGTCGGCCGCTACCCGATGGCTGTGCTGTTTCTGGAACTTTCGCCGGAGAAAGTAGATGTGAACGTGCATCCGGCCAAAGCCGAAGTGCGCTTTCAGGAGCAAGACGTCGTTTTCTCAGTGGTTCAACGGGTTGTTCGATCGACTTTGTTGGGTCAAGCGCCGTCCCCTGCGCTTGGACTGGGAGTCTCAGTTACCGGCTCCTGGCAGGAATCAGTTGCGGGAGTACAAAGTGACTGGCAGCTTACGCAGCGCTTGGTGGAAGCGCAAGAGGTAGGCAGTGGAATCCGCCTCCAGTCTGCGTTGCCGTTCGGAAATCTGCCATTGTTAAGAGCCGTGGGACAAATCGGCGCCACGTATCTCGTTGCCGAAGGTCCGGACGGACTTTATCTGGTCGATCAGCATGCTGCTCACGAACGCGTGCTGTTCGAGGCGTTAATGCATGCGTACGAGCAGGATCAGGTGGAGCGGCAATCTTTGCTTGAGCCGCTGGTTATAAACCTCACCCCCGAGCAAAGCGACCTTCTCGAGAACCAATCCGAAGTGCTGCAGCACATCGGATTCGACGTCGAAGCATTTGGGCAGAGGACCTACAGGCTGCGGGCAATTCCGGCGATGTTCGCTAGAGCAGATCCCGAACGAATCCTTCGATCCGTTGTAGAAGATTTCGAAGAAGATGAAACGCCCTTGGCTAAGGAAACGGAGGCGAGGTTAGCGGCACGAGCCTGCAAGCGAGCGGCAATCAAAGCGGGCCAGGTTCTCTCATTGGAGGAGCAGCAGAGGCTGCTCCGCGATCTCGAGGGCTGCGCTGCGCCGCGTACTTGCCCGCATGGTCGGCCAACGATGATCCATCTTTCTGTGGATGCGCTAGAGCGTCAGTTCGGACGAAAAGGTTGAACGCGAATTCAAAGCGTCTCAATTCGAGATTGAGCTATGCGGGATCGGTAATCGCAGCCGGAAGATGCTTCCCTTCCCCACTTCGCTTTCGACCTCGATATCTCCATGGTGACTGCAGGCGATACGTTTGGCAATCACCAGGCCCAACCCCGTTCCTTTGATGTTTTTCTCCTGATCCGGTACGCGATAAAAACGTTCGAATATATGCGGCAGGCTTTCTTGCGGAATGCCACATCCGCTGTCTTCCACGGATAAAACAAGCGTGGCGCCCTCACGCTGCAAGGATATCAGTACGCTGCCACCTTCGTCATTGTACTTGATCGCGTTGGTGAGAAGATTCAGCACCAATTGTTTCAATCGATTGCGATCTCCTTGTACCGGGGTGAGGCTGCGGTCGAACTCGGTTTTCAGCGTTACTTTTTGTTCGTCGGCCTGAGGTCGAACGAGTTCCAAGCATTCCACGATCAGGCCCTCCATGTGGACCGGTTCGCGTTCGAACTTAGCTCGACCGGATTCCAAGCGTGCCAACTCCAGGAAATCGGTCGTCATATCATTCAGCCGCTGCACCTCACTGAAAATGGTCTGGCTGAGCTTGGCGCTTTGTGTGGTGGGGAGATCCGGGCGCTGCAGAAGATGAGCGGCAGCCAAGAGCGCGGACAGCGGTGTGCGCAGTTCATGAACCATTTCGGCGATGAGATCGCTTTGTTGAAACAAGCGTGTATTTTCGATCGCAATCGCTGCCTGGGCAGCGAGGGAACGCAGGATGAGTTGATCGTCTTCGACGAAGGTTCCCTGTTTTTTATTGAGCACTTCGATCACCCCGATCGTCTTGTCCTTGGTTTGCAAGGGCACACCGAGGATCGATCGGGTGAGGTAGTTGGTTTGCAGGTCAATATCGGCAAAGAAGCGGGAATCGGTTTTCGTATCCTCGACGAGTAAGGGTTCCCGGTTTGTAAAAATCCACCCCGCAATGCTGTTGTCCGTTGGAACTGCTGAGCGGCTGAAGCCTTCTTTTAGCGGCCCCGTCGCCGCTTCAAAAAATAGATAGTTGGTTTGCGGATCGTACAACAAAATCGAGGATGCCTCGCTGGTGGTCAACTCACGGGCAACCTCAGCGATGTGCTGAAGCAGCGTACCTTGCTCGAGGGTGGAAACCAGTTCCGAGCTGACGTCTAATAGCCGCGCGTAGCGCTTCAACAGTCGCGGGTAGTTGCGAATTGCAGATTCGTCTTTTGCTGAATGTGATTTACTCATTGTCTTTACCCAGTACTCCGTCTGCAAGATAGGGGAGAACGGTTTCCACATCGTCGTGAATGACGACGAGCGCGCGTTCGTCCAGGTAAGTGGGGGTGTGATTGACGATGATCAGTCTCGCCCCGCGATTGAGCGCCGGGATGGGCAATGTTGCTGCGGGAGTAACCTGAAGCGACGAACCGGCGATGATCATTAAATCACAATTCCCCAGGAGTTTTTCTGCGGATCGTACGACCTCGTAAGGCAGCTGTTCTCCGAGGAGAACGGCGTTGGGTTTCAATACACCGCCGCATTTCACGCAGCGCGGAACGTCTCCGTTTCGAATAAAGTCTTCAAAAATATCTTCCGTATCGTACACTTCGTAACAGGAGACACACGTCGCGAGGCGCAGGTGCCCGTGAAGCTCAAGGATGAGGCTAGATCCCGCTCGATGATGTAGTGCGTCGATGTTCTGTGTGATCACGCCGTCCAAATAGCCGCCATGCTCGAGACGCGCCAGAGCTACGTGGGCTGGATTGGGGACCGCTTCCCTGATTTGTCTGGCCAGCGGATGAATCCAATCGTAGAATTTCTTCGGGTCGTGTCGGAATATGGTCAGTGAAGCGACTTCCAGTGGTTCGTATAATTCCCACAAACCGGAGTGGGCGGAACGAAAATCCGGTATTCCCGAGGGCGTCGATATTCCCGCTCCCGTAATGGCAACCGTATGTTTTGCGTTATTAAGGAGCGAAATTGCTGTCCGGAGGAGGGGCTCGAGAACGTCAAGCTTCACGACGCGGCTCAACTCACGACACGTTCGAGGCGTTGGGTAAGGAATTTCGACAGCTTGCGAATCTGATCGGACACGAGACTTTCCGGGTGGGCGAGAATCAGCGGAGTCGAGCCGCTGGAGGCTTGATAAGCCAAATCCGGTGCGGGGGAGACAATTCCGGCCAACTCGAGGTCGATTTCGGTTTCCACCTGGCGCCATGGGATCTGCATGCTCGAACGAACCCGGTTGATCAAGGCGAGATAGATTTTATCGCGCTGGATCCCATCAGTTGATAGTTCTTGAAGCAGCGATCTACCCAGAATGTTGGATGGGAAAACCGGTTCAACGACGAGAATCAGGCAATCGCAATGCTTTAAAATCGGCTTGACGTACGGCCGCATCGAACATCCAAGATCGAGTATCACGGTGGTGCATATTGAAGCCAAATTCGTAACGACGGTTTCCATTTGCGCCACAGACTGCTCCAACTCGACATTGTTTGGGGCGTGAGAGGCGACCAGCATACGAATCCCCGAAGTGTGGCTGATGATTTCGCTCTCGACGGATCGCAAGTGGATATCCTTCAACGAACGATTCAGAAGATTGGATAGACCCGAGGCGTTCGCGATCCCCAATTCGAGTGCGATGGTTCCATGTCCTGGATTGAGTTCCGCGAAAATTACATCATCGCCTTCTTGCTGCAGCGCGATGCTGGTATTCAAACTGAGCGTCGAAGTGCCTATGCCGCCGCGTGACCCTAAAAAGGCGATGGTCCGTGCTCTTTCGGGTGTGCTGGCTTGGGTTTGGGTTGCTCGGCCGAGAACAGCTTTGATGTGTGCGGTCAGTTCTGCCGGATGGGTGGGCTTGGTTAAGTAGTCGTCGACACCTGCTTCGAAACCGGCGACTTTATCATCGACCATGGTTTTTGCGGTGAACATGATGATGGGTATGTGCGTCAGGGTAGGGTCGGCCCGCAGGCGACGTGTGACTTCATACCCATCCATGTCCGGCATCATGATGTCGAGTAGAATGAGCTGCGGTGTTTCTTCTTTGGCCTTCTCGATTCCCAAAGCGCCGTTGCTCGCTACGACGATATCATAGCCGTGTCGTTCGAGCATCAGGCCGACGAGTTTTAGTGTATCAACGTCATCATCGATGATGAGTATCTTTTCTGTCATTCCGGGCGCTCCATTTGGGA